>JAJFIO010000235.1 GCA_021774915.1 Alphaproteobacteria bacterium
TCAATCACGTTGTATTTTGATCAGGCTTATTTGTTAAACACCATCGATCTCTATGGCGGCGATCACGGCTCCTCCGGGAATTCAATTCCCGGCGCGTTGAACGGCTTTGACATTATGATTGGCGCCATGACTCAAAATATAGTCACCACCGGTTTCGGGCCTGCCTCTTCGAGAACGCGCAATCTCATCAATGATAGGGCTGATCTTGTTACGGCCGGTCTTTCCAATATTGCCGTTTCATCACTCACCCTGTCCAACTTTACCGCCTACGAATTTTCCCCAAGTCGGCGTTTTTCCATCTCTGAAATCATCATTGATGGGAAGGTGGCTCAGCGCCCTCAAGCCGAAGACGTTCCTGAGCCCGCATCCCTGGCCTTTCTTGGCATAGGTCTGGCTACACTCGTCACCCTGCGGCGGCGGCAGCGCGGCTTGAAAAATTAATATAAGCGGGCTCCAGCCCGGTTTTACCGGGTTGGAGCTCTATCATTTTATTTTACCATACATTTTATCTGCAAATCCGGTTCCCGCCTACGACCCACGGATCAAGTCCGTGGGGGGCTTAGCGGATATGCAGCCTTCTCATTTGCCTCATATTAAGCCCGTCATTGGGTATACTGCTTCTTTTCATCAATGATTCGGATGGTCAGAACGCTTGTGAGGAATTCTACGGTAAAAAAACCAGCGTCTGAAAAGCTCTATGAGCCGCCACTTCCCTCCTCTGCCCCTCCCAGGGACGATCAGGGCAAGGCCCCACTCAAGCTGAGCTTAGCGTGGAACACCTGCACCGTGGAACACTGGGAAAAACGTCTAGCGCAAATTCCTCGTTCAAATCTCATCCAAACTTGGCCTTATGCGCAAACAATGCGGGCGATCGAACATAAAATGACGCGTTTCGGCCTCATCATGGATGGGGAGAGGGAACTGGGCCTGCTGCAAATTCAAGAAATCAAATTCTTCCGCCTGTTTCATGTCGTCATCCTTGACCGTGGCCCCCTGTGGTTTGACGCTCCCGTCCCGCGCGCCATGTGGGATTCTTTTTTTGAGGCCTTCACACAAGCCTTCCCCCGCAGCATTGGCCGTTGGCGCCGTATCATGCCCGAAGTGCTCATGGATGAACCGCTGAAACAGACACTCGGCCGCCTTGACTTCCGATATAAATCACGTGGTTATCAATCTATCTGGGTTGATCTCAAACCCGACGCCAACACAATTCGCCAGAATCTCAAACGAAATTGGCGGAACCATCTCAACAGTGCGGAACGCACGCCCATGCGGGTAGAGAATGACAACAAAGCCGATCACTTGAGCTGGCTACTGAAAAATTATGAAGCCGATCGCCGGGCACGACGCTATCCCGGACCTTCGGTCGATATTGTCAAATCCCTGGTAATCTGCTCCCGCCCTAAAAATCAGGTGCTGATGCTGCGGGCAACATTGGGCGGTGAACCCGTCGCCAGTATCCTGGTGCTGCTGCATGGCAAATCCGCTACCTATCAGATTGGATACACTTCCGAAGAAGGCCGAAAGGTCAGCGCTCATCATCTGTTGCTATGGCGGGCGATGATGGAGTTGAAAGAGCGGGGTATTGAAGACTTGGATCTAGGCGGCATTAACCCCGATTCAGCGCGGGGCGTCACCACATTCAAAGAAGGACTAGGCGGTAAAACCTTTGAGCTGATCGGGCTTTACACTTGAGACCGCCAACCTGACTCTAAAAATGCTGGTATCCCATCTCGGCAACCTCGATTTCCCGCCCCTGTTCATTAAGCAGACAAGCGCCCGATTTCGTACCTTGTCTTGGGTCCACCCGGCCTATGACGTTGAGCGCCACACCCGTCTCGATTGAAAGCGCAGAGAGGGCTCCGGCGGCTTTTACATCCAGCGTGAACAGCAATTCGTAATCATCACCGCCGGTGATCAGCGCCACCCGATCAAGGCCTGTACTTTGGGCCGAAGCCGAAAGAGGCACCTTCGCTGCTTGCAGGACAAGCCTGACACCTGAGGCCTGTCCTATATGCGCCGCATCCGCCAACAGGCCATCCGAGACATCCGCACAGGCATGGGCGATCCCCCGCAAGGCCTGGCCCAGGCCCAGGTGGGGTTCAGGGCGGCGGTAGCGCTGGAGCAGATAATCCCTGCCCGCCGCGTCAATCTCACAAGCTTCACCACGGGCGATGCGCAGGCCCGCCGCCCCATCGCCAATGGCGCCCGAAACGCATACCACGTCACCGGGCCGGGCGCCCCCCCGCCGGATCATGCTTCCTTCCGGCGTCTGTCCGAAGGCGGTCAGGCTCAAAGTCAATGGCCCGTCCGTCGCCACCGTATCGCCGCCAATAAGATGAATACCAAAACGTTTTTGATCTGCGCTAAGCCCTTGAGCAAAACGTTCAATCCACTCCAGGCTCAAATCCCGCGGCCAGGCACAGGTGAGAACGTAAGATAAGGGTTCAGCGCCCTTGGCCGCCAAATCCGACAAATTTACACGAAGGAGTTTTTGCGCAATCTCCTCAGGCGGATCATCGGGTAAAAAATGAACCCCGGCGACCATGCCGTCGACCGTCACCACCAGATCCATGCCAGGCATGGGGTGAATGATCGCCGCATCATCTTTAAGCGCATAGGCGAGCGGATCACCTTGCGTCAAAGGTGCAAAATAATCCTCGATGATCGCAAATTCACTGCGCCGCCGCCCCGCAATCTGGCCGGCCTTCAAGGCAGATTTAGCTTTTTCGTGCGGAGGCATCATCATCCGGCTCTTGCATTATACGAAATTCATCGGCGCGGATTTCGTGGGCCAAGCGATCCAAAACGCCATTGACGAAAGCAGGCTCGACAGCATCAAAAAAGGCATGAGCTATATCGACATATTCATTGATCACGACACGCGCCGGAATGTCGGGCTGTTCAATCAGTTCGAATGTCGCCGATCGCAAAAGCGCGCGCAGAGTGCTATCGAGTCGACTCAGCGTCCACCCTGTTGCCAGCACAGATTCTATAAGATTATCGACTTGCACCTGAGTCGAAATGACGCCGTGCGTGATTTCAGAAAAATATTCTACGTCTGTGTGCTGAGCATTACCATTTTCGCCGCTAAAACGATGTGCGACAAACTCATCCACCACGTCATTGACGTCCCCACCGCTGATTTCCATCTGGTAGAGGGCCTGTAGGCAGGCCAAACGGGCGGCGCTACGCGCCAAAGCTGTATTGTGAGCGGATCGGCTCATGTCGGTTTGATTCCAAATGTTCGTTCTAAAAGCGCCCGATTTAGTTTGGATCGCTTAAGCGGCCTAGAAATTGTTCAAAGTCGCGGGCTTCGCGAAAGTTTTTATAGACCGAGGCATAGCGGACATAGGCAACATCATCAAGCGTGCCGAGACCCTCCATCACTAATTCTCCCACCACGCTGGAGGGGATTTCCGGCTCCCCCATGCTTTCCAGACGCCGCACCAGGCCAGATACCATGCGCTCGATCCGTTCAGGCTCCACCGGCCGTTTACGCAGAGCGATCTGAACTGAACGCATGAGCTTGTCCCGTTCAAAAGCCGCCCGTTTGCCGTTTGATTTGATCACCACAAGTTCGCGCAGTTGAACCCGTTCAAAGGTGGTGAAACGCGCGCCACATGCAGTGCAAAGCCGCCGGCGTCGAATCGTCGCATTATCTTCGGCCGAGCGGGAATCTTTAACCTGAGTATCTTCATTTCCGCAAAAAGGGCAGCGCATCTCGTTTTAATTCCTCTGCGACGAATTCGTGAGACCTGAATAGATCGGGAACCGCTTGCATAGATCGAGCACTTTCTGGCTGACGGCGGATTCGATCTGTGCATCGCCTTGCGCGTTTCGGACCAGACCGTTCAGCACCTCAATCATCAACTGCCCGATCTCGGTGAATTCCTTGACGCCAAACCCGCGCGTGGTACCGGCCGGTGAACCGACGCGAATGCCTGAGGTGACGAAAGGCTTTTCAGGGTCGAAGGGCACAGCGTTTTTATTACATGTGATCCCGGCCCGCTCCAGACTGGCTTCCGCCGCCTTGCCGGTGAGGCCCATGGGCCGCAAATCGATCAGCGCCAAATGCGTATCGGTACCGCCCGACACCACATCGAGACCTCCCCTGGAGAGCGTCTCCGCCAGCACTTTGGCGTTGTCGATCACCGCTTGCACATAACGCTTGAAATCAGGCTGCAAAGCCTCATGAAACGCCACCGCCTTAGCGGCGATGACATGCATCAGCGGCCCGCCTTGAAGACCGGGGAAGATCGCCGAATTGATTTTCTTGGCCAGAGCCTCATCATTGGTGAGAATCATCCCGCCCCGCGGTCCGCGCAAGGTTTTATGGGTGGTGGTAGTAACCACATCGGCCAATTCCAGCGGATTGGGGTGCAGGCCTGCGGCGACCAGACCGGCGAAATGAGCCATATCGACCATGAGCAGCGCACCGACCTCGTCAGCAACCTTTCTAAACCGCAGAAAATCAATCTCCCGCGGATAGGCAGATCCACCGGCGATAATCAGTTTGGGCCTGTGCTCCAGTGCTAATCTGTGCAGTTCATCATAATCGATCCGGTGATCGTCCCGGCGCACGCCATATTGGACCGCATTGAACCATTTGCCCGAAAGATTGGGCGCCGCGCCGTGGGTGAGATGGCCCCCCGCCGCCAGGCTCATGCCGAGGATCGTGTCGCCGGGTTGAAGCAGCGCCAGATAGACTCCGCCATTGGCCTGTGCGCCTGAATGAGGCTGCACATTGGCAAAACCACACTTAAAGAGGCGTTTTGCGCGTTCGATGGCAAGGCTTTCGGCAACATCGACATATTCGCATCCGCCATAATAGCGGCGTGAGGGATAGCCTTCGGCATATTTATTGGTAAGCACACTGCCCTGCGCTTCAAGCACCGCGATGGAGACGATATTCTCTGAGGCGATGAGTTCAATCTGGTCCTGCTCACGTCTGAGTTCATCGCCCAAGGCGGCGAAAATCTCCGGATCGGAGTCACGAAGGCTGGTGGAGAATATATCACTCATGGTCTGATCACTCACTGGCTGCGCTGGCATCATGCGCTTCGATCTAAATCTGAGAAGTCATGCCGCTATCTGTGTCTGCAATGGGCGGCTTCTACCATATCTTGGTGAGCGGCGCCATATGCCATAGCGCGTCAAAACCCTAACTCTCGACAAAAGCGCCCACCGGCGACCGCTCGATAGCGTTGATCATGATCCCATCAGGATCGAGAAATGTCATTTCCCGCCGCGTATCCCGACCCGGCGCCTGAAACGGGAGGGGAGCTGAAATGATGCGATGATCGCCCTCGGCGAGACGTTGATGGAGCTCCGTGAGATCATCGCAGTAAAAAACCAGGCACGCCTGACCGACACGGGCGCAGCGCTCTGGCTGATCCGCAACAACCCGCCCCTCGCCGGTCACCTCGAAAAGGCCCACCATGCCGTGGTCGCACCCATCAATTTTGAGTATTTTCGCACGCATCCGCTGCCCCACAGGCAGTCCGAGAAGATCCGGCAAATCAGGATCGTCGAGCGTACCTTCAAAGAACACTTGCTCAATCCCCAAAATGTTTTCGTAGAACCGATGGGAGCGCTCCAGGTTAGAAACAAAAAGTGCAGTACGCACCACGGGACTGAGTTTCATGGATGAGCTCCCCCTTTTAGCACACGATACCGGAGCTGCCGGGTTCTGCCTTTTTCTTTTTCAGCACATAACGCAGCTTGGCCAGTGCGGTGCGCTCAAGCGCAACACGCGAAGCCTTTTCAGGACCGACAATGCTGACCTCGGTGCGGGTGGCGACATGAACCGCGGATACTTTGACCGAGGCGCCCAGGGATAAGAACTCGAAGATGACCTCGCCGATCTCTGTTTCCCTATCGCTTTGCTCACTCATCGGTTCATGCTGCCCGTTCGATCCCGAAACGTTCCCAAGCTGCATCAAGAGCTAACATTAGCGCACCCATCATAGCACCATCATGATACGGTCCGGGCGTAAAACGCAGTCGCTCTGTGCCGCGCGGTACGGTGGGATAATTGATGGGTTGCACATAAATGTCATGGTCCTCCAGCAGATAATCCGCAACCGCCTTGCAGCGCACCGCAGCGCCGACCTTAACCGGCACGATATGACTTTGCGAGGGCAACATCGGAAAACCCCGCTCGGCGATCATCTTTTTCAATGTAGCGGCGCCCGCGTGAAGGGCGTCCCGTTCAACATGGCTGTTTTTCAAATGGCGTACGCTGGCCAGCGCCCCTGCAACCAAAACTGGTGAGAGCGCGCTCGTAAAAATAAATTCCGGGGCGGAGCACCGCACGGCATCGACCAGCGCCGTGCTGGCGGCAATATATCCCCCCATCACGCCGAAGGCTTTGGCCAAGGTGCCCTCGATGACATCGACCCGGTCCATCACTCCATCACGCTCAGCAATTCCACCACCCCGATCCCCGTAAAGCCCGACCGCATGGACCTCGTCTACATAAGTCAAGGCGCCATATTTTTTCGCCAGATCGCAGATAGCACCCACCGGCGCGATATCGCCATCCATAGAGTAGACTGACTCAAAGGCGATGATTTTGGGTCTGTCCGTGGGACATGCCGCAAGCAGAGCTTCCAGATGCGTCAGGTCATTGTGCCTCCAGATGCGTTTTTCCGCCTCACCCCGGCTCATGCCTTCGATCATTGAGGCGTGATTGAGCGCATCCGAGAGTACCAGTGCACCCGGCAAGGCCCGTGTCAATGCGCTTAGCGTCGCTGTGTTGGCGATATAGCCGGAGGTAAAAAGCAACGCAGCACTCTTGCCATGAAGGTCGGCCAGCTCCGCTTCCAATGCTGCATGCACCGGATTGGTGCCACTGATATTGCGTGTGCCGCCGGAGCCTGCTCCTGAGCGGCGTAACGCCTCTTCCATCGCTGCGATGACTTTTGGATGCTGCCCCATGGCGAGATAGTCATTGCTGCACCACACCACCACATCCTGCACGCCGCTTTGTCCATGAACGCGCGCCAGTGGAAAAGAGCCTTTTGAGCGCTCCAAATCGACAAAAATGCGGTACCGCCCCTCGGCTTTCACCTGCGCCACTACCGCTTGAAAGATTTCGTCGTAGTTCATGTGATCCAACTTAGAATTTTCACAGGCCGTTTCAACTGCCAGTCCACAAGCCGCGGCTGATCAGCACTTGCTTAAGCACGCGCAGCCGGTCGGTCATAATACCATAAACGCCCAGATCTATGAGCTTTTTCATCGCCAACGCCTGATTGACGGTCCATACGTGAACCGGCAAATTTCGGGCGCTGGCCGCCGCAATAAACCGCCGATCCACGATGGTCACGCCTTTGTGTGTGACGGGCACTTGCACACAGGCCGCCTCAAAGCGCCCAACCGGCAGGCCAAAACTGGCCAAACGCAAGCGCACCACTTCGCGCGGGCCCATGGATGTGCACAGTTTTGGGCCCATCAATGTTCTAAGCCGGGTCAATCGCCGGTCGGTGAATGATCCAATACAGACCCGGTCGAGCGCCCCCGTTTTTTTGATGACTGCGATCAGGGGATCCACGGCGCTGTCATGCTTGGGTTCGATATTGACACAGATATCAGGCCAGGCGCCGAGGATATCTTCCAACAAGGGGAGCGGTTCCGTCCCGCTGACTTTCACCGTATGGATATCGCGATAGTCAATGGCCTCCACCTGGCCAGGCCGCCCCGCCATCCGATGAAAATTATCATCGTGAAACCCGAGCAAAACACCGTCCCGTGTGGCGCGCACATCGATTTCAAGGTAACGGTACCCCAGATCCACCGCGTCCTGAAAAGCCGCCATCGTGTTCTCAGGCCAAATTTCATCGCCACCCCGGTGGGCAAACGCCAGAAATGGCGCGCGCTCCAGAAAAGCAAAACCGAAGTCAGCCATGAAGCCCCTCTGAACCACATGTTAGAGCATCACTCATTATTTTGGAATCACTTGCGGTGCTCTAGTTCTTGTTGGTCACGCCGTTTTAAGCACAAAACCACACACACCCACGGATCAAGTCCGAGGGCTTGCTTTTGCGCACGGCGCTCTAGTGTGCAGGAGTGTGACACGAAAGCGTGTCTGGGGCGAGGCCGTTTGGGGGAAAACGCTGTGAGGCGCTTTAAAGCCGGAAGCGGATCTGATCCATCCAAAAACGCTCCAGCTTGAAGAGCGTTTTATTAACATGGGCGAGATCGTCCTGCGACACACCGCCAATTTCTTCGACTGACTTAAGCTGACGGTCAAACAAGGCGTTCACATGATCACACACCTCGCGCCCGGTATCCGTCAAGCGCACGCGGACAGATCTGCGGTCCATATCAGAACGCTGATGATTGATGTATCCCGCTTCCACAAGTTTCTTGAGGTTATATGATACATTCGAACCGAGATAGTGACCGCGCGAGCGTAATTCGCCCGCAGTCATTTCCGAATCACCAATATTGAAAAGTAGCAAAGCCTGAACACTGTTGATGTCGGTTTTACCATTACGGTCGAATTCATCTTTAATCACATCGAGTAATTGACGATGCAATCTCTCAATCAGGATCAGCGCTTGCAGATAATTTTCGCGCAAACTCTCATCATTATTTTCTGTTGATTGAACTTCTACCGCATTCGACAAAGTCATAACGCCCGGCCTATAATACTGATACTAAAACACCACATCCTCAGGACCTCTCATCGATCCAGTTGGGCAGTAACTATAGCCTTTCAATCGCTAAAGAGTTGTTAATCGGCGAGAAAACTAAGACAGTCCGGACAGAAACTAACTGGCTAAGATATGTCGCTTTACATGACTATCGTAGAAGTGGCATGATAAAAAAACAGGTAACATGATTAACAGATTCCAAAAGACCACGCCTTCAGGCGCTTTTCCCGGCACGCGGATGCGGCGCAGCCGAATGGAGCCCTGGTCGCGCCGACTGGTCAGTGAATCCAGACTGACACCGGATGATCTGATTCAACCGCTCTTCGTCGTAGACGGCGCCGGCGCGCCGGAGGACATCCCCTCAATGCCGGGGATCCAGAGATTGCCTCTCAACCATGCGATCAAGGCCGCTGAAGCCGCCATGCAGTCAGGTGTTCCGGCTATAGCTCTTTTTCCTTACACTGACCCGGCTTTGCGCAGCGCGGATGGCAGGGAATCCTTCAACCCGGACAATCTCATCTGCCGGGTGACCCAGGCCATCAAAAACGCCGTACCAGAAATTGGCATCATGTGCGATGTCGCTCTTGATCCCTACACAGATCATGGCCATGATGGTTTGATGAGCGGCAGTGGTGAAATTCTCAACGACGAGACACTGGCCGTATTGACCCGCCAGGCTCTTATACAGGCTGAAGCTGGCTGCGATATCATCGCCCCGTCGGACATGATGGATGGGCGTGTGGGTACTATACGCACCGCCTTGGAGGAAGCCGGTCATCATCAAACCCTGATCATGGCTTATGCCGCAAAATACGCCTCCGCCTTTTATGGACCGTTCCGCGATGCAGTCGGGTCTTCCGCCACCCTAAAAAGCAACAAGCGCAGCTACCAGATGGACCCGGCCAACTCCGATGAAGCCTTGCGCGAAGTGGCGCTAGACATCGATGAGGGGGCCGACATGATCCTGATCAAGCCGGGCATGCCCTATCTCGACATCCTGCGCCGGGTCAAAGATGCGTTCGCCATGCCGACTTTCGCCTACCAGGTATCGGGTGAATACGCCATGATCAAGGCAGCAAGTGAGCGCGGCTGGCTGTCAGAAGAAGAGGCGATACTGGAAAGCCTCACAGGCTTTAAGCGCGCGGGAGCCGATGGTGTGATTAGCTATTTCGCAATGCAGGCGGTCACATTGCTTTCTGCCTAGACTCCAACCGGTGGTCCAATTTCAGGGGGCGCTTCAGTGTGCCATCACTATAAAACTACTTGGTACAGCGGTGGGATGCGGCTCTTTGTTATGTTTTGTTGTTATGTTCCACAGTGATGACGACTTTTCCTTTGGCGTGTCCTCCTCCAAGATATCGGAGAGCTTCAGCGACCTCATTTAACGGGTAACGCCTATCTATAACAGGTGCGACTTTGCCGGACTCAAAAAGCGCTGTCATATGGTCCATATCGCTGGGGCTTGGGCACCACATCAGAAGCCCGAATTTCTTGTTCCCCATCTTTGATATCAACGGCCCTAACAGCCCAACCTGTAACATTGTCGGCGTGGCGCCGCCGGCCATGACGAAAATTCCCGTGGCGCTTAAGGCACGCGCGTAATCAAAAATGGAACGACGGGCGACATTGTCAAGAATAAGGTCATAACGCTTGCCCGTTGTGGTGAAATCTTGCCTTGTGTAGTCAATGACATGGTCCGCACCAAGCGAGCGCATCACATCAAGTTTCGCCATGTGGTCGACGGCCGTCACCTCTGCGCCATAGAGTTTGGCCATCTGAATCGCAAACGTTCCGGCACCGCCCCCGGCACCATTGATCAACACCTTATGCCCCGGTTGAACCCGTCTTTTGTCACGAAGACCCTGAAGGGCGAGGAGGCCCGCTTGCGGTATGGCCGCCGCCTCTTCGAAAGTCATCTTAGTGGATTTCAGCGCCAGCACTTTTTCAGGAACACAGACATATTCGGCAAAGCCCCCGAAACCAGTCATGGAATTGTCGCCAAACACCTCATCACCCGGCTGAAATTTCTTTACGTTTGCACCAATCGCTTCCACTTGGCCGGCAATGTCCGCGCCGAGAATTTTGCATTTTGGTTTAAAGAGTCCGCCCCCCACTAAACGAACGAGCAACGGTTTGCCCCTGAGCAGATCCCAGTCCCAAGAATTCACGGACGCTGCATGAACCTTGATCAGGACTTCATTTTCCTGAGGAATCGGTTTTTGGATCTCCCTCAATTCCAAAACGCCAGGGGACCCATA
>JAJFIO010000236.1 GCA_021774915.1 Alphaproteobacteria bacterium
CGGTATCGCCCAGGTCACCAACCCCACGGCAAATTTCAAGGAATATGCCCAAAAATCCGCCAAATTTCTGGCCGAATGCGGCGGCGAATACATCGTGCGCGGCCCGGCCGCTGAAGTGGTTGAAGGCGATCTTCTCAATGGCCGGGCGGGGATCATCGTCAAATTCCCGACGATGGATGCGTTAAAAGCTTTTTATCATTCGGACACGTATCAAAAAGAAATCAAACCCCTGCGTGAAGGCGCCGGTATTTTCGATATGGGCCTGTTTGAAGGCGCGTAACGAAGATCAGGGGTCGGTTATTTTTCGATACCACCACCCCATCAGCAAGGGAACGAGAACATGGCGGCTTATCTGGTAGGTGTTGCCAATATCACCAATCCGTCCGATCGCTTTGAAGAATATGCCGAACGAGCCGCCAAGCTCATGGCTGAGCACGGCGGTGAATTATTGGTTCGCGGGACAGCAGCCGATATTCCCGAGGGCGATCTACTCACCGGGCAAACGCTCATCATCCTTAAGTTTCCGACAATGGATGTCTTAAAGGCATTGTATTATTCGGATGTCTACCAAAACGAAATCAAACCCTTGCGTTCGGACGCGGGTATTTTTGAAATCGGTCTGTTTGAAGGCGCTTAACGAATAACAACCGGTCATCCCAGATCTTGTCTGACGTCAGCGCTTATGGGACAAAATGGCGGGATGGCAAAAATTGCATCATGGCAAAGCGCTCCGGCGAGACGGTCGGCATAATCCATAGTTTCGCCATGGAGGAACCCCGGCGCGCGCTTGTACCCCACGCGTACCTGCGATACACCCAAGGCGATGCAATTTTGCTCGTCTGTGCAACCCGCGCGATAAAGTTATCATGACTCCGGCCTTTGAAGAAAAAACCTATCAATCGGACGATGGGCTCTCACTCTATTACCGTGATTATCCCGGCGGGAATGCCGGCCACGCGATTTTGTGCCTGCCGGGCCTGACGCGCAATTCGAAAGACTTTGCCGATGTCGCACCGCAACTTGTGACGTGGGGGCACCGGGTCCTTTCCCCTGATTTGCGCGGCCGAGGGCGATCCCAATACGATTCCAATCCGGAAAATTACGCACCCTCTCTCTACATTCAGGACATAGCGGCGTTGCTGAAAAAAGAGGCCTTGAGCAAAGTCGTCGTGATCGGCACGTCGCTCGGCGGCGTGATATCCATGGTCATGGCTAAAGTCTGCCCACATCTCTTGGCGGGCGTGGTGCTCAATGATGTCGGACCTGAGGCGGACCCGCGCGGCATCGCCCATATCGGCGCCGCACTCGGCTCGCCCAGGGCATTCGACACGTGGGCTGAGGCGGCGGGGGCCGCCCAGGCATACAGCGCCGACGCCTATCCCAATTTCACCCCGCAAGACTGGCTCCACGCCGCCAAGGCCGTTTACAAGGAAACTGCGAACGGCCGCATCGTCGTAGATTATGACCCAGCCCTCATTGAACCGTTTATGCGCGCGAATGCTGACGACCCGCCGCCTGACCTGTGGCGGTTTTTTGAGGCACTCATCCCTATCCCCACTCTGGCGCTGCGCGGCACTCTGTCCAACCTGCTGTCTGAGGCCACATTCAAAGCGATGAAGGCACGCAAAGCCGACCTGGAAACAGCGGAAATACCGAACCGGGGCCACATCCCCCTGCTTACCGAACCGGCCAGCCTCGCCGCCCTTGAGCCCTTTCTGAAGTGCGCCACCCGTTCCTAACCACGCATCCCGATAATTTCGCGAAAAAAGGCGAAAAACCTGTTCACGACTTCTTGACAGGACTGCGCGCGGTGCCTATCTGTTCGTCACTTGATAGCACTCTGATATGGCGAGTGCCAACCTGGGGGAAGGGCCCCGTTCAGTGATGGAAGTACTGCCCATGGGTAGTATTTTTCAACTTAATTTCTAGACAGGAGACAGACGAATGAAATTCCGTCCTCTGCACGATCGTGTGCTGGTGCGTCGCATCGACGAAGACGAAAAAACCGCCGGCGGGATCATTATCCCCGACACGGCCAAAGAAAAACCCCAAGAAGGCGAAGTTGTCGCCGTGGGAACCGGAACAAAAGCTGAAGATGGCACCGTGACACCGCTTGATGTAGCGGCTGGTGATCTCATCCTATTCGGCAAATGGTCCGGCACGGAAGTGATGGTGAACGGTGAGGAACTCCTCATTATGAAGGAATCCGACATCCTCGGCATCATAGATGGCAAGAAAAAGAAAACCAAAAAGGCCGCTTAAGGGACATTCCCTTCAAAGCGGTTTTTATTTGGGAGCCCCTTCCGGGGTTTCCCGCCACAACACATATAATTTAGGAGAGCAGATATGCCTGCCAAAGAGGTAAAGTTTGGCCGTAATGCCCGGGAAAGAATGCTGGAAGGCGTGAATATCCTGGCCGATGCGGTGAAAGTGACACTGGGCCCCAAAGGGCGCAATGTCGTGATCGACAAAGCCTTCGGTGCACCGCGCATCACCAAAGACGGTGTGACGGTCGCCAAGGAAATCGAACTGGAAGACAAGTTTCAGAACATGGGCGCACAGATGGTGCGCGAAGTTGCCAGCAAAACCAATGACGAAGCGGGCGACGGCACAACAACGGCCACCCTTCTGGCCCAATGCATCGTGCAGGAAGGTGCCAAAGCGGTTGCCGCCGGTATGAACCCGATGGATCTGAAACGCGGCATTGAGCTGGCGGTCACGACCGTCATTGCTGATTTGAAAAAGCGTTCCAAGAAAACCAAATCCAACGAAGAGATCGCTCAGGTCGGCACCATCTCAGCCAATGGCGAAAAAGAAATCGGTGAAAAGATCGCCGAAGCTATGGACCGGGTTGGCAATGAAGGCGTGATCACTGTCGAAGAGGCAAAAACACTTGAGTCTGAACTCGATGTGGTTGAAGGCATGCAGTTTGACCGCGGTTATCTGTCGCCTTATTTCATCACCAATGCTGACAAGATGGTGGCGGAACTGGAAGACCCTTACATCCTTCTGCATGAGAAAAAGCTCTCGAACCTGCAAGCCATGCTGCCGATCCTGGAAGCTGTTGTGCAATCGGGCCGTCCGCTTCTCATCATCGCTGAGGACGTGGAAGGCGAAGCGCTTGCCACTCTGGTGGTCAACAAACTGCGTGGCGGTTTGAAAATCGCTGCGGTCAAAGCCCCGGGTTTTGGCGATCGTCGCAAAGCCATGTTGGAAGACATCGCCACCCTGACCCGTGGTCAGGTGGTCTCCGAGGATATCGGCATCAAGCTTGAAAACGTCACCCTTGAAATGCTGGGCTCCGCCAAACGTGTGCGCATCACCAAAGATGACACCACGATTGTCGATGGCATTGGCAAAAAGACTGAAATCCAAGCGCGCGTCAGTCAGATCCGTGCTCAGATCGAGGAAACGTCATCCGATTATGATCGTGAAAAACTGCAAGAACGTCTGGCTAAGCTCGCCGGCGGTGTTGCGGTGATCAAGGTCGGCGGCGCAACCGAAGTCGAAGTGAAAGAGCGCAAAGACCGCGTTGACGATGCATTGAACGCAACGCGCGCCGCTGTTGAAGAAGGCATCGTGCCGGGCGGCGGTGTGGCTCTGCTCTACGCCAGCAGATCACTTGCGAAAATCGAAGGTGATGACGCGGACCAAAATGCCGGTATCGCAATCGTTCGCCGCGCCCTGCAAGCCCCGATCCGTCAGATCGTGGAGAATGCCGGTGTGGAAGGCTCAATCGTGGTGAGCAAACTGCTCGAACAAAAGAGTGCTTCTTTCGGTTACGATGCGCAATGCGAAGAGTATACCGATCTGGTTGCAGCCGGGATCATCGACCCGACCAAGGTCGTGCGTACCGCGCTTCAGGATGCGGCGTCCATCGCGGGTCTGTTGATCACGACAGAAGCCATGGTCGCCGACACACCTGAAAAAGACAAACCAGCCATGCCCGGAATGCCTGATATGGGTGGCATGGGTGGTATGGGCGGTATGGGCGGCATGATGTAAGCCAAACTATTCGTCTGAAGAATAAGGAAAGGGCCGCTCGAGTTTTGAGCGGCCCTTTTTTATGGATAAGTTTGCCTATAGTCATTATACTTATCCTTGTAAGGTTCTGACGGCGTCATCTTAAGCAATAGTTGAAGTGAGGAAAATATTTTGGAACGGCAAATGAGCGCGATCGCCAAACAATTATTCACAAGCTTCGGCAAAGTAACGGATACCTTTGCACGAGCTATAATTGTTTCAGTTGTGGCCGCACTGCAATTCGGTTTTTCCCAAGCGAGTGCGAATGATGAGCTTTACCATTTTCCGAAAATTGAAAAATATTTGATTGATTCCGAGTTTATCGATCAAACCTATGAGATCCATGTCATGCTGCCCATCAGCAAAAAGGATGGATCGGAGAAATTTCCCGTTCTCTATATGACGGACGCCAATGGCGACATCCCCTTTTCCAGTAACACCCGCATTATGCAAGCTGCCGCTGAACTTCCCCGCTTTATCGTTGTTGGCATTGGCTATCCGGTAGACAATATTTACGAGGCCCTAAACCTGCGCCAGCGGGACTTAACGCCGATGGAATCGGAGCCTGTTGCAAACGATTTGCCTGTTGAAGGGATCCGGATCATTCAATCCGGTAAAAAAACCGGCGGCGCTCCCGAGTTTTTACAATTTATTCGCGAACAACTCATGCCGTTTATTAACGAGCGTTACAACACTGTACCCAGTGATAACGGCTATTTCGGTCATTCACTGGGTGGGTTGTTTGGTTTGTATACCCTGTTCCATAAGCCCGAAACCTTTAACCGCTATATCATCGGCAGCCCAGCGATCTGGCGCGATAACGAGGTTATTTTTTCCCACGCGCAAGAGTTTCTTAAAGTGAATGACGCACTGGACATCAGCGTTTATATGGCTGTCGGTGGAATGGAGGAAAGAGGCCGTCCGGACGCCCATTTTGTTTCTGGACTTTATCGGATGGACGCATTGTTGCGCAGCAAGCCAATAGAAGGGTTTATGCTCAAAACTGAGGTGTTTCCGGAGGAATCGCATATCAGTGTCTATAGCATGGTTCACTCAAAAGGGCTGCGGGCGGTGTATGGCCCCGCGAAATGTTTGCCTTTTCGGCCCGGCGAGTGTGAGTAAAACGCGTAACAATTGGCCTCTCAAATTATGTGCGGCCCTTTGATTTGAACGACTTAAAGATGACTTTGTGATAAGGGGGGGAAGGGCCTCACAAAAGACACCCTTCAAGTCTTGCGCTCAAATGATTTCTTAACGCACCCGAAAAATATGCACCCGCCGCGTGCCCACCACATGAGGCCGATGGCCCGGCGTTTTGACGATCTTTTTTTGCACCAGAACCTTGCCGGGCCCCGGAGGGTTGACAATTTTCGATGCAACATAAGTTTTGGCAGAAGCCGTGCCCGCCAGCAGTACACTCAGCGCCAGGGCTGCAAGTCCGATTTTAACCATGAGATTTTCCTCCTCCATTAAGGGCGTAAAAAGCCCTTTTTAACCCGCGTACATGGCTTTGAACGTCCTGGAGGAGGATTTTCAGTCGAAGTTTTTATTTTGCCATCCCTGCGCCCCACTAGAGTCTGTCATTGTTTTATTGAAGCATACCCTGAGTTTCTGAGATAGTTTGCGCATTCTTTTGGTGTGATTGACCCGACAATAAGCCCGACCTGTTTCCAAGCGTCCTCGATTGTGCGTTTCTGCGCGCTGCGCAT
>JAJFIO010000237.1 GCA_021774915.1 Alphaproteobacteria bacterium
GACGTGCCGCCGGTCACCGCTGCGGATCTGGGTCTGCCGCCGGCGGCTGAAGGCAGTGCGCAAATTGCAGCCCGGGTGGCGGCGGCGCGCCAGCTTCAAACCGAACGCGCCAAGGACTGGGCCTCTTTTGCAGGCCTATCAGCGGCCAGCGGCGCCCCCCCGCGCACCAATTCGCAAGCCGACGGTGAGTGGCTGCAGCACATCGCGCGGGCCGACAGCGCGGGGCGGGCACTGCTGGGCCAGGCCGCAGAAGCCATGCGGCTTTCCGCCCGCGGCTATCACCGTGTGCTGCGCGTGGCCCGGACCCTGGCGGATCTGGAAGGCGGCGGTCCGGTGCAGCGTATTCATATTGCTGAAGCCCTGTCTTACCGCCGTCCCCTCTCGGGCGCCGCGACAGATGGCCTGACGCGGACACTGGAGTCCGCAATGATAGAGCGTTCTCCCGGCGCGTGAATTGCGGCGGAAAGCCCCGTCAATTTTTCCCTTGTTTCATTTTTACTTGATTCGTTCCCGGATGAGTTTGTGACATGGGCGAACTTCGTAAAAAAAACCTGAAGCAAGTCGGTTGAATTTTAATCAATTCCAAACGCGGGAACGACACTCATTTTGTAAACGCTTTTTTGGGGATCGCCGGGTCACACTGGCCCCGCGCGCGCAATTTAATGGCGTGTGAGGTAACAGTGAGTTTGAGTACTATGGTTGACCTAAGCCCCAGCGATGTGGCTCGAGAACTTATCGGCACCTGTCCTGATCCTATTGTGCAACTGGATCCCGATCAATGCGTCCTTTTTGCAAATGATGCATTTTGCTGCGCCTTTGGCGGTACGCCTGATTGCTGGCCGGGTCGCCGGTTTGTCATTGGCGGCACGCAGGCGTTCAGCCATTTGGTTCCGGGCAAGTGGACAGAACTGGATTGCCGGTATGACCGCGCAGATGGCCCGCACTGGTATTCCTGGCATTTGGGGGTTCACGTCTCAAGTCGCGGTCAAAAAACGTTTCTCGCCGTGGGCCGCGATGTGACGGGGCGCAAAAAACTTGAAGAATCATTGCGTGAAAGCCGTCTCTATGCAGAGGATTCCGTCAAAGCAAAATCTCTCTTTCTCGCTACCATGAGCCATGAAATCCGCACGCCCATGAATGGAATCATTGGGATGGCAAGCCTGCTCATTGACACCAAATTGACGCCAGAGCAGCAGACCTATTGTGACGCCGTTCGTACGTCCGGCAAAGTGCTCCTTGATCTGATCAATGATATTCTGGATTACTCCAAGATCGAAGCCGGCAAGCTGGAACTTGAAAAAGGTGATTTTGATCTGACGAAAACCGTCCAGCAGATTACCGAATTAATGGCGCCGCGCGCCTATGATAAAGGCATTGAAATCGCTTGTGTGATCGAGCCCGACACCTCGGTGTTGCTCGAAGGTGATGAAGCCCGGTTGCGTCAGGTCATTCTCAATCTGGCTACGAATGCCGTGAAGTTTACCCAAACGGGCGGCGTGATCCTCCACGTTTCCTCCCGAGAGCACGTTTCAAAACCCGGGCAGACAGTGTTGCGCATTGAGGTGCAGGACACAGGGATCGGTATCGCCAAAAAGATGCAGTCACATATTTTCGATGAATTTTCTCAGGCCGATCAGTCGCCTTCAAGTCAATATGGCGGCACTGGCCTGGGCCTGGCTATTTGCAAAAAAATTATTGAAGCCATGGACGGTAAAATTGGCGTTGACAGTGTTCAAGGCCAAGGCAGTACCTTCTGGGTTGAGGTCTCCCTGGAGCTTCAGGACACATGGCGCACGCCGGCAAGGGCCGATGGCCTGTTCGGATTCAAATTTCTCATAATTTCTTCCTCGCCTGTCGTGTGCCGGGCGGTGAACGCTCAATTGGCGGGGCCTGGCGCTGAGATTTCCTGCGTGGGCAGTTATGACGAAGCGGTGCAGGCGCTGAAAGACCATGTCTCGTATCCCTATACCACGCTGATTTGTGACAGCGCCTTGCCTGAAGACGGGGCGGAAAGACTGATCCGGTATGCCGGGCAGCTGAGCGCGGAAGCGCCGCCAAAATCGATTGTCTTGTTGCCGCCGGAAGAGCGCAAACACTTGGACGACCTGTTGGAGAGAGGTTTTGACGCCTATCTCATTAAGCCTATTCGTCAGGATTCGCTTGTGGCCCGCGTGCTGGCGGTGCACGGGCTGGAAGTGGATGCGGTCGCTTCAGCACAAGACAGCGAAGCGGCCGAACGTGAACGCGTGGCGCGCGCCGACTGGCCGGGCCAAAGGCCGCTGCGTGTGCTGTTGGCGGAGGACAATCAGATCAATGCCATTCTCACCACAGCGCTGGTGCGCAAAGCCGGTCATCACATTGACACGGTCACCAATGGCCGGGATGTGTTGGAGGCGCTGGACGGTAAGTCTTATGATCTCATCTTGATGGATATGCGCATGCCTGACCTTGACGGGTTGGAGACGACGCGGATCATACGCTCGCGCGATGACGCCAAAGGCTCTGTGCCGATTATCGGACTTACCGCTAACGCCATGGAAGAAGACCGCCGCCGCTGCTTTAAGGCGGGCATGGATGATTTTCTCACCAAACCGGTGGAAGCGCTCGATCTCACGCGCGCCATGAACCACTGGACAAACACGGCGCCCATCGCCAAGGTGTCGTAAATCTTGCGAACATCTTGAGGGACCCTCCCCCCCGTGCCAGACTCAACAACACCCGGCGCTCGGCCTCTAAGCTGGGATGAAACGCTTAAAATTTATCTGCACCCCCGTGTTCTGGTGATGTTGTTTTTGGGGTTTTCCGCAGGCCTGCCCTTTTTATTGCTTTTTTCCACCCTGTCGGTCTGGTTGCGCGAAGCGGAGGTGGCCCGCAGCACCATCGGGTTTTTCTCTTGGGTGGGCCTGACGTTTTCCATCAAAGTTTTATGGGCGCCTGTTGTGGACCGTATGCCCTTGCCGTTTCTTACGCGAGCCCTGGGCCGCCGCCGGGGGTGGATGTGCTTGGCCCAAATCGGAATTGCTACGGGACTTGTCGGCATTGGGATGACAGATCCGTCAACGGATCTTTTTTATATTGCTGTTTTTGCTCTTCTGGTTGCGTTTTCTTCGGCGACCCAGGATATCTCGATCGATGCGTACCGCATTGAAGCGGTGAAACCGGAATTGCAGGGCGCTATGGCCGCCACCTATATCTATGGCTACCGCATTGCGTTGCTTGTGGCCGGCGCCGGGGCGCTATACATCGCTGATTATATATCTTGGCCAATGGCTTATTTTGCCATGGCGGCGCTGATGGGCGTGGGATTTGTCACCGTTCTGCTGATCGATGAACCGGAAAGCCCGCGCGATGCCGCCGCCGAAGAACGCGAGCAAAAATTAGCGGGATCGTTGAGCGGCAGGTTACACCTTAACGGCAAGGCAGGGCAGACCTTAAGCTGGTTTAGCAGTGCGGTGATCAGTCCCTTCGCTGATTTCTTTGCACGCATGGGGCCGATGGGCTGGGGGATTTTGCTGTTTATCGGAATCTACCGTATCTCGGATATCACCATGGGCATTATGGCCAATCCCTTTTATATCGATCTGGGCTTTACCAAATCCGAAATTGCCAGCATCAGCAAAGTTTTTGGTTTCTTCATGAGCCTGCTGGGCACGGCCATCGGCGGGGTGTTGGTCGCGCGGTTTGGCATCATGCGGCCATTGTTATTGGGGGCGGCACTTGTTGCTTCAACCAATCTGCTCTTTGCCGCATTAGCGATTATCGGCGCGGACATCACTTTCCTAACCCTGACCATCAGCGCTGATAATTTCAGCGGCGGTCTGGCGGGCACGGTGTTCATTGCCTATCTGTCCAGCCTCACCAACACCGCGTACACCGCCACGCAATACGCTTTGTTCAGTTCTCTCTTCACGTTGCCGGGAAAATTTATCGGTGGATTTTCCGGCATTGTGGTGGATAACGCGGGCTATGTGAATTTTTTCATCTATGCCGCGGCGCTGGGTCTGCCCGCTATCGTGCTCACGCTGTTCTTGATGCGCTATGGCCCGAAGGCGGCTTTGGTGGCCGAAGAGAAATAAAACCGCGCGCGGTTAATCGCTGGGTTCGCGATTGATGTCATAGGCCGCCATCGCCGCCATGTTGACGATATCTGAAGCGGACGCGCCCAGGTTACAGATCTGGATCGATGACGACAGCCCCACCAGGAAGGGCCCCACCATGGTGCAGCCGCCAAGCTCCTGCAGAATCTCGGTGGAAATACTGGCGCTGTGGATCGCCGGCATGATCAGCACATTGGGCGTCTGGCTGAGGCGGCAAAAGGGATAGAGCTTCCGGGCGTCCCGGTTCAACGCTACGGTTGCCGACATCTCGCCGTCATATTCAAAATCCAAATCCCGCCGGTCCAGAATTTCCACCGCTTCGCGCACCTTATCGGAGCGATCGCCTTCAGGCTGACCGAAATTGGAATAGGCAAGCAGTGCGACGTGCGGCTCATAGCCCAGCCGTCTTGTCACCCGCGCGGCGGCAACGGCAATGTCGGCGAGCTCTTCAGGCGTCGGCATTTCAGTGACATTGGTGTCGGCGACAAAAACAGTGCGGCCCTTGGCCAGGATAATCGACAGGCCGATCATCCGCTCATCGGGTTTAGGATCGATAACCTTCAGCACGTCTTCGAGCGCGGTGGAATAATTGCGCGTGACCCCGGTAATCATGGCGTCAGCCTCCCCTGCCGCGACCATGCTGGCGCCAAAAACATTGCGGTCATTGTTCACCATGCGCAGCACATCACGATAGAGATAACCGCGCCGCTGCAGTTTTTTAAACAGATGATCCGCATAGCGCGGCGTGCGTTCAGAATACCGGGCATTGTGTATTTCAAGCGAAGCCCCATCAAGGCCGGTGGCTCCCAGCGTCGTTTCGATGCGCTCTTCACGGCCGATCAGCACGGCGGTGCCCATTTTAGCATTTTGGAACGCCAAGGCGGCGCGAATGACGGCCTCTTCTTCGCCTTCTGCAAAGACGACGCGCTTGGGCTGCGAGCGCACCCGCGCTGTGATCTTTTGCAGCATCGCGGCTGAAGGGTCGAGACGCGCGGCCAGGGTGTCGACGTAAGCGGGCATATTATCAATCGGGCGTCGCGCCACACCGCTGTCCATGGCGGCCTTGGCGACCGCGGGGGGGATGCGGCTGATGAGGCGTGGATCGAAGGGCACCGGAATAAAGTAGCCGGACCCATATATGGGCCGCTCGCCATGGTAAGCTGCGGCGACTTCGTCGGGCACGTCCTCGCGTGCCAGCTCTGCCAGAGCGTGGACCGCGGCGATCTTCATTTCTTCGTTGATGGTGGTGGCGCGCACATCGAGCGCCCCGCGAAAGATATAAGGAAAGCCCAGAACATTGTTCACCTGGTTGGGATAATCCGAGCGGCCGGTGGCCATGATCGCGTCGGTTCGCACTTCAGCCACCTCTTCCGGTGTGATTTCCGGATCAGGATTGGCCAGGGCGAAAATAATGGGTTTGTCGGCCATGGATTTCACCATGCTTTTAGTCATGGCGCCATTGACCGAAAGACCGATAAAAAGATCCGAGCCCGCCACCGCCTCAGCCAGCGTACGGGCGCTGGTGGTGCTGGCATGCGCTGATTTCCACTGGTTGAGCCCTTCTTTTCGTTCCTGATAGATGACGCCTTTGGTATCACAGAGAATGGCATGATCGGCGGGCAGGCCCATGGCCTTGAGGAGTTCCAGGACGGCGATTCCCGCCGCGCCGGCGCCGTTCACCACGACTTTAAGATCGGCAAAGCTGCGCCCGGTGAGATCCATGGCGTTGATAATCCCGGCGGCTGTGATAATCGCCGTGCCGTGCTGGTCATCGTGAAACACAGGAATGTTCATCAGCTCGCGCAGGCGCTGCTCGATCATGAAGCTGTCGGGCGCCTTGATGTCTTCCAGATTGATGCCGCCAAAGGTCGGTCCCAGATAGCGCACGCAATTGACAAAGGCGTCGACATCGTTTGTGTCGACCTCAATATCGATGGAATCGACATCGGCGAAGCGCTTGAACAGAACGGACTTGCCTTCCATCACGGGCTTGGCCGCCAG
>JAJFIO010000238.1 GCA_021774915.1 Alphaproteobacteria bacterium
AAAAATTCGCCGGAAAATTAAAGTAACCAAACACCAGAGAAAGATAAAAAGCCGCCGTGAGGCAGGCCAGACCACTGAAAACAAAAGCGCGTTGTTCAGCAAAAACCCACAGAGCAATCAGAAGCGCCCCCATCATCACCATAAGACCAAGAACAACCCCCTGCCCAAGAGTGACATATTTAGTATATTGGATATAGGCATCCACCCCCCACAAAGAGAGCGCCGATGTTTTGATCTCTTCAGGCAACAGCAGAGCAATCTTAGCTGTTTCCTGAGGCGGAATAACCATGGTGAACGAGAACACGGCATCGGTGTTTAATCCAATGCCACCTCCCAGCGCACGCCCCCGCTGAGCCGTTTTGACAACCATATTTTGCAGCTCCAACGCTTCGCTGAAGGCCGGCACCCATGCCGATCCCCGGAACGTCTTTCTGCTGATCACAAAGAGGCGCTCCAGAGGCTCTGAAGTGGTATTTTTGACATAAACGCCATACCAGGCTGGCGCTGGCGTGGCGGTTTTTTCGGCTTCCTGCTCAAGTTCCTCAAGGGATTTGACTTCGCCCACTTCATCAGCGACCTCTCCTGGCGCCAGCGCCTCAGCAGAAGGCGATGCAGGAGACGGAATGGCGTATTCGGGCGCGATATCGTTCATATCAACCAGCCCAAAAGCGCCCGTGATGTCCACGACATCACCTGTCCCGTCCAAAAGCACGACCGGTGGCTTAGGGGCGGCGTCAGGAGGCAACGGCACCTCGGTGTCCTGAGCGCTCACCAACGCCGCGCCAAAAAACAGGAAAAGTCCCAACATCCCCAGAACACAAGCCAGCAGAGGCACGCCTGATTTCAAGGCAAAGACTTTTTTGATGGTTTGACTCACAAACATGAACTCCAAAATATTAAAACCCTTCGGGCCGGACAAACTTTCCGCCCTTCATCACCACCGGTGAATGATGTCAACCGTCACGTTGCATGAAGAACAGGAGAAGCCATTCGTATGAACTTAATCGGGTGAGGGATCTCCTTTAACCCGAGCAAACAGTATATGATCCCGCCAGGCCCCATTAATCCGCAAATAATCTCTGGCATAGCCTTCTTCAGTGAAGCCCGCTTTGACCAACAGCCGCTTTGATGGCTCGTTATCGGGTAGGCACGCCGCCTCAATACGATGCAGGCGTAAAACATCAAACACATAAGGAGCCATCGCACGCACCGCGGTCGTCATCAGGCCCTGCTTCTGAAAAGGCTCACCGATCCAATACCCCAAGGAACAAGATTGTGTGACCCCCCGGCGTATATTGGATAGCGTGGAACCGCCCACGAGAAGGTTATCTTTGTTGCGGAAAATAAAAAATGGATAAGCTTGGTCTTCGCGCAGATCCTTTGTATAGCGGCGCAAGCGGCGGCGGAAGGAAGCCCGCGTGAGATCGTCAAGAGACCATGTCGGCTCCCACGGCACCAGAAAAGCACGGCTGCAATCCCTCAACTCAGACCAGGCTGTATAATCCGCCATCATCGGGTGACGTAAGTAAACCCCATCCCCGTCGATAACGGGTTCACTGTCAGGCCGGGTGATGGTGCGCAATAACGCCATAAAAACCGCCTTGATCACAAAAGAGCGCGGGCTCGCAAGGTTTATTGAACACGATGAAGGACGCCGCTGTCCAGTGCGTTTCGTTATAAATTTGAATCTCGAAAACGCTCTAAGTTCTTGTTTGATCGTATTTTCTTAACGCGAACCGGTCTCCACTCACCGGTCAAGCCCACCCGAAAAACAACTTAAACCACTGCGCGAGACCGTTCCTGAATGGTGGCCTGGACCTTCATCCTGTCATTGGGAAGAACGTCATAGCGCTCCTCCCGCTCCATAAGATCCGCCAGATGCGCTGGCAAGGGCGCCCGTTCCCCCGTGGCCTCCGCCATCACTTTCTCAAACTTGGCCGGATGGGCGGTCGCCAGACAGACCATGGGGATTTCAGGGTGTGCGCGTCTCGCCTCGACCGCTGCCGTCACGCCTACTGCGGTGTGGGGATCGATCTTAAGGCCGGTCTGGGCATAAAGAGAAGCAATGGTCTTGCTGGTTTCAACCTCGTTCACCCGCACCGCATCAAAACGCGCACGGATCCGGCCGAGCGCTGCTTCAGGAATTGAAAAACCCCCCGACTGATCGAGACCCGCCATCAGGGCGCGCACAGCGGCGGCATCACGGCCGGTGGCATCAAACAGCAAGCGCTCAAAATTACTCGACACCTGAATATCCATGCTGGGGCTGGCTGTGGGTGTGACCGCGCCGGTCTCATAGCGGCCTGTCTTCAGCGCACGCACCAGAATATCATTCACGTTGGTGGCAATCACCAGACGGCCCATAGGCAGGCCCATGCGCTGGGCTACATAGCCTGCCAGAACATCCCCAAAATTGCCGGTCGGAACGCTAAAGGACACCGGCCGATGCGGCGCCCCCAAAGCCACGCCTGCATAAAAGTAATACACCACCTGCGCCATGACCCGCGCCCAGTTGATCGAATTGACCCCCGCCATGTGAACAGAGTCACGAAAATCAGAATCGGCGAACATGGCTTTCACCAGGGCCTGACAATCGTCAAATGTGCCTTCAATCGCCAGGTTATGGACATTGGCATCCAGAACCGTGGTCATCTGCCGCCGTTGAACTTCCGATGTCCGGCCATGGGGGTGAAGGATAAAAATATCCACGGCATCGCGCCCGCGCATGGCCTCAATGGCGGCCGAGCCCGTATCGCCAGAGGTCGCGCCGACAATGGTGACCCGCATCTTGCGGCGTTTAAGGGCATGATCGAACAAAGGCCCCAGCAATTGCATGGCGACATCTTTGAAGGCCAGGGTCGGCCCGTGAAAAAGCTCCAGCAGCCATAAACCGGAATCAAGCTGGGTCAGCGGCGTGACCGCTTTGTGATCGAAGGCCGCATAAGCTGTCTTCACCATGGATTTCAACTCAGCCGGCTCCAGCGCGCCGCTGACAAAAGGCGCGATCACCCGGCATGCCACTTCGGTATAAGAAAGGCCAGAAAACCCGGCGATCTGAGCCGCCGAAAACACCGGCCAGTCTTGCGGCACATAAAGGCCACCATCGCGGGCCAGGCCGTTCAGCAGAACATCCTCAAACCCAAGCCCAGCCGCTTCGCCCCGCGTGCTGATATAGTTCAAAACACTCTCCACTACTTTTATTAGCGCCGCGCGTCAGCCTTTGGCTCCCAATCGACCCTGGCTGACATGAAAGGCTAGATATACACCTACCAGAGCCAAAGCCAAGCCATACCAGGTGATGGCATAGCCCAAATGATTGTTATTCAGAACAACGACCGTTTGCCCCCCGATGGGCCACCCCCCCGGATTGGGTGTCGCATCCGCCTCAACGATCACCGGCATATAAGCCGCAATCCCCGCATAAGTCGCCATTTCATCCAAATTCAGATAAAACCACAGATTATCCGCTGGCTGATTATCAGGTACAAAACCACCCTGTCCCGGCGGCGTGCGCACAATCCCGATCTGCGTGACTGGGCCTTGGATCTGCCCCTCAAGGCGCGTTTGCGGATCTTGGGCATCAATGGGAATCTTCCCCCTGTCCACAAACACCACAGGCAGATCGCCGCGCAACAAAGGCGTGATGACGTGATAGACAGGCCGGCCGAACTCATCAGTCGTAAAATAATACAACTCATGGGCATGATCGAACGTACCTGACACGGTAACGCGCCAATAGTCGATCTCATCTGATCCTTTGTCTCCCCTCAACACATCGCCCAATGGCTGAGGGGCGCTGACCGTGCGCTCTTCAATTTGAGAAACAAGATTATTTTTCCAT
>JAJFIO010000239.1 GCA_021774915.1 Alphaproteobacteria bacterium
ATCCAACAGCCGGGCAACAAATCGAAGTCGTTCCTCCATAACCGAAGTCTCTCTCCACGGCATCAACACCTCCCACCAAATGGCCAAAAGTGTTACCCATGTCTCCGGTACAAAACGTCACCTATCTCTCAGGTCGGGCACTCTCTGATTAGAGTAGATAAAAAGCACCCGTCATGTGAGGAATGACGGGTGCTAAGTGGCTCGCGCCTTCCTTAGGAAGGCCCAAGTCTGACGGCTTATAAGGTGCGCAGTTCGAGAACTTCACCGGTCTTCATCGCCGTGCAACTGACCTTTTTAGCTGTTTGATCGGCGTCATCGGACAACCACACTTTAAAACCCAGAATCATTTTCTTTGCGCCTTTGGTTCGTGCGTTTTGGAACGATTGCCTTTCCAGATTGGGTGAGAACTCCTGCTCGATTTGTGCTTTGCAGCTTTCGATCACTTTGGAATAATCTGCAGCGTGGGAAGGAAAGCCCATGAAGGATAGGGCGGCGAGAGAAATAACGATTGACTTGATATTCATTGTCTTAATTCCTGATTTTGTTGATTTTTAAAAGTGAAATTATTTTGAGATTTCGAAACGTTCGGTGGTTCAGTTGCAGCCTCCTTTCGCCGAAGGAATAAGCTGTTGTTTTGCGTGAGGTGCAGCAGAGGTGATCTGCACAAAGCGGGTGCGATATTTGGGACTCTCAGTGCCCATCAGCCGGTCCCACCATGTGAAGTAAAGACCGAAATTGTATTTGCCATTGGCGTGATGTTGATCGTGATGCGTGGCGGTGGTAAGCGCACTTAAGATTGGGTGGTGAGCCATTCCGCGAGGCATAATCTCGTAACCCAAATGGCCAAGGACATTGCGCAAGATCATGTGTACGAGAAAGATAAATATGGCGAGACCGTGCAGCGGGGCGAAGAGCAAAAAGAGGGGCAAAAATGCCGCTTGCACCATGGCTTCCAGAGGGTCGAAAGCATAGGCCGTCCACGGGGTCGGGTTATGGGATTTATGATGGGTTCTGTGGAACCAGGGAAACAGGCGGGGCACGTGCATCAGCCGGTGCGCCCAGTAAAAGTAAGTGTCGTGGGCGATGGTCAGCAGGATGAGGCTAAAGGCAAAATAGCCGAGGCCATAAAGGGCGAAATCATCATAAATCTGATAAATGCCGATTTGCGCGCCAAGAAAAACGCCAAATCCATTGAGCGAGAAAATAAGAACCGTCACCACAGATACGCGGATTTCGCGTTTCATTTGCGTGGTGGTGGGGGTTTTGTTACGTATTCGCCGATGCGCCCAGGTTTTCCGGCCCCGCATCACGATCCACAGGAAAGCGCCGCTTGCGGGGATCGTATAGCGCAGGAAATCGGATATGAAAATCTTCGGCCAGATCAGGGTGAAGCTGTCTAGGAGAGAAAGGGATTCGGTCATCGATCAGGTCTCCAGCTAGGAATTTTAAGGCCAGGCCGGATCGTCTGGGCTTGGCTGGAGCCATAAGGCATCGAAAGGGGGCGCTGATCGCGCCGATCCTGTAAAATCGTTAGCCGATTTCGAAATCAGCCAGGTTTTAGAGGTTTCAGGCAGGTTTTTTAAGGTGTGTCGGGGGATTTAAGCGCCAATTGTGCTTGGCGGTACTGGGTCGGCGTTTGGCCGACTTGGGTCTTAAACGCGCGATTGAAGGGGCCAATCGAGCCAAAGCCGAGATCAAGGGCGATGGTCAGCACGGGCAGGCGTGCTTTTTCAGAATCAGCCAGAATCCGGCAGGCTTCGGCAATGCGATAGCTGTTGATGAATTCACTAAAATTCCGGAATCCCAATTGTGCGTTGATCAAGTGCCGCAGCCGGTGCACCGGTACAGTCAAATAATCGGCCAATTCGGTAATAGTCAGCCCCTCTTTTTGGTATCCTGCTTGCCTTTCAATGTGGTTCAACAGGTTCTCAATAGCCTGGCTGTCGGCGGGGCTGAGATCCGAAGGGGCAGTGGCGGTTTGGCGCTGGATTGAAAAAATGGAATCGGGCCGGATGCCAAGAAACAGAATAGCCAGACCGAAGGTCAGCGCCCATATGCTGGCGACATTGAAAGTATCAAGAGCCAGGGGGATGGTCGTCGTTGAAAGAAAGATTTCTATGATGATGACCAAGGAGATGTAGACGCTGAGCACACTGACAAGAAGAACACGAATTTTCCGACGTTTTTCGATGAGATCTTCCTCGCGGCCGAGGCCCGTGAGGGCAAGTGCGTGTAAGACGAAAACAAGGGCAAGGATCTGTCTTAACAAGAAGGCGATGTCTTGCGGACTCAACTCTATGAAATTCTTGTTCCCATCAACAGTGTCGGGCAAGAGTTGAATGCCGAAGCCGACAACCAAAAAAAGAAGAAAAACAGCGCCATGCCATATTTTTACGCGGAATGAATCATCGAATATGGCGCGCACGAATAACCAAAAGCACAAGGGACTTGTATAGCATCCAATATAGAAGAGAGGACCAAGCACAACCCAAATCCCCATTCCATCGAAACGTCCGCAAAACAGATAGGATATCGTACTGAATAAAAACAATGCGCCGAGTTGGCCCACCCGGGCCTGACCATAGTCTTTGATCATGATCGCCGCCACCAGCGCCATCGTGGCCGCCGCAGCCATCCTGAAACCGAGGTCCAAGCTTTCCATCGTCCATCCGCCTCTTGCCGCCGCACGGTGCGGTCACTCAAGTTAACAGACAGAGCACAGCTGGTTTAGGGAATCCAGACTTTATCTCTGGATGCGATCGCTCAGCGGTTAAACTGGACCTCCATCAGTTGAAAGGATAGATTGTCTCAAGAGACGGATGGGGGAGCATACCATGAATGAGGATGAGTCGAACCAGCCTATTGCCGCGCGGCATTATGCATTTTTGACTTTCCTCATGCTTCTCAATGTCATGAATTTTGTCGACCGGCAATTGCTGGCGAGCTTCGCCAATTTCATCAAACCGGAACTGGGATTGAGTGATACTGAATACGGTCTTCTGACCGGTATCGTGTTCATCTTTTTTTACGCCGTGGTGGGCGTGTTCATGGGGGCGCTCGGCGACATGTTTCACCGGCCCCGGCTGGTGGCGATGGGTCTGGCTCTCTGGAGCCTGTTAACGGCGGCTTCGGGCGCGGCGCGTGGGTTTGTCTCGCTGGCCGTGCCGCGCATGTTCATCGGTGTTGGCGAATCTGTTTTAACGCCCACATCCCTTTCTATGTTGTCCGATCGATTTCCGCGCACAGTGCTCGGTTTTGCGGTAGGCGTTTATTATATGGGCGTGCCGATCGGCGTTGGGGTTTCCTTGTTGGTTGCGGGATATTTAGGCCCCGCCGTCGGCTGGCGAAACTGCTTTTACGTTTTGGGCGCGATTGGGCTTGCCTTGGCGCTCATCATGGTCTTCGTTAAAGATACGCCCCGCACTCACCACGTCTCAAATACTGGTACTGATGAAGAACCGGCGCGGCCACATCTCAAAGAAATCTTCGCCACGCTTCTCCGGGCGCTGCACGCCTCTCCGGCGCTGGGGTTAACGCTGGCGGGCGGGATCGCCACCCATTTTATTTTAGGGGCGGCGGCGTTTGATCAGCTCTGGTTTGTCGAGGAACGGGGATTCGAACGTGCGGATATTGCTCAGACCACAGGGCTTATTGCAGTTTTTGCCGGCGTGGCGGGAAATCTCTTCGGGGGGATTGGCAGCGACTGGTGGCAACGCAACACGGGGCAAGGGCGTCCGATGTTCCTGTTCTGGGTGCTGTTGGTTCTCTTGCCCATTGGCCTAGCCTACCGGCTTGTACCCGCCGACAGTCCCTGGTTCTGGATAGGGGTTGCCGCCGGATTTTTTCAACTGGGTACGCTCTATGGCCCGACTTTTTCAACCGTACAGGAATTGGTGCCGCCCCGCATTCGAGCGAGCATCGTTGCGGTTTATATCCTCGGTCTTAATTTTATCGGCCTTGGTGCAGGAAGCACCTTGGGCGGGTTCCTGATTGATAAATTACGCGCTGCTGAAGTCACGCAGCCCTACACCTGGATGCTGCTGACTTTTACACTGATGTCGGCTCTGGCGATTCCGCTGTTTTACCTCGCCGGTCGCCGGTTTCAACAAGACCGGGACCGGCTTTATGTTCAAGAGAGCGCAACACTATAGCCCTTCAAATATTCAGTGTGCCCTGTTCACAAAACGAGCATGAAAGACACCAGATCTGATTTTTCTTCTTCGGTGAGATCAAGTTCCAAGATCATATTAAAAAACTCAACCGTGTCAGCCAGAGTAAGGAGGCGGCCATCGTGGAGATAGCTCGGCGAATCCTTGATGCCACGCAAGGGGAAGGTTTTGATCGGTCCGTCGGCTGACGCCATACGTCCGTTGATCATGCGGGGCTTGAAGAAGCGCTCGACCTTCAAATTATGCATCAGATTATCAGTGTAGTAAGGCGCTGCATGACAGGCGGAACACCGGCCCTTACCATTGAAGATGGCCTCGCCACGCAATTCGGCTTTTGTCGCCACTTTGATGTCGAGATTTCCGAAAACGTCCAGTTTTGGCGCTGGCGGGAAATCGAGCAACTCCTGGAACTCAGCCATGGCGTGGACCTGACTGCCGCGCTCCAGAACGTTGACGCCTTTTTTGGCGGCAATGACCGGATCGCCATCAAAATACGCTGCGCGTTGTTCAAACTCGGTAAAGTCTTCAACGGTTTTAAGCGCTCGTTGCGAGCCGAACAGCCGCTGAATATTGACGCCTCGCAAGGAAGGCGTATCGATACGGTGACGAAATTCCTGAGGGCGCATATCGCCGACCAGGTGTGTGGCGGCGTTTGTGTGACCGTTGGCATGGCAATCGAGGCAAGCGACACCGCGGCTGGGGAGCGCCGAACGTCGATCATGGGTCAAATTGAATTGCTGTTGTGGTGTCGGGGTTAACAAGAGGCGCAGGCCGTCAAGTTGTTTCGGATTCAAGATGCCGTTGAAAAGATCATAATAATTCATGATGGTGACAAGATTTCCCTGCGAGACATCGCCAAGATCCGGCCTTGTGGTCAGATATATCGCCGCCGGAAAATCAGGCAGAAAGTGATCAGGGAGGTCATAGTCGAGATCAAAACGGGTAAGATCGCGCTCTTCCTGTTTGTTGATTTCGTCGATCTCAAATTGGGGGAACAGCATGCCGCCTTCGGGGTGATTGGGATGAGGCAGCGGCATGAAGCCTTGCGGGAACAAATCTTTCTCACGAATTTCCCCTATCGGCATTGCTGCTAAAGATTGCCAGGAGGACACGCCGCTTGGCAATTTCGCGCGGACACCTGCTTGCACGGCCTTCCCGCCGGACATGGTGACGCCGTTGATGGGACGGTTACTTAAATCATATCGCATTTCGAGGAGATCTTGATGACGTTTGGAGATTTCGGCTTTTGCGCCTTCCATACGGGTTTTGGTTGTCGCGAAATCGTCCGTGATGACCACCGGGGCGAAGCTGCTCGGCTCCTGGGCATTGACGACAAGGGCTGGCGCCGCGATGGCAAGTGTGGCGGCTGTCAGAAGGCTATGGGAAAAACGCTTGGCGATGGTGCAGAACGGCATAACAGAGTCTCCTTGAATGAATATGTCACTAGGCGTAACTCGTATTACAAGGGCAGGTCAGTGATGCAGATCTGATAGATTAACTATTGAATTAGAATGATTCAAGCATATAAACGGGAATAGTCCCGGGCTGCGACAATCTGACTCTCCGCGATCTCGTCGCCCTCCCGAACGGGAAGCTGCTTCGCGGGTGCAGGGGACCGAGCACCAAGACCGGAGAATCTCCATCTTAAGCCCTCCTTGCATTAGTGGATGTGTTGAGACAGTCCGGTTTCCAGCGCCACTGTTTTAATCAGCAGCCAGACATCTGCGCCTGGTTTGATTTCAAGTTCGCGTTGAGACCGCAGCGTGATGCGCGACCAAATTTGAGTGCCGCTTTCCGTTTCCAGTTTGATATCCACATGCGTGCGGCTTTGATTGACCAACTCGGCGACATGGGCGTGAAGTGTATTGAGGACGCTAAGGCCTATAGGCGCTTTGTTAGCCAGCGCGACATCGCGGGCCCGAATGCGGATGCGTAATTTCTTGCCGACCTCTATGTCAATTTGCGGTACGAGCAATTTGTCATTTGCGATGGACAGGCGCGTCAGGCCATCCTCTCGCTCATGGGCAGCCACTGTGGCGGTGAGCACGGTGCCAAAATCGGGGGCTTCATCACGCGATGTGGCCGCGAACTCGGTCTGAATATCAATGCGGTTCAAGACCTCCCGAATACCTCCTTGCGCCGTCACGCGGCCATGGTCCAGAACCACCACCTGATCGGCGAGGCGGATCACTTCATCGACGCTATGAGAAACATAGACAATGGGTATCTTCAGTCTGTCACGGAGGTTTTCGATAAAGGGAAAAATCTCCAGCCGCCGCCGGGAATCGAGATTGGCGAGAGGCTCATCCATCAACAACAGATGCGGGCTGGCCAGCAAAGCCCGGCCGATGGCGACGCGCTGGCGCTCGCCTCCCGATAGTTTGTGAGGTCGTCGCTCCAACAATGATTCCAGATCAAGCAGGTCAACGATTTCAGTAAATTCGAAAAGACGTTTATGATCTGGAATCAAATTCATACCGAATGTTAGATTGTGTCTTACGTTCAAATGAGGAAACAGGCGCGCATCCTGAAAGACATAGCCAATGTGACGTTTTTCCGGAGGCAGGTTGATGTTGTGGGTGTGATCAAACACTTGCGCGCCGCAAATGTGAATGTTCCCACGATCCGGCTGTATCAGACCCGCGAGCATGTTAATGAGGGTGGTCTTACCCGATCCCGATGGACCAAACAGCGCCGTGCATCCGCCCGCACTTTGAAACGCGGCATGAAGCGAAAAATCACCGAGAGATTTTTCGACGTTGACGTTCAATGAAATTGTTGGGTCAAAGGCCACGTGTGTTTATGAGGCTCCGTAGATCGTCCGCCGTATAGTGCGAGCGAAGAGTTCCGATGCCGCCAGGGCGGATATCGCGAGAAGCACAGAGAGTACGACCATGCGCAGCGCAGCGTCTTCTCCACCGGGTTTTTGAAGGGCAATATAAATAGCTACAGGCAATGTGCTGGTTTTCCCGGGAATAGCGGCGACAAAGGTGATGGTGGCGCCAAACTCGGCCAAGGCGCGGGCAAAGCCTAAAAACGTTCCGGCAATAAGACCGGGCAGCATGAGCGGCAGGGAGATGCTCCAGAACACCCGAAATGGTGAGGCGCCCAGTGTGCGTGCGGCTGTCTCTATACGCGGATCAATGGCTTCTATGGACAGGCGGATGCCACGCACCATGAGTGGAAATCCCATAATGCCCGCCGCCAGGGCCGCGCCTTTCCAGTTAAAGGCGAACTCTATACCAGCGACATCATAAAGCCATTTGCCGATGGCGCCATTGCGCCCGAACGCAACAAGCAGAAGGTAGCCGACGACCACAGGCGGGATGATCATGGGCAGATGAATGAATCCATCGAGAATAATCTTGCCGGGAAAACTTTTTTTTGCGAGCAGCCAGGCCACGCCCACGGCAAACGGCAAACCAAATACGACCGCCGTGAGCGCCACACGAAGGGAAAGGCTTAAGGCTTCTTGTTCAAGGGGGGTCAGAGTGAACATTTAGATCTCAGATCAGAGAGGAGAGGCGGAGGGGGTTGACGACGAAGACTCCGGCACATCGAATCCAAAGCGCCTCAGAATTTCAATGGCTTCGGTGCTCGTCAAAAATTCGAGAAAAGAGTGCGCCGCGCCGGCGGTCATGTTTCCATCCCGTCTTTTGATGCGTGCGATAGGGTAGAGGATAGGGTCATGTCTCTGATCGGGGAACGTCGCGCACCTGTTAACCCCTGTCACAGCATGTAGGTCACTGGCATAGACGATTCCGGCTTCGACCTCGCCCCGCGTCACCCAGGTCAATGCCATGCGCACATTTTCAGCGAACACCATATTGGGCAACAAAGCGTCATACACACCAAGCGAGGTGAGCGCCTGCGCGGCATAAATTCCGGCAGGCACGCTTGTGGGTTCGCCGAGCGCCAGACGTTTGCCGTTCAAAGCGGACAGAATGGAGCGTTTGTCAGCAAGATCAAGTGACGTGCCGCAATCCCCAGCCATGACGAGGATCAGTGTATTGCTGGCCACATTGGTGCGCATGCCGGGCACGATCAGGTCGCGCGCTTCCAGATAATCCATCCAGGTCACGTTGGCAGATACAAAAAGATCAGCTGGCGCGCCATATTCGATCTGTCGCGCCAGGGTGGATGAACTGGCATAGACAGGGGATATCTTTATGGGTTCAATCTGCTCAAACGCGGCGGCCAGCGCGTCCATGGCGTCGGTCATGCTGGCGGCGGCAAAGATGGAGAGAACGGGTTTGGGTGCGGCGTGGGCTGCACCGGAAATGAACAGCAACAAGACCCACATAAAGATATGCTGAGCGGCGCTTGTGGGGGTCACGTGTGCTTAATCCTTTGCAGCCCGGTAGCGTTCCAATGCGGCTGCCAGATCTTCAATCAAGTCGGCAGGATCTTCAAGGCCCACATGGATTCGGAAAAAAGTTCCGCCGGGTTCCCACTTTGTCGCTGTCCGACCTGTCTTGAGAGGGGCATGTATCAGCAGGCTCTCAAAGCCGCCCCAGGAATAGCCCATGCCAAAAAGCTTCATAGGATCGAGCATGGCGGCAATCTGCCGGTCCGTGCCTTGCTCCATCACAATGCCGAACAGACCACAAGCGCCGGTGAAATCCCGTTTCCAAAGTTCGTGCCCCGGATCGTCAGGGAGGGCCGGATAGAGCACGCGCTTGATATCCGGCTGGTCTTGCAGCCATTTGGCGATCACCATGGCGCTTTTTTCGTGTTGGCGCAGACGGACCGCGAGCGTGCGCAAACCTCTTTGCGCGAGATAAACATCATCCGGCCCCACACTGACGCCTAGAATAGATCGCATGCGGTGGAGTTGCTTCCAGTATTTCTCCGTACACGTCACGGTTCCCATCATGACGTCGGCATGGCCGCCAACATATTTGGTGACCGCCTGAATGGAAACGTCAACGCCGTGGGCAAAGGGTTTGAAGAAATACGGGCTTGCCCACGTGTTGTCGATCATGACGACGACATCCTGTGTCGCATCTTTATATTCTTTCGCCGCCTTTGATATGGCGGGAATATCCTGTACCTCGAAAGTTAGGGAGCCGGGGGATTCGGTGTAGACAATGCGTGTGTTGGGGCGCATGAGATCGGCAATATCCGCCCCAATCAGCGGATCGTAATAGGTTGTTTCAACGCCAAAATCGCTAAGCAAACTGTCGCAAAACGCCCGGCAGGGCTCGTAGGTGGTGTCAACCATCAAAACGTGATCACCGGATTTAAGGAAGCTGAGCATGGCCGTGGTGATGGCGCTCAGCCCACTTGGCGTAAGTGTGCATCTGTCCGCGCCTTCCAGGGCCGCCATGGCGTGTGCAAAGCCTTCGGTTCCCGGCGTGCCATAGCGGCCATAGCCTACGCGCGCCGTTTTAACATTTCTCATGGCTTCCACAGTGGGAAAGAGCACAGTCGAGGCATGATAGACGGGCGGGTTGACGATCCCAAAATTTTCTTCTGGGCGGCGCCCCTCATGGATAATTCTGGATTCTTCTTTCATACGGGGTCCTTGTTTTTACAATGCTATGAATGGAGACATTCTACTGCGCAGGTCCCGTTTCGATGGGGAGGTCCTCACTAGATCCCCATTCTGCCCACGAGCCATCAAACATTGAAACATGGCGATTGCCCAGTCTCAGCAAACCCAGTTGCAGAATGGCGGCCGTGATGCCGGAGCCGCAGGAGGTGATAACCGGACGGGATGGATCAATCCCCGCCGCAGTGAATTTTTCTTGCAATGCGTCATCTTTCAGCATTGTCCCATCGTCATTGAAAAGTTGAGAAAAGGGGAGGTTACGGCTGCCCGGAATATGGCCGGAGCGCAGGCCCGGCCGGGGTTCTTTTTCTTCGCCGCTGAAGCGTTTGGGACCACGTGCGTCGATGATCTGCTCAGACATGGTGTTGAGATTGTCTTTCACTTGCTCAGCGTCACGCAGCATCAAGGTGTTCACACGGGCCGTGAAGTGACGTTCCCTTGGCCGAGGCGGCATATCGTCTGTTGGCCGGTTTTCGGCAAGCCATTTTGGCAGACCACCATCCAATACGGCGACATCATCATGCCCCATGACGCGGAACATCCACCACACGCGGGCCGCGCTGAAAACTCCAGCGCCATCATAGACAATTATGCGATTGCCGTCGCCGAGACCAAGGCGCCGGACTCGCGCCGCAAATTTTTCAGGTTTGGGCAGCATGTGGGGCAGGTGGCTTTCCGTGTCGCAAATTTCGTCAATATCAAAAAAGACGGCGCCGGGAATATGAGCTTCCTTGTATTCCAATGCCGGGTCTCTTTTTGCATTCGGTAGATACCAGGAGGCATCGACGATGCATAGATCCGGCGCACTGAGGTGATCAGCGAGCCATTCGGTGCTGACGAGTATATTGGCATCACTTTGTGGCATAGGCTTAATCCTAAAGTCAGGGGCATTCTCATGGAAGCTAAACTTTGTGCCCAAAGGCATCAAGGGCCAAGTAAATATGTTCCATTTTCAGCCATTGGTGGTGATCCATTTTTCTTTCAGAATCTCCCTGTTGCGGGCAAGCCAGTTCAGGCAGAGAAAAATCGGTGCGGTAACAAACCGGCCTGCCTCCATGGCTGTTAGGGCTTTTTGAAAATCAAGAACGATGGCGCGAATATCTTCCTGCTCGTCATCAAGTCCATGAAAGCCTTGTACGGAAGTCGAATCGGTCTGTGCACAGAATACCGTGAGATATTCAGCAAAAATTCCAGGTGAAGCGAACATTTCACCAATTTTGATGAGATTATTGATCTCGCACCCGGCCTCTTCTTTTGTTTCGCGGATGGCAACCTCTTCCGGGCTTTCTCCTTTGTCGATACGTCCGGCGATGCACTCCACAAGCCACGGTGTGATGCCGCGATCATAGGCGGAGATGCGAAACTGTTCGATCAGCACCACGGTGTCATTCACCGGATCATAAGGTAGAACGACTACGGCGTCGCCTGATTTAAACAATTCACGCGTGACGGGTGCAGACCAAGAACCGTCATAATGGTGATGGCGAAGCGTGTATTCCTCAACCCGGGCATAACCCCGATAAACATTTTTAGCGTTGAGCAATTCGACATCATCACGCGTCAGAGATTGCGCCAGGGGATCGACCAAAACATCTCTCCACATTTATTGTTGGGGTGCGAAGCTTCGAACTGACTGGGTGTCTATCGCAAATGAAGGCGCGGGGCAATGCGGCCTTATATCGTGACGGCATTGTCCTCTTTGACGAGTGAGATTTGCGCCACATCAAGGGAGCCCGAACGAAAACCTGCCTCGCAATAGGCAAGGTAATAGCGCCAAAGCAGACGAAACCTTTCGTCGAATCCCAGGCTTTGTATTTTGGGCCAGGCGTCGAGAAATCGCGTCTGCCAGCAATGAAGCGTTTTGGCGTAATCAAGTCCGAAATTGACATTGTCTTTCCACAGCAATCCCGCCTTCTCGACCTGATTTTTCAAGGCCTGAGGGCTGGGCAGCATGCCGCCCGGGAAAATATATTTCTGTATGAAATCCGTTCGAGTTCTGTATTCGTCAAAATGCTTATCGGCAATGGTGATGATCTGGAGGCCAGCCAGGCCCCCCGGTTTCAAGCACTCATAGAGTCTTTTGAAATAAACCGGCCAATACTGGATGCCCACTGCTTCGAACATTTCAATGGAGGCAATCCGGTCAAATTTGCCTTCAACTTTGCGATAGTCCTGCAAGCGAAACTCAACTTTGTCCTGCAGGCCTTTTTTGGCAATTCGCTCCTGAGCAAACCGGAGTTGCTCCGGGCTGATGGTGATCCCGGTGACATGGCAGCCGATCTCGCTGGCTGCGAATTCCGCAAAACCGCCCCAGCCACTACCGATCTCAAGTATGTGATGCTCTGCTTTCAGGTTGATGCTTTGCGCGAGAGAGCGGTATTTGTTGATCTGCGCCTGTGAGAGGTCTTGGTCGGGTGAGTCAAAACGCGCGGCAGAATAGGTCATGGTTGGGTCAAGCCATTCGGCATAAAAATCATTGCCCATGTCATAATGAGCCATGATGTTTTGCTTGGCGCCGCGTTTTGTGTTTTTCCGTAAGAGGTGAAGAAAGCGCTGCACCATGCGGACAATGAATTTGCTGTTGAAGAAAGCGGCGACCCGATCGCCGTTATAGGAGACGACTTCCAGAAGCGTGGTGACATCCGGACTCGACCATTGCTTTTTGAAATAGGATTCGGCGATGCCGATGGTGCCCCCCCGCAAGAGGCGTTTGGCAAAGCCATAATCGTGGATATTGAGCACGCCTTCTTGGCCTGGCTTTGATCCTTGAAACCGGAAGGCGCGGCCATCGGGAAAGATCATCACCATGCTGCCCTGCTCAATCCTCGAGGCCACCTGAAAGACCTTGCGCATGAAAAAAGGCAGGTCCGACAAGTCGGGGAGTTGAGCGGGATCGACAAGGATAATGTTATTGGGAAGAGAAAAAGGAGGATCATTGTCTGACAGGGCGCCAGGCAAGGGCTTTTCATCCTTCATATGGTGTGAACTCATGAAATTCATTCCAGGAGATCTCATACCGCCACCTATCATAAGGCGGGACGATCTGCTGAGAAAGCAAAAAATTGGCCTTAAATGTGACTTTACTGGAGGATGTCCAAACTGGCAGAGGCGAGGAATTCTGCGCAAAAGGAGGCTGTCTGCGGTAACTGCCCTTTAACGGCGCTTGTGGCACCTTGAGGGGATTGGATATCCCTTTTTAAGTGCCTAATAATGAACGACATAACCCTTCGAAAATGTGCCCTTATCCTATGTCTGTTGACTGGGCTGGTGCTGGGCCTGTCTTATTCCGCCGGCGCGAGTGAGACTACTTCTGAGCCTGAGAAGACCGCGCCGGGACCGACTGTGGTCGAGGTGCCGATCATGCTGATGCCTATCGCTACAGCGTCTGGACGCCTGCATTACTATGCGTATCTGCACATTCAACTGGAAATCCCCAGCCCGAATGACCGGTGGTCGGTGGAAGACAGAATTCCCTATATTCAGGATGCTTTTATTCGCGAGTTGCATAGTCGGCCGAACGTTCTGAACGACGACCCCATGGTGATCGATATCCAGGGAATAAAGGGGCGGATGTCGGCGCGGATCAAGGATATCTTCGGAGATGACCGGGTGGGCGAGATCATCATCAAGGATCTGGCGCTGCCGCGCGGCGCAAGGCGCAGTGAATAGGCTTCGTACGCTCTATCCTGAGCTGCTTTGTTAACCTTTGAGGCCTGTGTCTGTTTCCGGGCGGTTCAAAGCGACTTGACGGTTGCTTTCCCGGCTCACTTTTGGCATGGTCCGCCCGATTTTGTAGATCAATCGGCGATTTGGTGGCTTGGGTTCGTCAAATCGGTCAGTCTTTTTTCAACATTACTTTCCCGCAAGGAATCGACCATGAGCATGGAATTGTGGCTAATTATCGCGTGCGGCTTTTTGGCTCTCTTTTATGGCGCCTGGGCAGCGCGCGATGTTTTGTCGGCGAGCGCTGGAAATGAGCGCATGCAGGAGATTGCCAGCGCCATTCAGGTGGCCGCAGGGGCTTATCTTAACCGGCAGTACACGACCATCGGCTTAGCCGGTGTTGTGGTCTTTGTTATTCTCTGGGTCCTGCTCGGCATGAAAGTGGCCATAGGCTTTCTCATAGGTGCGGTACTGTCGGGGGCCGCCGGTTATATCGGTATGCTGGTCTCGGTACGCGCCAATGTCAGGACGACTCAGGCGGCAAGTATAAGTCTTGGTGCAGGCCTCAAAATAGCTTTTCGTGCTGGTGCGGTGACAGGCATGTTGGTGGCCGGTTTGGCGCTTCTTGCGGTGACAATCTATTACGCCATTCTGACCGGTCCGATGGGCTTTGCTCCGGCCAGCCGCGATGTGGTCGATTCACTGGTGGCTTTGGGTCTCGGCGCATCACTGATTTCCATTTTTGCCCGCCTGGGTGGCGGTATTTTCACTAAGGGCGCTGATGTGGGCGGCGATCTTGTGGGTAAGGTGGAAGCGGGCATCCCGGAAGATGACCCGCGTAATCCTGCTACGATCGCCGATAATGTCGGCGATAATGTGGGTGACTGCGCGGGGATGGCGGCCGACCTGTTTGAAACGTATGCGGTGACGGTCGTGGCAACCATGGTTCTGGCGTCGATCTTTTTTACCGCTCAAGGCCCGCTCGTTGTTTCACAGATGATGCTCTATCCGCTGGCGATTGGCGGCGTGTGCATCATCACCTCGATTATCGGCACGTTCTTTGTGCGGCTGGGCGCCAATAGCCAGAATGTTATGGGCGCACTCTATAAAGGGTTTATCGCCACAGCGGTTTTATCGCTGATCGCGCTCTGGCCCGTCACCGATGCGGTGTTGGGATGGAATACTGAATACACCAGTGAAGGCCTCACCTTTACCGGCAGCGCACTTTATTTATGTGGTGTGGTGGGCCTGATTGTAACCGGCCTCATCATTTGGATTACCGAATATTATACCGGCACGGGCTATCGGCCGGTGAACAGCATAGCGGCGGCTTCCCAGACCGGGCATGGCACCAATGTCATTCAGGGGCTGGCTGTTTCCATGGAATCCACGGCTCTTCCGGTGCTGACCATCATCGCCGGGATTATCGTGACTTATTCTCTGGCTGGTCTGTTCGGTATCGCGATTGCGGTCACCACTATGTTGGCGCTGGCGGGCATGGTTGTGGCGCTCGATGCGTTCGGGCCGGTGACGGATAATGCCGGCGGTATTGCCGAAATGGCTGAGTTGGATGAGAATGTCCGCAAAATCACCGACACGCTGGACGCGGTCGGCAACACCACCAAAGCGGTCACCAAAGGCTATGCCATCGGTTCGGCGGGCTTGGGCGCTTTGGTTCTGTTTGCCGCTTATACCTCAGACATCAATCATTTTATCAGCAACCCGGCCGAATTTCCGGCATTTCAGGGTGTTGTGTTGGATTTCTCCCTGTCTAACCCTTATGTCGTGGTCGGCCTGTTTTTAGGTGGGTTGCTGCCTTATCTGTTCGGCTCCATGGCGATGATGGCGGTCGGCCGGGCCGCCGGCGCCGTGGTGGAAGAAGTGCGCCGTCAATTCCGGGAAATCCCCGGGATCATGGAGCGCACCGCCAAACCGGATTACGGACGGGCGGTCGACCTGCTGACCCGCGCGGCGATCAAAGAGATGGTCGTACCAAGCCTGTTGCCCGTATTATCGCCGATCGTGGTCTATTGGGTGATGTCGGCGATCGCCGGAAAATCAGCAGCTTTGTCCACGCTGGGCGCCATGCTGTTGGGGGTCATCGTCACCGGCCTATTCGTCGCGCTGTCTATGACCGCCGGCGGTGGGGCATGGGACAACGCCAAGAAATTTATCGAAGATGGTAATTTTGGTGGCAAAGGATCCGACGCACATAAGGCTGCGATAACGGGTGATACGGTGGGTGACCCGTACAAGGATACGGCGGGCCCTGCGGTGAACCCGATGATCAAGATCACTAATATCGTTGCTCTCTTGCTGCTGGCGGTGTTGGCGCACTAAACCCTCCTGTGAGTGAGGGTTTGGGGAACAGGCTTAACGGGCGCCCCACTGTTCAGGAGTGGGGCGCCCTTATAAATCAGAAGAGAACCGATAGATGATGGGAGCAGGCGCAGCAGTCGGCCGACTTTAAGTGTCCCCCATAAAGGGGCGTTGTTATTGCCCCTGTGACGGTGCAGGCAGTCTGCCGATATTGCCAAACATCTGTTCCAGGAAGGATAGCTCTTTGCCGCGTGTGGGCGTTTTGCGCCCGACATATTCGACAACCTTTCCATCCTCAACCGTGTAGCCTGCTATGTCAGCCACATATTCCTCATCGTCAAATATCACAGCTACGATATTGCGCTCTGTGGTTTTGGGGGCGAAGAAGGCGAGGGTTTCTTCTTGGCTAGAAATATAATACCAGACTTCACTATCGAAGGAGGCGGCAGTTGACGGCGATCCGAGTCGTTGGTAAACGGATTCTTTATTGTCGACGCCAATTTGAACCGAAGAAATACGTTCCTGATCAGGGACATATCCATGTTTATTAATAATTGGGTTGCAGGCCGTGGTGGCCAAAGCGGCCACCAGAGCTATACTGAGGGTAGACTTTTTTACACGCGGTGAGAAAAACATCATTATTTCCACTTTTTCGGCGCGGCACCTGGTTGGAGTCTGTTTCAAGTACAATGACCATGCCATAAATTCAAGCTCTCAGAATGTCGTGTCGCATGTTGCCAGAAAGATCGGCGGGCAAACCAGAAGGATCAGATTAATGCTAGGCCGGTTATTTCGAACAGATCCTCAGCGCGCTGTTGCAGATTCTCTGTATGTGCAGATCGTCGAGCAATCACGCCAGCCTGCTTTCTACACGAAGGGCTGTGTGGCTGACAGTGTGGATGGACGCTTTGACCTGATCGTGCTGAATGTTTTTCTCGTAATTCGGCGTTTGAAGCAGGACGGCCAGACATCGGAGCGCCTCTGCCAATATCTGTTCGATGTGATGTTCGAGAATATGGACGCCTCTTTGCGGGAAATGGGGGTGGGCGATTTGAGTGTCAGCAAAAAAATCAAAGCCATGGCTGAGGCCTTTTATGGCCGTGTTTCGGCCTATGAGGATGGTTTAAAGACGGGTGATGATTCCGTTCTTTCCCAGAAGCTGCAGCGCAATCTCTATCGTGATGCGGTGGTGCCAAGCGATGTGCTTGGGCTGATGGCGCGCTATGTCCGCCGTCAGGAGACGAGCCTGGCGCAGCAGCCTTCACATGAACTGAACGCCGGACACGTGCGCTTCGTGATTCTGGGAGAACTGACGTGATGTCGGCGATGCTTCCTCATCCTGAGTTCTCCCGGCCGCTCACCGTTGAGCATCTGAAAACCACGAAGCGGGTCACTATCGACGCTACTGAGGAAGAATGTGAGCGGTTGGCCCAGAGAATGAAGGTCTCCAGGTTCGATTGGGTGCGGGCGCAGCTTGTGATCTCGCCCTGGAAGGGGCGTGTCAGTGGTAGTCCTGGGGCGGGAGTTCAGGTAACCGGCAGCCTGGAGGCACAGGTGATACAGCCTTGCTCCGTCACGCTGGAGCATGTCTCTGAACAGGTTTATGAGGGAGTTAAGTATATATATATCAAAGGGATGAACAATATATCGGAACAAAATAATGAGAAGGAAATCATTCTGGAGTTTGAGGATGATGACCCATTTGAACCTCTCATCGGCGGTGAGATTGATCTGGGTGAGATGGCGGCCGAGGTTCTGGGCCTGGCTATTAATCCTTATCCCCGCAAGGAAGGGGTTCATTTTGAAACGGATGATGCCGGGAGTGAGCACGGGCATGGCGCAGAAGAATCCCCTGAAAATGCTGAAAAAGAGCCAGAAAATAATCCGTTTTCTCTTCTCGCTAGATTGAAATCCCGCAATGAATGAAGCGTTTCACACCTGCGTTATTTGAGGGGAATAGTCTTGGTGTGGGGGCTAAGAATTTAGTAAACTGTTGTGCCGGGCGCACAAATCTCTATGGTCCGCGCCTCACACCCTCAAAACCGCATGACCCGCGCTCAACAAAGAACGATGCAGCACTGTGACAAGCCGTTTGACCATTTCAATTGACGCCATGGGCGGGGACAACGCCCCCGGAATTGTCGTCGAGGGCGCCGATCTTTTTTTGCTGCGTCATCCAGAAGCGCATTTGTTGTTGTTTGGCGACAGAGAACAACTGGAGCCACTGTTGAGGGCAGCTCCTCGCGTGGCGACGGCGAGTGAGATCTGCCACACGATTGAAGCAGTCAGCATGGATGACAAGCCAGGTCAGGTTTTGCGCAAAGGCCGTCAAACAAGCATGTGGCTGGCGATTGATGCGGTAAAGCAAGGGCGCGCTCAAGCTATGGTGTCGGCTGGGAACACCGGGGCTTTAATGGCCCTGGCCAAATTTCAGCTTCGCACCATGACGGGTATTGATCGGCCAGCTATTGGAACGGTGTGGCCCAAGAAGGAGGGGCAATGCGTCGTGCTTGATGTGGGCGCGAATGTTGATGCGACGGCCAAACAGCTTGCCGATTTTGCCATTTTAGGGTGGGCTTTTGCCAGTGCTGTCCTGCACAAGGCGGATCCCGCCGTCGCCATCCTTAATATTGGATCAGAAGAACTGAAGGGCCCCGATGCACTGCGCGATGCCGCGGCAATCTTAAAGGATAAACGCCTTGGACTCAATTTTGTAGGCTTTGTGGAAGGTGAAGATCTCACTATGGGTGCGGTTGATGTGGTGGTGACGGACGGGTTCACGGGGAATGTCGCTTTGAAAACCGCCGAGGGCACGGCGCGAATGTTGGCCCACTATATGCGCTCAGCTTTTACCGGATCGGTGCTTTCTCGTTTGGGGGCGTGG
>JAJFIO010000240.1 GCA_021774915.1 Alphaproteobacteria bacterium
ATAAAATGGCCGCTGCCTTCATCCTGCAAGGGGCACTTGACTATCTGGCCCGCCCATCAGGCGGGGCGTGAAGCCTCACCACTTGCAGAATACAGCCTCTGGCCCTATACAGTCCGCTTTAATGAGTGCTTCACACATAACGTCCCCACAGGCTGCTGACGCCGCCTCATTTTCCGCCCGGAATCTCTTAGGGATCGAGGGACTTTCCCTTGCTGACGTTCTGATCCTTCTTGATCTAGCCGACACTTATGTCGATCTGAACCGACAGATGGAAAAGAAACGCACCCTGCTGCGCGGGCGCACGCAGATCAATTTATTTTTTGAAGCCTCCACCCGAACGCAAAGCTCCTTCGAATTAGCGGGCAAAAGACTGGGCGCCGATGTCATGAACATGTCGGTGGGAACTTCTTCGGTCAAAAAAGGGGAAACTCTGATCGACACAGCCATGACGCTCAACGCCATGCGGCCTGATCTGCTGGTGGTCCGGCACGGCGCATCCGGCGCGGTCGAATTGTTATCACAAAAAGTCGACTGCGCGGTGATCAATGCCGGTGACGGGTCGCACGAGCACCCAACCCAAGCCCTACTCGACGCCTTAACCATCAGACGTTATCTTGGCTCGATTGCGGGGCTGCGTATCGCAATTTGCGGTGACATCCTCCACAGCCGCGTCGCCCGTTCCAACATCCTGCTGCTGAATATACTTGGCGCGCAGGTGCGCATCATCGCGCCCCCGACACTGTTGCCGCCCCGTGCGGAACGCATGGGTGTGGAAGTGTTTCAGGACATGTCTGAAGGTTTGCGCGGTTGCGATGTGGTGATGATGCTACGCCTGCAGTTGGAACGCATGACGGGTTCTCTGATCCCCTCGACACGCGAATATTTCCATCATTACGGCCTCGACAGTCAAAAGCTAAAATACGCCAAACCCGGCGCCAAGGTCATGCATCCCGGACCAATGAACCGCGGGGTCGAAATCGACAGTGCCGTCGCCGACGATCCCGAGATCTCTTTGATACAGGACCAAGTTGAAATGGGTGTCGCCGTGCGCATGGCGGTGCTCGACACCCTCAGCCGGAATTTGCCTAATGTCTCAAGCGAGAAGGCTAAAGAGTGATCACGCCAGACCAGATCGCGTATATCAACGCCCGTCTTGTTGACCCGGCCAGCGGTCTCGACACGGATGGCGCTCTGATCACTTTCGGCGGCGAAATTCAGGCGGTGGGACCTGATCTCTTTCCTGGCGAGGGCGCGTCAAATGTTTCCGATCAATTCCAGGTCATTGATTGCCAGGGCCATGTTCTATGTCCCGGCCTGATCGATATGCGCGTGTTTGTCGGTGAACCTGGCGCTGAGCACAAGGAAACTCTGGCGACAGCCAGCCAGGCTGCGGCGGCCGGGGGCGTCACTACCATCATCGTTATGCCCAACACAGATCCCGTGATTGACGATGCCTCGCTGGTGGATTTCATCAAACGGCGTAGCCGCGATACCGCCAACGTCAATGTATACCCCATGGCCGCCCTCACGAAAGGCCTTGAAGGCACACATCTCACTGAAATGGGCTTGTTAAAAGAGGCAGGGGCGATTGCATTTACCGACGGTCACCGCTCTGTGACCAGCTCACGATTGATGCGTCAAGCGCTTTCATACGCCAGCACATTCGGCGCTCTTGTTGTTCACCACGCAGAGGAACCCAGCCTCTCTCAAGACGGCGCGATGAATGAAGGTGAATTTGCCTCACGGCTTGGACTGGCAGGTATCCCCGCCGCCGCCGAAACAATCATGGTGGAACGAGACGTGGCTCTGGTTGAATTGACGCAAGGTCGGTATCATCTGTCTCAGCTCTCTTGCGCGGCGTCTCTGCGCGCGATAGAGCAAGCTAAAGAGCGCGGCCTTGACATCACCTGCGCGGTGTCGGCTCATCACCTCGCTCTCAATGAGCTGGATGTGGGTGAGTACAGGACATTTTTCAAAACCAACCCTCCTTTGCGCGCCGAAGAAGATCGCCAAGCCATGGTGGACGGTTTAAGCCGCGGTGTGATCGACATCATCGTCTCCAGTCACGATCCGCAAGCGCCGGAAAATAAACGACTTCCCTTTGCCGATGCGACACCGGGCAGTGTCGGATTGGAAACGCTTCTGCCAGTGGCGCTGGAACACTATCATAACGGTCATGTCGAGTTGGGCAATTTGCTCCGGGCACTCACTTATGCCCCTGCGCAGCGCCTTGGCCTGCCCTCCGGCCGTCTTGCCCCCGGCGCACCGGCGGACCTTGTGCTCATCGATCTCGATAAACCAATCATTTTTGACGCCAGCACCTTGAAATCGAGATCAAAGAACACGCCGTTTGACGGGCGCAAATTGCAGGGGCGTGTTCTGCGCACAGTGGTCGGCGGTAAATCCGTTTTTGAATGCGAAAGCGTCGTCTCCTTATCCGGTGAACGGTAATGCCGGACCCGATTAATCTTACCGCGGACCTCCCCTATTATGCCTTGGCGTTGCTGGGCGGCTATCTTCTTGGCTCGGTGCCCTTTGGTGTGGTGCTGACGCGGCTTGTCGGACTGGGAGACATACGAACCATTGGGTCGGGAAATATCGGCGCCACCAATGTTTTGAGAACCGGTCACAAAGGGCTGGCACTGGCCACATTAGTTCTCGATGGCGGGAAAGGCGCTCTGGCTGTTCTTCTTGCCCGGCATTACGGTCCCGACATCACGGTCCTTGCTGCTGCAGGGGCTTTCATCGGACATCTTTTTCCCCTCTGGTTGAAATTTCAAGGTGGCAAAGGGTTTGCGACCTTTATCGGGATCGTGTTGGCGCTTTTCTGGCCGGTTGGCCTGATGACGGCGGGAACGTGGCTGGTGATAGCGGCCCTTTTTCGCTACTCCTCTCTTGCCGCTCTCGTCGCCGCGATCCTGACACCGGGCTATTTTTGGCTCATGGGATACATGCAGATGGCCGAGTTGGCGCTCCTGCTGGCGCTCCTGATTGTTTTCCGGCATCATGAGAACATCCGCCGCTTGTATGCGGGAACTGAATCCAAAATCGGCAACCCTTAAAGCTGGCATCTCTCATGGAACGACAGTCCAGATCTCTTGACGAGGGCGAACGCCTGTCCTGGCTTCGCCTGATCCGAAGCGAAAATGTTGGGCCTGCCACATTTTGGAATCTTTTGAAAAGATACGGGAACGCCAAAGACGCGCTGAAAGAGATCCCCGACCTTGCCCGGCGCGGTGGACTGAAGCGACGCATACGCATCTGCTCAACAGCGGATGCAGAATCTGAGATCGCCGCTGCCGATAAAATTGGGGCGCGCTTCATTGCCTGCATCGAGCCGGACTATCCGGATCTTCTGACGGCAATTGATGCGCCGCCGCCTGTGATCTGTATACGCGGGCATCCTGTCCTGTTTGGCAAGCGCCTGATCGCGCTTGTTGGCGCCCGCAATGCATCCGCCGCAGGCAGACGGTTTGCGCATGACCTCGCCTATGAGCTGGGGCAGCGCGGATTGGTTGTTGTCTCTGGCTTGGCGCGGGGCATCGATACCGCCACCCATAAAGGCGCATTGTCCACAGGCACGGTTGCGGTTCTGGCAGGCGGCGTTGATGCTATATACCCCAAAGAGAATACAGAACTTTACACGCAAATCGCCGAGGCCGGCGTTATCGTCTCGGAAACCCCCCTAGGTGTAACGGCAGGAGCGCGTGATTTCCCCCGGCGCAACAGACTGATCTCCGGGATGTGCTTAGGAACTGTCGTAGTGGAGGCTTCCGTCAAATCGGGATCGCTCATTACGGCCCGCTATGCCGGAGAACAGGGCCGAGATGTTTTTGCTGTACCCGGTTCTCCTCTTGACCCGCGCAGCAAAGGAACAAACAGTCTGATCCGCCAAGGCGCCATTCTGATTGAAAATGCCGATCATGTATTGGATGAGCTGGACCGCTCGCCGCTCAATCATTTAAGCGAACCCGTGTCCCCTGACGGTCTCACCGGCACAGAACCCCGTAGCGTTTCGTTAAGCGAAGATGAACTGCAAAATGCCCGCACCACAGTGCTCGGCCTTCTCAGCCCCACACCCACCAATATTGACGAAGTGATCCGTCAAAGCACTCTGGCGCCGGCTGTGGTTCACACGGTATTGCTGGAGCTTGATCTAGCGGCCCGCCTTGAGCGGCATATCGGGGGAAGCGTATCGCTCGTGTGAAACCTCAGGCATCTGTTGCGTGCCCAGCTTCTCTTGCTTTATTTCCTTCTGCAC
>JAJFIO010000025.1 GCA_021774915.1 Alphaproteobacteria bacterium
TCTTCAAGCGTCATCTCAGCCAGCGGCCCCACGCCGACCATGCCCACCATATTGACGGCAAAATCAATACCGCCAAAAGCTTTCGTGGTTTCGTCAATGGCGCGGGCAACGTCGTCTTCGGACACCGGGTCCATGGCGAGAGGCAGAAAGTTTTCATGCCCTGCGGAAAGCCGCGCTGCATCGCGCGCGCTCCCCGCCACATTCGCGCCCGCACGCAGCAGGGCCTCAACGACAGCCCCCCCGATTCCCCCCGCGGCCCCCGCCACGAAACCCGTGCGGCCCTTGGCCTCCAGCAGCAGATCCGCCGGCATGTCTATTCCGCCGCTTTTTGCATCAGCATCGCATCGTAAATGCCGTCCAGCATTTGCCAGCGCATGGCGCCTGAGGTGCGCACCGCCTCAATGGCCAGTTTTTGCAATTCAGGCGTCGTGGCATAGCGGTGCGCCAGTTCCAGCCCAGCGCCCGCATGTTCAATGTCGGCGACGATGTGGATGTGAAAGAACTCCAGATCATCTGCTGAAAAACCCATCTTCTCCATCGCCGTGACATATTTGGGATAGAGGGTCGGCAATTGCCCTTCGAGCGCCACCATGATACCGGCGCAGGCTTCGGCCAGAGATCGAAACGCAACCATTTCCCAGATCCAGGCGCGCATGCCGCGAGAACCTGCCAATATCTGCTGGCTGAATTCCGCATCGATCATCGCCTGGCGGTCCATGCCGCAAGCGACGCCGAATTTCAACATCAACTCCGGATGGCGTTTTTCCGGGGTCTCAGGCATCTCTTCCCCCAGAAGATTTTCCAGCATGATTTGACGCCCATCCAGATCCGGCAGTCTGGCAAAAAAGTGTGCAAATTGCTGGGGGATGGGGTCAATATAATAAAAATGTTGTGTGGCGTAAAAACCCAATTGCGCGCGGGAAAGCTCGCCATTCGCCCAGGCCTGACTTAAAGGGTGCCCCCCACTGTGTTTGGGCGAACGCGCCTCTTCCAATGCGTTGAAGAAGTCCTGTTTTTCCATCATCTGAGACATCGGTTCATCCTTTCATTTGTGATTCAAGATTCAATCTATTTTCCAAGCTTGTACACTCAATATATCTGCCTAAGGATCAATGACGGCCTGCGCCTCGGCCGCAAAAAATTCAAAGTGACAAGAGGGGCAATGCATCTTCACGTGCGTGGATCGCAGCAGGTCTGGCGCCACGTGATGCCACGCGCTGCATTTGGGGCACTGCACCCAGCACGTATTGCCACGCTTCTCAGTCATCGCCGCGCCACCTGTCCCTGACCCGGTCTCAGTCATCCCAACGGCCACTCCTCTGCGCTGTGCGATTTCAGCAAATCCCGGGCGCGCTCCAGAGCGTCTTCAGGCACACGCGAGCGCGGCAAAGAGGGGGATGGCCCAGCCCCTTCCCCAGGCGGCAGTGTGGCGTCAATCCCCAGCTTCGATGTGGTGCGCGCACCCTTGGGCAGACTGGGATCGAGCATGGAGCCCGACAGCCCGCTCACGCCGATGCTGTCGCGATCCCACTGGACGCGCGTTGCCAAAGCCCAGAGCATGTCAGTCTCCTCAAACACATCCACATCCGTGTTCACGGCAATCGCGGTCTTGACCCGGCGGTATGACAGGGCCGCCATCAGGCCGTCGCGCGCTTCGCCTTGCGCCGGATTGTCGAACTGAAGATAGGCATGAAACCGCCGCCCCGAGGTCGGCACATGCACATTCACCAGAGACGGCGCCACTTGGGCCACCATAGCGTAGAGCTTGCCTTCCATCACCATATTGTCGGGCACCAGCATATCATCAAGCCCTGATCCGTAATCATGGTAGATGGCGTTTTGCCGCCGCGTGATGCAGGTAACTTCACAGGTGGGCGCGATCATCTGAGGCCCCAGATAGCCGGTATATTCGCCGAACGGACCATCGGGCCCGAACGTGTCCTTGGGCACCCATCCTTCGATGACAATCTCAGCATCCGCCGGAACGAGGATGCGCTCCCCATGGGTCACACTCGGCGCCACCCGCAAAGGCTGGCCCAGCAAGCCCCCTGCGGCGCTGAGATGACTTTCCGGATAGCCCATTTTCGCTTGGGTTCCCATCAGCACCAGCGGATGATGGCCGATCCAGAAGGCAATGGGGCAGTCTTCGCCCCGCTCCCAGAATTTGCGCATATTGCGGGCATTATGTGTCGCCGGATAGGGAAAATACGACATCGCCGCCGCCCCTTTCACCCAGCAGCGCTGAATGGCGACATTGTCAACCAGGGTATCAGGATCATAGGTAGTGGCATGCGCAGCAGTGAGGTAAGGTCCCGGATCGCCCACGTGCTGGGTCAGGGCCGGCAGGTCCAAAAGATTGACCTCATCGCTGTGCTGGACGACCTCCTGAACCGGCGCCTCATCGCGGCTGACCACTAGAGGCGCGATGGGCGAACCCACAGCGGAGGCATAGGTTTTGGCGAAGGCGCGATGATCCTCGACGCCCAAAGCAGCCGCCGTGACCTCCCGGCTGGCGGTGAGATTACAGACCACGGGAAACGCGCTTTCCCGACCATCGGACAGTATTGGTTTTTCAGCAAAAACAATGGGATAGCGCTTTTTTTCCTGGAGGGCATATTGCAACGCCGTGATGTCGTGCACGGTGGCAATTGGCGCGGCCATACGCAAAACCACGCTTTCACTGCCAAAGCCGGTCAAAAAGGAGCCGAGGCTGGGAAGAGCCGATTTCAGGGACTTATCCATGAGGCAAGTATAGCGCGCAGGCACAGTGCGTCAATATCTTGTTATGCTTATATGATAGGTTAGGTGAGGTGGATATCCACACTTTATTCTTCCGGAGCGACGATCACCTTGATGCCGCTCAACTCTTCAGTAAAGGGGATCTGGCAGCTTAAACGCGAGCTTTCTTCGTCAAAGTGTTCCGTCGAGCTCACCAGCTCGTATTCCTCTTCCGTGCGCGCAGGAAGTTTGTCCTGCCACTCCCTATCCACGAACACATGACAGGTGGCGCAGGAGCAGCAGCCGCCGCAGATCGCCTCAATTTCCAGATCGTTATCTCTGATAATCTCCATCAGCGAACGCCCGTCGACCGGCGCCTCAAGCTCCCGCACGTCGCCTTGCCTGGAGGTTACAACGATTTTCGCCATCTGATCCCAATTCCTTTACCTCAAGGGGACCGCACGAGAACAGGCGCCCCAATATGAACGATGAGCGGCGCACTATACGCATTGTGAGCCCAGTGCCAAGGGGATAGGTTGCCCGCCGGCGGACGCAAATTATCCACGCGCGGAGCGCGCGCGCATGGGCGCTAAATGTATCACCTTGGGTACGCAGCGGGGTTACAGATGGTTCCCTCCGGGCGCACAGTGGAACCACCATGGTCACACCCTCGCCAGCATTGCCTATCCATGTCATTGATGTCATGTGAAGGGAGCGAACTCTCTACTTGGGATTGATAAACATATTTTAAAGCAACTTTAGAGGGAATTCCCCATGCTCGCCACTCTGCCCGTGCGTAATCCGCGAACAGGTGAAAACGACACAGAAATTCCGGTCGCCTCGCGCGAAGATATCGACAAGATTGCCGCGCGCCTCAAACAGTCCCAGCCGGAATGGACCAACCAAGGCCTGGCCCACCGGATCAGCGTCCTTCAATCCTGGAAGGAACAGATCATTGCGGCATCAGGCGAGATCGGCGAAGCCTTATGCGTTGATACCGGCCGCAGGCTGTTGTCCCTTTTTGAAGTTTCCAACACAATAAGCTCAATCGACCAATGGTGCGCGCAGGCGCCCGACATGATACAGGACGTGTCCGGACGATCATCCGCACACCCCCATATCCGCTATCAGTCGCAGGATGTGCCCTACCCGCTTGTCGGCGTCATCAGCCCGTGGAATTTTCCCCTCACGCTTTCCGTGATCGACACCATTCCGGCTTTGCTTGCAGGATGCAGCGTAATCGTTAAACCAAGTGAAATCACCCCGCGTTTTATAATACCTTTGATGAAAACGATTGAAGCCGTTCCCGAGCTGAAAAATGTATTGCACTTTGTCACAGGCGCGGGTGAAACAGGCGCCGCGCTGATTGATGCATCTAACATCGTCTGCTTTACAGGCAGCGTCGCCACAGGCAGGAAGGTCGCAGAACAGGCAGCGCGCAATTTCATTCCGGTCTTCCTCGAACTGGGCGGCAAAGATCCTCTTATCATTTTAGGCAGCGCCAATCTTGATGACGCCGTCACTGCTGCAGTGAGAGGGTCGGTAATCAATACCGGTCAAGCCTGCCAATCCATTGAACGTATTTATGTGCATAATTCTATTCGCGAAGAATTCATTGAACGCCTGACGAACAGCGCAATGGATACGGCCCTCAACACGCCTGACATTCATCAAGGCGCCATAGGCCCGTTGATTTTCGCTAAACAGGCTGAGATTATTCGCCAGCAATTAGACGATGCGTTAAGCAAAGGCGCTATAATCCGCACCGGAGGGCAAATCGAAAACCATGGCGGACTCTGGTGTCAGCCTACGGTGCTCACCAATGTCGATCATTCCATGGACATTATGCGCGAAGAAACATTCGGCCCGATCATGCCGGTGATGGGATTCGACACAAAAGAAGAAGTGATCAATCTCGCCAATGACACCGATTTTGGCCTAAGCGCCAGCATCATCGGTGCAACGGAAGAAGAGGCCTTGGAAATTGGCACACAGATTAATGCCGGCGCGATCAGCATCCAAGACGCCTCCCTCACAACTGTGTTCCGGGATGCCGAAAAAAGCGCGTTCAAACTTTCGGGTATGGGTGGCTCAAGGATGGGCCCGACGGCGCTCAAAAGATTCTACCGCCGCAAGGCGATCATTATCAGCGAGGCCGCACCGGCGCCAATCTCTCTGTTTGACGAATCCAACGCCCCTTGATGGCCGAAAAAGCAGGTAAACTTTTACAAATGAGTTCCCTGGATTAAAATCCAGGGAATGAGAGAGTCACTTTGTTTTGCTTTTACCAGCCAAGTATCAATGCGGGGCCGGGAAATGAAACCACGCGCAAGCCCACCTTGACACTGGCTCTGGTTTCCCGTGAAATCCGGTGAGAAACTCGACATGCTTTAAGGTTCAGCATTGCGATTACATACCCTCACCGCTAAAACAAAACCTGAATGTCCAACAGCTTTTTGCCCTGGTGGAAGTGACCGCCCGGTCTGGGGAAATGCAAATGACAGCTTTTATTGTGCGGCGGCTGCTCTTTGCCATTCCCACGCTTCTGGCCGTCATTACGCTGTCTTTCGTTCTCATGCACACGGCGCCCGGAGGGCCTTTTGATATAGATGCGGGTCTGGAACCTGAAATTCTCGAAAATCTGAAAAGCGCTTACAATCTAGACAAGCCTGTTCCCGTCCAACTGCTGATGTATATCGGCAATGTGCTGCAGGGTGATCTTGGGCCCTCAATCATTCGCAAGGATTACACGGTGAGCGAACTGCTCAGCTTAGGGTTGCCGGTGAGTCTCTCTTTGGGCTTGAAAGCGCTCAGCCTCGCACTTCTTCTGGGCGGTATTCTGGGCACATATGCCGCGCTCCATCAAAACAGCGTGGCTGATTACGCCGTCATGACTCTGTCGATGTCAGGCATCGCAATACCCAGTTTCGTCGTGGCTCCCGTTCTCACGCTTTTCTTTGGCGTTTATCTCAATCTCCTGCCGGTGGCGGGATGGGGAGATCTGCGTCATCAAATTCTTCCCGTGATCGCTCTGGCCTTGCCGCAAGTGGCCATCATCGCACGACTGATGCGCAGCAGTATGATCGAAGTGTTGCGCTCGAATTATATTCGCACGGCGCACGCCAAAGGCTTGAGTCCCCAGCGCATCGTGATTCGCCACGCGCTGCCCGCCGCTATTCTGCCGGTGATCAGTTATCTGGGACCGGCCATTGCGGGCGTCATCACGGGCTCGGTCGTCATCGAGCAGATTTTTGAATTGCCGGGTGTCGGGCGCTATTTCATTCAAGGCGCGATCGACCGGGATTATCCTCTGGTTATGGGGATCGTGATTTTCTTCGCCGGCGCGGTTATCGTAATGAATCTCCTGGTCGATATACTCTATGGATTCCTCGATCCCAAAATCAAAGTTGAGTAAGGGTCATGTCATCGAACCGCACTGAAATCACGGATTTTTTGTCATCCGCCGCGCATATCAAAGGGCGCTCGCTGTGGCAGGATGCTCGGGCCCGCTTCACGCACAACAAAGCAGCGATCACCGGAGTGATCGGCCTTGTGCTGATCACCCTTTATGCCATCCTCACCCCTTTTGTGAGCGCTTACACGCTGGACGGTCTGGATTACAGCTACATCCAGGAAGGTCCTTCCCTCTCGAATGGTCACTGGTTTGGGACCGATTCGAACGGCCGTGATCTGTTTGTACGCACGGCCTATGGCGCTCGCATTTCTCTTCTGATCGGCCTGATGACCACGGCAATCGCGCTTAGCATCGGCGTTTTCTATGGCGCCCTAGCGGGATTTTTAGGGGGGCGCATCGATAATATCATGATGCGCCTTGTGGATATGCTTTACGCCCTGCCGCTTATCTTTTTTATCATCATTCTGGTGACCATCGTGGGCCGCAACATATTCCTCGTCTTTATCGGCATTGGCGCGGTGGAATGGCTGACCATGGCGCGCATCGTCCGTGGACAGACGCTCTCGGTTAAACAAAAAGAATATGTCGAAGCCGCTATTGTCGCCGGTGTCTCCCCTTTTGAGATTATCAGGCGGCACATCATCCCCAATGTTATCGGCCCTGTGATCGTCTTTGTGACCCTCCTGATCCCGACCAATATTCTCATTGAAAGTTATCTCAGCTTTCTCGGGCTTGGCGTGCAGGAACCCATGACGAGCTGGGGTGTTCTGATCAAGCAGGGGTCCAACAATCTGGAATCCATGCCCTGGCTTTTATTGTTCCCCGCCACCTTCCTCGCCATCACCATGTTCTGTTTCAATTTCATCGGGGATGGTCTGCGCGATGCCCTCGACCCGAAGGACAGATAGATGGCGGAACCGATCTTAACAGCTGAAGGGCTGGGCGTCGCGTTTGAAACTCCGGATGGGACGGTCCGCGCGGTCACTGATCTTTCCTTCACGCTGAACAAAGGGGAATGCCTTGGTATTGTCGGCGAGTCGGGTTCAGGCAAGAGTCAGACTTTTCTCGCCGCACTTGGCCTTCTGGCGGATAACGGCACGGCCAGCGGCACGGTCACCTTTCAGGGACAAAACCTGCTCGATCTCACGCAGCAAAAGCTCAATACCATTCGCGGCGACAGGATCACCATGATCTTTCAGGATGCTCTGACGGGCCTCACGCCTCATATGCGCATGGGCGATCAGCTTGGCGAGGTTCTAATCGCGCATCAGGGGCTAACAAAAACAGCGGCCCCACAACGCGTACTCGACCTGATCACACGGCTGCGTATCCCCGATCCAGAGAAAAGACTGCGCATGTACCCGCACGAACTTTCCGGTGGCATGCGCCAGCGCATGATGATTGCCATGGCTCTGCTCTGCGAGCCTGACATTCTGATTGCCGATGAACCCACCACCGCGCTTGATGTCACCATTCAGGCGCAGGTTCTGCACCTGCTTGGCGGACTGAAAAAACACACAAAGACATCGATCATTCTGGTAACGCACGATCTGGGCGTTGTGGCGGGCCTGTGCGACCGGGTGATGGTGATGTATGCCGGGCGCATGGTTGAACAGGCCCTGGTGAATGAATTATTTTACGACCCAAAACATCCCTATACGCGCGGCCTTCTTGCCTCCATGCCGCGCCTCACAGATGATGTGGGAGATAAAACTGGGCGGCTGTCCGCCATTCCGGGACAACCCCCCAACCTTCAGGACATGCCGGGCGGCTGCGCCTTCGCCCCCCGCTGCGCCGCCGTTCAAGCCCGCTGCCACACAGAGCGGCCACCCTTGACACAGCGGGACGGGATGCGCCGCCTCGCCTGCCATCTTGAGGGGGCGTCATGACCGGTGATCTCATCCTCGACGTGTCGGACCTCAAAGTGCATTTCCCTGTGCGCATGGGAAGCGGGCTGCGACCAAACACCGTCCCTCTCAAAGCCGTTGACGGCATCAGCTTTGTTCTGCACGCAGGTGAAACCCTCGGCATTGTCGGCGAATCAGGATGCGGGAAATCGACTCTGGGCCGGGCCATTCTCTCTCTTGTCCGCCCCACTTCGGGCCATATTGCCTGGCTGGGCGAAGAGTTGACACATATGGAGAAACGGGCCCTACGCGATAAACGCAAAGACCTTCAACTCGTCTTTCAGGATCCACTGGCCAGCCTCAACCCCCGCATGACCATAGGTGAGATCATCGCCGAACCTTTGCGCTCCTTCTCTCCGGAGCGCACGTCAGCCGACCGGGGACGCATGGTCAGAGATATGATGAGCCGTGTGGGCCTATCGCCCCAGATGACTAATCGATACCCCCATGAATTCAGCGGCGGACAATGCCAGCGCATCAGCATTGCGCGCGCCATGATCTTAGCCCCCAGGCTCGTCGTCCTTGACGAACCGGTGAGCGCGCTTGATGTCTCGATCCAGGCGCAGATCATCAATCTACTGAAAGATCTGCAGGCGGACTATGGCCTGTCTTATATTTTTATCAGCCACGACCTTTCAGTGGTGCGGCATATGTGTGACCGCGTTCTGATCATGTATCTGGGACAGGTGGTGGAACAGGCGCCCGTCCATACTCTATTTGAACGCCCAGCTCACCCCTACACCATAAACCTTATCCAGGCTGTGCCGATTCCTGATCCCGTAAAGGAGCGAGCCAAGCAAGGCCCTGTCCTGATGGGGGATCCCCCCTCACCGCTTGATCCGCCCTCCGGCTGCCGGTTTCATCCCCGGTGCCTCCGCGCCGAGGCGACGTGCAAAACCCGCGCGCCCGTTTTGGAAACGGTGGGGACAGGGCATGAAGCCGCGTGCTTCAGGTGGCGGGAGTCGCTTTAGAGTCGTTTCCGTTTACACGGAATTTGCTCTAGCGGGCTTTCACCGACATCAGCTCGAGAGGGAGCGCTGTCGACTGCTTCACCTTGGTCACCACAATGCTCGACTGCACATCGCTGACGATCCCCAGAGCCAACAGCTTACCGCGCAAAAAACGGTCATAGGCATGAATGTCGGTGGTGATGATCCGCAGCATATAATCCGCTGCACCGGTGATGGTGTGGCAATCCATGACTTCGGGCCATGTCATGATCGCCTTTTCAAAAGCCCCCATATTGTTCTGATCGGGCACGGTGAGCTTCACCACCGCGAACACGATAAAATCCAAGCCCAGAGCTTCTTCGTTGAGCCGGGTCACATGGTCAATGATGGCGCCGGATTCTTCCATTTGCTTGATGCGCCGCCAGCAAGCGGACACGGACAGGCCAACCTCCCGCGCCAAATCCGCCACGGGCAGTTTGGCGTCCGCTTGCAAAAGCGAAAGGAGGCGCACGTCGATCCTATCAAATATTTCGGATTTCATTCGATTATTAACATCTTTTTTCGTAATATTTTCGATATTATCCCATATATAAACAAAAAAAGAAAGGAAATTTCCCACCGGACGCAGCAATATAAGCCACGGTTTCAACGATTACCGAAACTTGGCAGGACACGCCCAATGGACCACAAGGGTTTTTCGCTCTCGGACAAATACACCAAAACATCAGGAACGGTCTTTTTGACCGGCATTGAAGCGCTCGTGCGTCTGCCGCTTGATCAAGCGCGGCGCGACCGGCAAGCCGGTCACCACACGGCCGGGTTCATCTCCGGCTATCGCGGTTCGCCTCTGGGCGGGCTTGACCAGCGGCTGTGGCAACAACAAAAACGGTTGGATGACTTTGATATCACCTTCACGCCCGGCGTGAATGAGGAACTGGCCGCCACCGCCGTTTGGGGTTCGCAACAGATCGGCCTGTGGGACCGCGACCGTGTCGAGGGCGTGTTCGGCTTGTGGTACGGCAAGGCCCCCGGCGTCGATCGCTCAGGCGATGTGTTCAGACACGCCAATTTTGCCGGCACCGCGCCATTGGGCGGCGCGCTAGCAGTCGCCGGGGATGATCATACCTGCAAATCCTCAACCCTGCCCAGCCAGAGCGAATTCGCGTTCATGGACGCGGAAATCCCGGTCCTCAGCCCATCGAACATACAAGAAGTGCTGGATTATGGCCTTTACGGCTGGGCGCTGTCGCGCTTCAGCGGGTTGTGGGTGGGTCTTATCGCTCTGGCGGACACCATGGACAGCGCCGCCACCATCACTGTGGGCCCGGAGCGCCAGAGATTCATTCTGCCCACTGATTTCAAAGCGCCGCCGGGGGGCTTGCACATCCGGCCCCATGACGCTGCGATCGAAAAAGAAAGCCGCTTACGCGACTGGAAACTGCCGGCGGCAGCAGCCTTCGCGCGGGCCAATACGCTCGACCGGATCACGCTGGCCGGGCCGCGCCCCCGGATCGGCATTATCGCCAGCGGCAAAGCCTATCAGGATCTCGCCCAAACGCTCGCTAGCCTCGACCTGTCTGACGCCCAAGCCGCAGACATGGGGCTGACCATTTACAAGGTCGGCATGCCCTGGCCGCTGGAGCGCACCGGCGCGCTCAAATTTGCAGAAGGGCTGGAGAAAATCCTCGTTCTGGAGCACAAGCGCCCTCTGGTGGAAACTCAGATCAAAGACTATCTCTATGACCTGCCCGATGCGCGCCGCCCCAAAATCATCGGCAAGACGAACCGGAACGGCCAGCTCTGTCTGCCCGCAACCCAGGAATTGACTTTAGAAGATATCGGCCAGGCTCTCATCGCGCTGCTGCCCGCGCAGCATCAAACGGATGCCTTGAAAGACGCTCTGGCGCGCATCAAAGAGCACCGGCGTTTTCTGCGCACGCTGGAGGCCACACCCACCCGCGCGCCTTTCTATTGCTCGGGATGCCCTCATAACCGTTCGACCCGCGTGCCTGACGGTTCTCGCGCCCTGGCGGGCATCGGCTGCCATTACATGGCCACCATGATGGACCGCAACACCGACATGCCGTGCCAGATGGGCGGCGAAGGCGCGATGTGGATCGGGCAGCAACCCTTCACCAACGAGGAGCATATTTTCGCCAATTTGGGCGACGGCACCTATTTTCATTCAGGCATTCTCGCCATTCGCGCCGCTCTCAATGCAAAGGCGCGCATCACATATAAGATCCTGTTTAACGATGCTGTCGCCATGACCGGCGGCCAGCCGGTGGATGGTCTGACCGTGCCGCAAATCACGCGCCAGCTCGCCGCCGAAGGCGTGGCGCGTATCGCGGTGGTGAGCGAAGAGCCGGAGCGTTATCACGGAAGCAGCGAAATGGCGCCCGGGTTGAGCATTGACCACAGGGATCGCTTCGAGACGGTTCAAAACGCGCTTCGCGACTATCCCGGTGTCAGTGTGCTGATTTTCGATCAAACCTGCGCGGCTGAAAAACGCCGGCGCCGCAAAAAGGGCGTTCTGGCCGACCCCAAAAAACATGTCTTTATCAATGAAGAAGTGTGCGAAGGCTGCGGTGATTGCTCAGGCAAATCAAACTGCCTGTCCGTCGAGCCGGTGGAAACGAAACTCGGCCGCAAACGCCGGATCAATCAATCCTCGTGCAACAAGGATTTCACCTGTCTCGACGGATTCTGTCCCAGCTTCGTCACCATTGAAGGCGACACGCTGACGCCTGAGCGCACGCCCGCCCATGAAGCTCTGGCGCGTGAAGTGGAAACCGCCCTCAAAGACCTGCCCGCGCCTCAGCCGCGCGGCCTGCGGCTTGCCGATGCCGGCCCCACCAACATCGTTCTGGCGGGTATTGGCGGCAGCGGTATTTCCACCATCAGCGCTATTCTGGGCACAGCGGCCCATATAGACGGACGGGCCAGCGCCACCATGACCATGACGGGATTGGCGCAAAAAGGCGGCACGGTGATCTCTCACTTGCGGCTGGCCGACAGCAACACTGAGATTCACGGAGCCCGCGTTCCGCCCGTATCAGCCGATCTCCTGCTCGGTTTTGATCTTGTGGTGGCGGCGGAAAACCCGGCCCTGGAGCTGGTGGACCGCACACGCACAAGAGCGATTCTGAACACGCATCTCGTGCCCACGGCCGCCTTCGTCGAGAACAATGACATTTCCTACGATCAAAACGCCATGCGCCATGCGATCGAAACATCCTGCCGGGAGACGACCCCTTTCGATGCGAGCCGAGTGATCGACGCCTTCATGGGCGATACGCTGTATGCCAACATCGCGCTTTTGGGGTTCGCGGTGCAAAGCGGAACCATCCCCATCAGCCTCGATGCGCTAACCCAGGCGATCAGGCTGAACGGTAAGGATGTGGAACAAAACCTTTATGCTTTCGCCCTGGGCCGCGTTCTGGCGCATGACGCTGCTCTTCTCAGCCGCGTGGATCAATCGGCCGTCAGCCAAGCCCCCGAAACACTGGAGGCGATCATCGCTCATCGCAAAGGATTGCTGACCTCTTATCAAAATGCCGATTATGCTGAGCGCTATAGCGATCTCCTAGCCAAGGTGGCCCAAGTGGAACGCCGGGTCAGCCCCGCTTCGACAGCGCTGACAGAAGCGGTCGCGCGCGCTTATTACAAATTGTTGGCCTATAAAGACGAGTATGAGGTCGCGCGGCTCTACACCGATGGCCGGTTTCACCGCGCCCTCGCCAAACATACCGCACCTGGCGCGCGCATCAAGGTGCACCTGGCGCCGCCGCTTTTCTCCAAAACAAATCCGGAAACAGGTGAGCCGGTCAAGCGCGCCTTTGGTGGCTGGGTTTTCCCTGTCTTCAAACAACTGGCCAAACTGAAAGTCTTGCGCGGCACGCGGCTGGATCCCTTCGGCTATCTCACTGAGCGCCGGATGGAACGCCAGCTCATCGCAGACTATGAACGCGACGTCATCAGACTGATCGCCAATCTGTCGCCAGAAAAACTTGATATTGCCGTTTCCATTGCCCAGCTTCCCAACAGCATGAAAGGGTTTGGGCACATCAAGAAGAAAAACGTTGACTCAGCCAAAGCCAAATCCCGAACTCTCTGGAAACGGTTTAACGCCCCGCAACCAGCACAACACGCCGCCTAGAGCAAATTCCGTTTACACGGAAACGGCTTAAGGTCATCGACTCATAAAACCGTCATTCCCCGGGTCGAGCCCGAGGACAGGCTCCGAAACCAGTTTTCCTCAAATCTTTGATTTGATTGGTAAACTGAGTTATCTGGGATCCATAGCAGTTTGATGAGAGCATGGAATTATGGATCCCGGATCTAACATTCGCATCCAAAAACCATTTGGTTTTTGGGCTCATGTAACGTCCGGGATGACGAAAATTTGTTAATGGGTACGTGACCTAGGCTCAGGACCTATTAATTTTAAGGATTCCCAAAGGGTTTCTGCTGTGATTCATTGAGGAAAAGGATTCTTTTCTGATGAATGACCTGTTCTACCTGTCTTCCGATCAGCTTGCGCGCATCCAGCCGTATTTT
>JAJFIO010000241.1 GCA_021774915.1 Alphaproteobacteria bacterium
AAAACCGGTCGCCATCTCAGGCATGTCCGGCGCGTATCCGTGCGTCCCCTGTTTGGTGGAGGCGGAGAAAATCCCTGTATCTGAGGCGTTCTTGGTAAAAGAATATCCCTTGGCGGCTGTCAGGGCAAAAGCCGCCCCGGGAAACCCTCCCTGCTTTGCCAGCTCCTCGGGCGCATAATAGTAAATATAATCCGCATGGTGACGTTTGATATAGGGCGCCATGGCGCCGGACACCCGCTTTGCCAAAACCATATCTGAAGGCTCTGATAGGTAAAGCGCCGCCGCGCCGCCCGTTGCATAAAGGGTCCATGGCGGCGGGGAACCTACTTGCTTTGCGGTCAGTCCGGCAGCAGAGAGAAGGGCCGTCACGGAAATTTCGGTATGAATTCCGGCAAACCCGTGATCCCCAACAATGACAAAACTTGTGTGGTCGGCGATACCGGCTTGCTTCACCGCTTTGAGGAGAGCGCCGATATGACTGTCTATTATTTCGAAGGCGCGGGCTGTAGGTGCGGAATTTGGCCCCGCTGCATGTTGTTCTTCATCGGCCTCAAGAAAATGCACAAGAAGAAGGTTGGGTTTTTCATCTTTAAGAATCTGCGCAGCCATGGCGGCAATCGTGGCATCCAGTTTTCCGACAGCGCCCGGCTCATTATAGGCAGGCAGATCAATCGACCCAAGTCGCGCCTCTAATCTTTCAAAAAGATCCGGTGTGGAGCCCAAGCGAAGCGCGCCGGTTAAAGTGGGCGCGCCTGAATCAGGGTTTTCAGGGATCAGGAAATCGATGTCAGCGCCATAGGTCACCGGCCATGCCACGCTGGCCGTGGTTAGCCCCCTTCGTTTTGCGGCCTGCCAAAGAGTCGTCGCGTTGATGGCGCCGGCGTTCACGCGCCAGGCGCCGTCGCTCGTCTTGTTGGTAATGATGCCGTGTTGCGCGGGCGTCACCCCCGTCACGAGGCTGGTGTGCGAGGGATAGGTGAGAGTTGGAAAAACACCGCGCATTTTTCTCGCATAAACGCCGTTGGCCATGAGTTTTTGCAAGTTCGGCATTTTGATGCCCAGGCGCTCCGCCTCAAGATAGATTTCGGGCCGCAATCCATCCACGGAAACCAGCACCACATGAGGCGCGGCGCCGGTCTCTGCTTGTGCGCCGTTGTGAAAAATAAGAACCAACGCAAGAAGAGTCAGACCATTTCTAAGCCCCAGGCGCAGGAATGCAGGCCACCGCTTTATTTTTTGTGATAGTGTTAAGCGGGTGTGCTTCATATTTTGCGCTCAACGTAATTGAGGGTACGGGAGACCATTGAGATCAGCATGAGTGCATCGCTTGCGCCTTCCCTCTCGCCTTTTTCGAAATCTCCATCGTCTTGCGCCATCTGGTTTGTGACATGCGCGAGACAGATGACAGGCTTGCCGCGCGCAGCGGAAAAAGCATAGAGCGCGGCCGCTTCCATTTCGACGGCAAGAATACCGGCTGCTTTTCTGGTGGCGATTGTGGCTTCGGTTTCGCGATAGGGAGCGTCCGTGGTCCATACCGCGCCTTGGCGAACCGGGAAGGGTAGGGAGGAAAAAGCATCTTCAAGATTTGCAATAAGCTTAGGATTGGCATGCGCATAATCCGACGGGGGAAGGTAATGATAGCTCGTGCCCTCATCGCGGAGCGCACAATCAATCAGCACAAAGCAGGGGAGTTCCAGGTTTGGTGCGATCTGACCTGCTGAGGTAAGGCTGATCAATAACCGGGCGCCCGAAGCGAAAAGCTGCTCGGCCAGCAATACCGCAAAAGAAGCACCCACCGCATTGCCGATAATGCCAAATGTCTGGTCATCCCACGTGAAGGTGTAAAGCTCAGTATGGTAACACGCCCAATGCTCGTGTCTCTCCGCCCGTCCAGTGCGGAGCAGCCAGCGCACAATATCGCCATCGGGATCAAGTAGGCAGGTTTCCGGCAAGGGAGCAAGCGTTAGGCCCTTTTGTTGACGTGCTGCGCGGAGCAGGTTTTCAGGTTTGAAAACGGACGGGGCATCATACGTCTTGTCACGCAGAAGCGGCGGCGGTGTGGGATTCGTGGGAATGGTCATGTTGCTTGATCCAGTGAGGGTGGCGGCGCGCCGGTTTGCAACAGACGGCGTGTGTCGCCTTCGAGCACCAGGCAGGTCAGGACATCGGTCATGAAAGCGCCGGTGTCGATGCCGATGCGGTTTTTGCGGGTCTGCACGCAAGCTTCAGGTGTGTGACCGTGGATAACTATTTTCCCGAAATTTTCATTCGATCGCAGAAACTTATCGCGAATCCATAACAAGTCTTTGTCCTGCTGTGCACCAAGGGCGCACCCGGGGCGTACCCCAGCATGAACAAACATGTAATCTCCTATGACCAGAGTTGTTCCAAGTTTGCTCAAAAACTCCAGGTGATCGGGAGGCAAAAGAGTGCGCATTACCTCCGCTGCGGCATTGTAGGCCATGGGGTGGCGGGCGAGCGTGGTCTGTGTTGCGCCATACGAATCGAGCGTTTGCAGGCCGCCATAATCGCACCAGGTGATCCCGTAAGTGGGATCATTGAGAAAATGCAGCAGCATCTCTTCGTGATTGCCTTTTAAAAAATGCGTTATGAAGCCAGGGATGGGGCCGCTCACAAGAAGGTCCAGAACTTCCCGGCTCTGCAGCCCGCGATCAATATAATCGCCCAAGAAAACCAGGACTTTATGTGTTTCGGGCGTGAGATCACGCGCATCCGCCTCAATCTGTTGCAGCAATTGAGTGAGAAGGTCAGCGCGGCCGTGAATGTCGCCAATGGCGTAAAGGCGCATGTTTTCCGGTACGCTGGGCGCGCGGGAATCGAGGCGCGGCGCATCAAGGTCGTTCGCTATTTTATTCTTTCCGGGAAAAAAGCGCTTGATCATAAGGCCTCGGTTAATGTCTTGCCGGTAACGCCAGGTATTTTATCCCTAGGCGGGCAGCGGGTGCGAAGATAGACTGTACATCCATTTTTTAAATGATCCGTTCCTAAAAATCGCCTGCCCAAAGCCCCGCACCTTCTATGCCAGACTTACCAGTCAAGATCACGTCCAAACCCTCTCCGCTTGTGATCGCACATCGCGGCGGCGCGGGACTGCGCCCTGAGAGTACATTGGCGGCGGTGGATCACGCATGCGATTTGGGGGCGGATGGCGTGGAAGTGGATGTGCACCTTTCGGCTGACGGCCAGGTGATCGTGCATCATGATTACCGGCTGAGGCCCGCCGCTACCCGCCGCCAGGGGCAATGGATCGATAAGCCGGGGCCTTTGGTGAAGGACCTCACCTATGATGAGTTGCGCACCTATGATGTTGGCGCCGTGGATCCAGCTTCGCCTCTTGCCCGCACGCTGCCTGAACTGATCCCGTGTGAGGGGGAGCGCATCCCGCTGCTCACCGATGTGATCGACAGGATCCGCGCGGCAGGCGACATGTGCCTGCTTGTGGAAATGAAGTCGGAACCGGCGGCGGGTCCGGCGGCCACCCCGCCGCACGTTCTGGCGGAACATGTGGGGCAGGTGTTGCGCCAGCAAGATTTTGTGGATCAGACAATCGTCGTCGGATTCGATTGGCGGGGGCTGGACCGGTTAGGGCAGCTCGTGCCGGATGTGCGCCGGGGATTTCTCACCTATCCGCAATATGTTCTTGAGGACGCTCCCCCGCCCTCAGGTGAGAATAAAGCCTGGTGGGTTGAGGGGAAAATATTGCGCGAAATGGCGAAGGATGGGCCTTCCTGGTATGGCGCGTATCAACCCAGTGCTTACGGCGGTTCGCTCATTCGCGCCATTGTGGCGGCGGGCGGCGCTATATGGGAGCCTTATTTCGGCGATGCCACGGCGCAAACGGTTGCCCAAGCCCATGAGGCGGGTCTTGGCGTTTCGGTGTGGACAGCCAATGACGACGCCGCTTTTGCTCCTTTGGTGCAGGCCGGGGTTGATTTCATCACCACCGACTACCCGGACCGGCTGTTGCGCTTCTTAGGCCGCAGCCGGCAAGAGTGAGAAGTCTCAAAAAGTCCCTTTTCTCTTAATGCCACAATGGGGCCATCTTTTGTTTCCACCTTGCAATAGCGCTTGAAATCAAGAGGAGAGCGAAAAATGGAGGAATCCCAGGGCATCGTGAACACTTTGGCGTTGACGCTGGGGGCCTCGTGGGCCAGCGGGATCAATCTCTATGCGGCCGTGCTGGCGCTCGGCCTGATGGGAGCGACGGGCAATATGGATCTGCCCCCCGGACTTGAAGTCCTGGCCAATCCTCTGGTGATCGCCGCAGCGGGCTTCATGTATTTTGTCGAATTTTTTGTCGATAAAACTCCTGCGCTCGATACCGGCTGGGACGCCATCCATACCTTCATCCGGATCCCCGCCGGCGCGATGCTGGCGGCGGGCGCGGTGGGGGATGTCAATCCGGCCATGGAATTTGCCGCTTTTTTGGTGGGGGGCGGGCTTGCCGCCACGGCCCATGTCACCAAGGCGGGCAGCCGGGTGATTATCAACACATCGCCCGAGCCGTTCACCAATTGGGGCGCGTCCATCGCCGAAGATGTCGCCGTCTTTGGCGGTATCTGGGGTGCGGTCAATCACCCGTGGATCTTTTTGGGTTTTCTGGGTGTCTTCCTGGCGCTGGTCATCTGGTTGTTGCCCAAAATCGGCCGGGGATTAAAACGCATCGGCCGTACCATTCGGGGCTGGTTTGGGGGCAAAAAAGTGACACAAAAGCCCGTTGCTGGATCACCCTCGGACGATGGCTGACACTCCTAGGGTGCGCGCCGGGAATGTGTTTGATTAACCATATCTCAAGACCTGAATGCGAGCGTGGGTGACCGTTGAGTTCACCTCGGATTCCAAGCCATATGTTTACGATTGAGTAACCATGTGGCGGGTCCAAGGGGCACGGTTTTAAGAATTGATCTGTTCCTCACAGTGCGGTTTTATACATGTCGCGACTTTCGAATGTTCTGCTGGTTGTTTCTTACGCCATGATTTCCATGGCGGCAGGTTATGTAGCCTTTCGGTTTTCCGGAATTGGGATGGTTCTCTCATGGGTTTTGGGCGTAACCGCCTTTTTGCTGTTCAGCCAATTACACAGCTTGATAGGTCGTACGCGGGATCGTGTGGTTCTTGAGACCGAGCTCTCCAATATGCAGCGCGCCAATCAGATCATCAGCGAAGAGTTGGAGAGTACGCGTGATCGTATGCGGACTATAGCTAAGACCACGCAGCTTCAAGCCGATGAACACAATGACCAGATCATTACAGAAGTTAGATTGCTGGAAACCCTGGTTCAGCAGATGCGAGTCAGTGTGGCGTCTGAGGCCCAAATCTCTGCAGATACCATCATTGAACAAGTCAATTTGGGTATCCATGCTCATGACGGGTCTGTCCCCAATGCGGCAGAGCTTGAAAATGTATTCGATCAGCTCTCGGAATCGGAATTGCTTGAGATCATTCAGGGCGCGCTTAACGACAATCGCGTCGATATTTATGTTCAGCCCATTGTCAGCCTGCCGCAGCGGAAGATTCGCTTTTTTGAAAGCTTTACCCGATTGCGCACGGCTGAAGGGGAAATCATTAAGCCAAAACAATATATTCATATCGCTGAATCGACGGGCTTGGTGTCTGTGATTGATAATTTGCTGTTGTTTCGCTGTATACAGATCGTTCGTCAATTATCGAAGCGCGAAAAGGAAATCAGCCTCTTTTGTAATATTTCAGGACATTCACTGCGAGATCAGTCTTTTTTCCCCCAATTTCTCGATTTCATGAAACACAACGGCTATTTGTCAAACTATCTTGTCTTTGAATTCAGTCAACAAACCATCGAAGAATGCGGTCCGATTGAAAAAGCCAATATGAGGCGTCTTGCGGATTTGGGCTTTAGCTTTTCCATGGACAATGTGACAGACTTTGAAATGAATTTGGGACAGTTGCGCGAGCTTAATTTTCAGTTTGTCAAAGTCACGCCAAATTTGCTGTTTAGCGCCTTGCCGGAAGAAGATGATGTTATTCTCGAAGCAAATTTGCGGCCCCTCTCTGAGGGCCATGGAGATCGGATGATCGCTGTGACAGACACAGAAATGGATATTGTGGACGATGTTGAAGTTTTTGAATTGAATACTTCCGTATCCGAACACTATTCTCCTTCCCGGGTTGAAGAACCGGCACTGTTTGCGCCGCATGCTGCCAGCCCGAATATCCATGCCGCTGACTTCAAGGAATTGCTAACCCGCTACGGCATTGATCTGATTGTCGAAAAGATAGAAACGGAGCGTCAGGCGATTGATGTTGTTGAGCTTGATGTCGATTATGGACAAGGTTATTTGTTTGGGGAGCCCCGCCCTGTAAGAGATCCTGATGACCTTGATCTAGATGATCAGGCTAGGCCCGATTTTCCATCTATGGCGCTCTAATCGAACAGGGCGTCAATGTCCTCTTGACTCACGCCTTCGCCTTCATTGGAGGGGCCGTGCAAAAGGAGATCCTGTTTGCGTTGGTCTCTATCAGAGAATTCTGAGTCAGGTGTGGGCTCGTCAGCTCCAATAACGTTCATGGTGCGTACGGCCTGTTCTTCCATGTCATTCAGCGTATCAGAAACACGTGCGAGCCTTTGGCCGGTGATGTCCTGAAAGGAGCATGCCTCAAAGATCTGCATTACGGCATCCATGACGCATGTATTATAAGCTTCGGGATTCGACGAATCGGCGTTCATGATGGCTTCGGCATGTTCCATGATCTTGTCGGTAGCGGTCTCGGTCGCATTTACCACCGTACTCACTTCCTCTTCGGCTTCTTTCAAACGGGCCAAATTCCACATGGGTAGAGCGGTTAGCTTTTTTGAGGAAGCTTGAAGCTGATCTTTGATGGCTTGGATTTCTGTATTGGCGGGTGCATCGCTCTCAGGCGATGAGTCTTGCAAGGCATTGAGAATGGTTTCAAACGCAGCCAGAACATCAGTCAGATGTGCTTCGGGCGTGATCGCGCCGCCAAGTTGGTTTAAAGCTTGCTCAATCGGCTGGGGAAGAACGTTGTTCTGTGCCATGTGGTGCGGGCGCGATTCAGGCTAGAAATCGCCGATAACCGACACCATCTTAGATTTCAGAGTGGCGGCGTTGAACGGTTTGACGATATAATTGTTTACGCCTGCTTTTTTGGCGGCAACAACGTTTTCCGTCTTGGATTCGGCTGTAACCATGATGAAAGGCGTGGGTTTCAGTTTTGCATCGGCCCGGACTTCAGTGAGAAGCTCATAGCCGGTCATGGGTTCCATATTCCAGTCTGAGATGACCAGTCCATAGCCCCCGCGACGCATTTTTTCCAGTGCTTCGGCGCCATCGGCGGCGGAATCCACATTGTTGAAACCAAGTTGTTTCAGCAAATTACTGATAATCCTAATCATGGTTTTATAATCATCGACAACCAGGATTGACATTGACATATCTACGGCCATCTTAATACTCCGTCCCCAAACGAATAATGTTTTCTTTAGTGACCATTAAATTCTTGTGGTCTCTAAGCTCAATGCCGGTGGCGATCATAAAGTCATTGCACGTCACTAACGGGTAGAAGTATATGAGGGGCGCTATAAAATTTAGTTAATTGACGGGTGGAGGGGGTGATCTCAAGCTATTCTTGAGGTGCGTTAAAGTTTTGGATAGGGTGAGCACGCATGACGTGTCCCTGAGGCGCGGGAAAAGCCCTTGAATGTTAACCAATTGCATAGTGATGAAAGTAGTGACAATAGATATGCCGTCCCACCGGAAACGAATCCCATGAAGATTTTTAAAGATTACACCAATATTCCTGGTGCCTTTCGGGGCTCTGCGGTCGCGCTGGGCAATTTCGACGGGATTCATCCTGGCCATCAGGTCGTTATCAACGAAGCCCGGCGGGCGGCTGCCAAGAGCGGTGCGGCCTTTGGTGTCATTGCGTTCGAGCCCCATACCAGAGAATTCTTTCAGCCTGACGCCCCTTCCTTTCGCCTGACGTCTTGCATGAGTAAGGCGCGGGTGCTGGAGGCGCTGGGCGTTGAAGTTTTCTTTGTCGTGCCTTTTGATAAGGCGATGGCGCAAAAATCAGCCGAAGACTTCATTCGGGAGGTCCTGGTGGATGGTTTGGGTGTGGCGCATGTGGTGATTGGCGCTGATTTCCAGTTTGGCCGGGAAAGAGCAGGAGACGCTGGGGTGCTGAAGGCTGTGGGCCAACCACTGGGTCTGAAATCGACCGCCGTTGAACTTCTGGTGGAGGAAGGCGCGCCGGGCAAGCCATCCGTTTATTCATCCACTCAGATTCGCGGGGCGCTCAGGCGCGGGAATGTGGCGCGCGCAGCTGAAGGATTAGGGCGGCCTTGGGCCATGGACGGCATTGTAGTGGAGGGCGACAAACGGGGGCGGACCATCGGATTTCCAACGGCTAATGTCTTGATGGGGCATTATATCCAACCGGCGCTTGGTGTCTGCGCGGTGCGTGTGGAGATCCCTGATGGTCCTCATGCAGGTCTTTACGACGGCGTCGCCAATGTCGGCAATCGCCCGACTTTCGACAAAAAGGGCGTTGTACTGGAGGCTCATCTGTTTGATTTCGATGGCGATCTTTATGGTCAGGAGATTTTCGTCTATTTTATTGATTACATCCGGCCGGAACGTAAATTCGATGGGTTGGACAGTCTTAAAGCCCAGATTAAAGCGGATTGCGCCACAGCGCGCGAGATTTTAGCCAAATCGCGCTGGAAGCAGGACTCTTTGCCTCTTTAGAGCGGTCGTGAGGCCTTTGAAATCCGTGTGAATTGCTGTACGAGAGCTTCCCATGTCTGAGACCACATCACACGACGAAGCCTCTGAGTCCAAGGACGGCGCTGCCCCCCGGGATTATCGCGACACTCTGCTCTTGCCGCAGACTGATTTCGCCATGCGCGCGGGCCTGCCCAAACAGGAGCCTGAGCACTTAAAGCGCTGGACGGACATGGATCTCTATCGCCGCTTACGGGAAGACTCAAAAGGGCGCGAGACCTTTATTCTTCATGACGGCCCGCCTTATGCCAATGGCCATCTGCATATGGGCCATGCTCTCAACAAAATCTTGAAAGACATGGTGGTCCGCTCTCAACAGATGATGGGCAAGGACGCCAATTACGTGCCGGGCTGGGATTGCCATGGCCTGCCCATCGAATGGAAAATCGAAGAGGGCTATCGCGCCAAGGGCAAAAACAAAGACGATGTGCCGGTTTTGGAGTTTCGCAAGGAATGCCGGGAGTTCGCCGACCATTGGATTGACATTCAACGCGAAGAATTCAAGCGCCTCGGCGTGATCGGCGACTGGGATCACCCCTACACCACCATGGCGTTTGACGCGGAAGCGCAGATCGTCCGGGAATTCTTGAGATTCGTAATGAATGGCGGGCTCTACCGCGGTTCCAAGCCGATCATGTGGTCGGTGGTGGAAAAGACCGCTCTGGCCGAAGCGGAAGTGGAATATCTCGATCACGAATCAGACACCATTTGGGTGAAGTTTCGTGTCAAGGAGTCCATGGCGGAGGTCGATGGGACGAAAAAATTGTCAGGAGTCTCAGTCATTATCTGGACGACCACGCCCTGGACGATTCCCGGCAACCGCGCGATCGCGTTTTCGCCTCGCATTGGCTATGGCCTCTATGAAGTGACGGATGTACCCGAAGGATCATGGGTTAAAACTGGCGATAAGCTTATACTGGCTGATGCCTTGGCCGAAGACGTAATGAAAGAGGCGCGGGTCGAAGGGTGGAGCCGACTCCAAGACGTATCGGCGAGCGAACTTGATGGCCTGATATGCGCCCATCCACTGAATGAAATGGGCTATGATTTTAAAGTGCCGTTGCTCGCCGGCACTCATGTCACCGACGAGACGGGCGCCGGGTTTGTGCACACCGCACCGGGCCACGGCCGCGAAGATTTTGAGGTCTGGGAAGAGAGCAAGGCGTATCTTCAAAAACTTGAAATCAAGACAGAAATTCCTTTCACGGTCGATGCCGACGGCATTCTCACCGCTGAGGCGCCGGGCTTTGAAGGCCGCTGCGTGCTCACAGCCAAGGGCAAAAAGGGCGACGCCAACAAGGCCGTGATCGATGCCCTGATCGAGGCGGGCGCCCTGATTGCCCGCGGCAGGCTGAAACACCAATATCCCCATTCCTGGCGCTCCAAAAAACCGGTGATCTTTCGCAACACGCCGCAATGGTTCATCAGTATGCAAACCAATGGCTTGCGCGCTAAGGCGCTGGACGCCCTTGACGGCGTGCGTTTCGTGCCCGAGACAGGCCGCAATCGTCTGCGTGGCATGGTCGAGACCCGTCCTGACTGGGTGGTGTCGCGCCAACGGGCCTGGGGGGTGCCGCTCACGGTTTTTGTCCACCGGGAAAGCGGCGAGATCTTGCGTGATGAGGCCGTCAACGCCCGCATTGTGGCGGCGGTGGAGGCCAAGGGCGCTGACGCCTGGTTTGCTTCCCCTCCGGCTGAATTCCTGGGCGATGCATACACTGCCGACGATTATGAAATGGTGCACGACATTCTCGATGTGTGGTTTGATTCAGGCTGCACCCATGCCTTTGTGCTGGAGGCGCGCGATGATCTGAGCTCTCCCGCCGATCTCTATCTGGAAGGCTCCGATCAGCACCGCGGCTGGTTTCAGTCTTCGCTGATGGAATCGTGCGGCACGCGGGGTCACGCGCCCTATAGACAGGTTCTGACCCACGGGTTTCTGCTCGACCAGCACGGGCATAAAATGTCGAAATCGGGCCCCAATGCCGTCAGCCCGCAAAATGTGATCGATCAGAACGGCGCGGAGATTTTGCGTCTCTGGGCGGCGAGCTCCGATTTCACCGAAGATTTGAGCATCGGCCCGGACATCATCAAGGCCAATGTGGATTCGTACCGCAAGATCCGCAATACGCTGAAATATCTGCTGGGCA
>JAJFIO010000242.1 GCA_021774915.1 Alphaproteobacteria bacterium
AACAGCGCCGTTCGTCCGCCGCCAATGTGCAGCATGCCCGTCGGCGAGGGAGCAAATCGTGTGATGGGAGGCGAAGAAACAGTCATAACACCATATCAAGTAAGAGTAAGTGAGAGGTCAGCCATGTGAAACGCATCAGGCCGAAAAGGTATCTCTGGCGCTTGGGGGCGGAACCAGATGTGGCGCCCTTGTAGCATAGACATCTAGCTCTGGCTAAGCACTCCTTGAGCGATTACTGTTACAGCCACCAGTTGTATTTCCAAGGCTGAAGGAGAGCATGTGCGGCCACGCGGCACAGGTCAAAATCTCGCCATAGGTGTACGGGATCAGAGCAAAATTGTATCTGGTTTTCTCAGCGCTGCATGGCGGGCGGGAGGTGAGGCATTCTGGGAGGAACGGGATCGTTGGCCTCTTTGGACGCCCGTGGCCATAGGGATGGGAATAGCTCTCTATTATGCGCTGAATTTTGAGCCTGATTGGTCTCTCACGGTACTCATTGCGGTGGTTCCGCTCCTCTCCGCGTTGGTTCTTTGGCGCGCCTGGCCGAAATGGTCTGGATTAGCGCCTGAAATCAGTCAAATAGCCTGTCTCCTTGTGATCTTCTGCTTACTATTGGCCCTGGGATTTGTAGCAGCCAAGGTCAGAACGGCACGCACGACAGCGCCGGTGATTGAGAAACAAATAGGGCCCGTCGACGTGGTCGGAGAAATTATGTCTCTCGCGCGCCAGCCGGGCGGCGGGTGGAAAGTGATTGTGGCTCCCGAACACATAGACCGCCTGTCCAATGATGCTTTGCCGGAGCGCATCCGACTGACCATCCGTCAGAAGGCCGTGGAATTGGAGCCCGGACAGAAAGTGCGATTGCTGGCCGTGATCAATCCGCCGCCGGGACCGATAGCGCCGGGCGCTTTCGATTTTGCACGGCAGGCCTGGTTCAAGAAGATCGGGGGTTTTGGGTATACGCTCCGACGCCCGGAAATTCTCACCGCGCCCCCTCATATCTCCTCTGCCGCCCATCTCCAACAACAGATCGCCCGGATCAGACTGTCTCTGGCCGAGCGCATCCGCACGCATTTGCCTGGCACCAGCGGTACCGTGGCCGCCGCCCTGATAACTGGTGACCGCGATGCCATTCCCGAAGAAGCCGTCGAGAATTTGCGAGTCGCGGGGCTGGCCCACCTTCTGGCCATCTCCGGACTGCATATGGGCTTGGTGGCGGGTATGTTCTTTGCCATCATCTACACGGTGCTGGCCGCCATTGAACCGCTCGCTCTGCGTTACCCCATCCGCAAATGGGCGGCGCTCGGCGGACTTTTGGGCGGCGGCGCCTATCTCATTCTCTCCGGCGGCTCTGTTTCCACACAGCGCGCCTACATTATGCTGTCCTTGATGTTTATTGCGGTGCTGCTCGATCGCCCGGTGTTGTCCATGCGCACAGTGGCACTGGCTGCCACCGTGATTTTACTGGCCACGCCGGACAGCTTGCTGAGCGTCAGTTTTCAAATGTCGTTTTCCGCGGTGATCGCGCTCATTGCTTTTTATGAATGGCATCGCGCCTCTGTGCATGAGAAAGGCCCCTATCCGCATGTCCGCTCCCGATATTCTTATTGGAGCAACAAGCTCTGGCTTTATGGTGCCGGCGTGGCCATGACGACCCTGATCACAGACATGGCGAGTGCGCCGTTTGCGGCTTTTCATTTTAACCGGGTTGCAGCCTATGGGCTCGCCGCCAATCTCGCCGCCATGCCGCTTGCAGGTATACTGATCATGCCGGCATTGGTTCTGGCCCTTATCCTCACACCTTTTGGCCTTGAAGAATATGCGCTTATCCCTATGGGCTGGGGCATTGACCAGATGCTGGCTATTGCCGAGACCGTCGCGTCTTGGGAGGGCGCGGAACGTCTGCTGCCGTCCTGGCCGAACTCAGCTCTGGCACTCATGGCTTTGGGAGGCTTGTGGTTATGCATATGGCGGCGGCCGTGGCGGTTAGCGGGCGGGCTTGGCATATGCGCCGGAATCGCGCTCGCCATGACGAATGATTTGCCCGATATCCTGATTGACCGGGAGGGTAAGATCGTGGCCATGCGCGATAGTCAACATGAACTCCAGATGCTGCCGACCCGGAAGGCGCGATTTACCGCCGAAAATTGGTTACGGCGGGAAGGCGAAAACCCTAAGTCCGCGAAAAAACGCGCCAAGGCCGAAACGCCTTTTTTCACCTGTGATTCCCTGGCCTGTGTCACCCCAAGCAAAGCTCCTCTCCGCCTTTCTTATGTGATGGATCAACGGGCCTTTGAAGAAGATTGTCAGGTCTCGGATATTATCGTTTCAACTCTCTGGCTGCCGTGGGCCCTGTCGGACCGGTGCAATAGCAATGCGTTGATTATCGACCGCGCGGTCCTAGCGCAAAATGGCGCCTACGCGATTTGGATTGGCCGGAATGGGATGCGCATCGAGAACACCGCGTCTGCGCGTGGCGATCGCCCGTGGTCAGCGCGTAAAAACCCAAGACAGGATAAGCCTGCGAAACGCAAACGACCAATTAAAACGGCAAGCCAATAATAGCCAGGTTTCAGGAGATAAAGAGTTGGACAGGGTTTTAATACGTTCTCATGAGACCCACGAGGCGTCCTTGGACTTGCACCCGGTCGGGACCGAAAATCCGTGTTTCATAGGCCGGGTTGGCCGCTTCCAGCGCAATGGTGTCGCCGCGTTTGCGCAGGCGTTTCAGCGTGGCCTCTTGATCGTCGACCAGAGCGACCACAATATCGCCATTGGTAGCGGTCTCGCATCGACGGATGAGGGCAACATCACCATCAAGAATACCGGCCTGGATCATGGAATCACCCTTAACCTCTAACGCGTAATGCTCTCCGGCTCCAAGCATATCCATGGGAACGGTAATATTATGCGTATGATCCTGAAGTGCTTCAATCGGCGTCCCGGCTGCAATGCGGCCCAGAACAGGCACCTCCATGACCTCATCATGGGGAGCGGCTGTTGCTGTGGTCACCGTATCGGCTGAGAGGTTAGGAGCGCTTTCCTTGCCCAGAGATCCTTCAATCACGCTGGGGGAAAAGCCTGTCGAGCGGGCATGGACGAGTCCGCCATCGGGCACCGTGCTTTCAGGCAGGCGGATGATCTCCAAAGCGCGGGCGCGATGCGCCAGGCGTTTGATAAAACCACGTTCTTCAAGGGCAGTGATTAGGCGGTGAATCCCGGATTTCGACTTCAGATCCAGCGCCTCTTTCATCTCGTCAAAAGAGGGGGAAACACCGGTTTCACGAATGCGTCCGTGAATGAAGAGCAGCAGCTCATGTTGCTTGCGGGTCAGCATGACAAAATCCCTACGAGAAAGAACAAAACGTTAACATCCGAATCTGTTCTAGTTTAGTTCTCACACAGCGTCAAGGCCCTCTCACACCCACTTGTCATCCTCGGCAAGCGAATGCATGTGAGCGCGATCGGGGATCCACCTTCCCGCTTTCGCGAGAATGACAAAAGGGAAGAACCGGATTTAGCTGTCAAAAAGGGGAAGAAAATCAATCGCATCGCCTTGCTTCGCCGCTGGCGCCAGGGGCGGGCGCACCGCAAGGCAGTCGGCCTGGGCAAGAAGGGACAACAGGGAGCTGTCCTGACTTTCAAAAGGTATCACCAAAGGCGGACCGCCTGCCGCATCGTCGGGGAGTTGGCGTGTGGCGCGCATATAATCCTGACGTTTGCCATTGGCGGGCAGGTCACGCGCGAGCGCGCCGCGCTGCATAAAAGGGAGATCGTGCGACTGGCTGACGCCCGCAAGCGCCTCCAGGGCGGGGCGCAACAAAACGAGCGCGCAGATAGCTGACGACACCGGATTTCCCGGCAAGCCCAGCATGGGCACGCCTTGCAAAGCGCCAAACAGGGAAGGCTTTCCCGGGCGCATCGCGACCCGCCAAAAATCAACTTTAAGACCTTCTTCGCGTAAAACCTCCTGAACGAGATCATGGTCCCCAACCGAAACGCCGCCCGTCGAGACAATGAAATCAGCCTGTCGCGCCGCCCGCGCCGCTTCGTGCAGTGAGTCACGATTATCGCGTGCTATGCCAAGATCAACCGGCACACCGCCCCACTGGCGAATGTTGGCCGCCAAGGATAGCGCATTGGAAGAGATGATTTGATGCGGGCCTACCGGATCTCCGGGAAGAGCCAGTTCATCGCCCGTGGCCAGAATAGCGACCTGCGGCCGCCGTTTGACTTTCAGCCAGGGCGCGTTCATGGACGCCGCCAGACCGATATCCCGTGAGTTAAGTCTTTTCCCGGCACGAAGCGCGCAATCCCCTTCAGAAAAATCACTTCCCTGGACGCGGATGTGCCGTCCTTTAACGGCGGCCAGGTGAAATTTGATGCGCCCATTTTCCTGCGCTTCGACATCTTCCTGAATGATGATGGCATCGGCGCCTTCGGGCACTTGGGCGCCGGTAAAAATGCGCACCGTCTGCCCGGCCAGAACTGAGCCTTCAAAGGGGGTTCCGGCTGCCGATTCACCGATCAGCTCCAGGGTGGTCGGAGTCTGAGCATCTTCAGAGCGTAACGCATAGCCGTCCATGGCGGAGACATCGAAGGGGGGTTGCGTGCAGCGGGAGAGCACATCTTGCGCCAGCACCCGCCCGGCGGCTTGCGCCAACATCACCATTTCATCCGATAGCGGATGAATGCTCTTCACAATGCGATCTATAGCTTCTTCAACTGATATCACTTGGGGCTACCCTTTAAACAGATCGTCAAGAGAAACGCCCGCCGCCGCCGCCAGACTTGCGGCTGTATCGTGTGCAAGGGAGGAGGTTTGCCCGTTGAGATAGCCATAGACATCACCGGATCTCACCCCGGCTTTTTTTGACAGGGCCGAGACCTGTATCCTATTGCGAGTCAAAAAACAGCGGAACGCTTCCCGCTGATCCGGCTGTTTTGCAGGACGGGCCGGGGGGGGAGGTCGGCGCTTTACAGCGGCCCCCATCAATTCATGCGGTGTGGCGCGCATTCCCCGTGATTTTAGTTTGGGAGGCGTTGCGGGCGCCGCAGTCACCGTACTCTCTTCAGCTTTATAGTCCCCCGACTTGCCGCCTAATTTTTCCACCAGCCGTATGTCGTTGATCACCATGCCCCGGTCCACCGCCTTGGCCATATCGTAGATGGTGAGGGCCGCCACGGACACGGCCGTCAGGGCCTCCATTTCCACGCCCGTTCGGCCGCTCACTTTGACGCGCGCGGTGATATCGATCGACGCACTATCGGCGCCCGGCTCCAGATCCACCGTGATGGCACTCAAGCTTAGGGGATGACACAGTGGAATCAAATCGGCGGTGCGTTTGGCCGCCATGATGCCCGCCAACCGGGCGGCGGCCAGAACGTCGCCTTTTTTGATCCCGGCGCTGGTGATCAGCGCCAGGGTTTCCGGCTTCATCCGCACAGCACCTTTAGCGCACGCCACGCGCTCCGTCACTTGCTTTTCGCCGACATCCACCATGCGGGCACTGCCCTGATCATCAAGATGGCTGAGTTTGCTCATCAATCGCCTTTATGTAGAACTATCAAGGCACTGCTTAGTCTATTTCAACATATAACTCAATGAGGGGCCGGGCCGCCCGACATAGCACGTTTTGCTGAAGCCATAATATTTGATGATCTTATGCGCCTTGCGCGCCTCCGATTCATTGCCTTCAAAATCAAACATCCAATGGCTTCCATCCACGATCTTCCAGCGTCCATTGATCTGTTGCACTTCTACGTTCGCATTGTTGAAGTTCAGACAGTCTTCGCCATTAGAGGGTCCCGTGGGAGCGTTCGTCCCTGAAAGGTAATATTCAAAGCTCGGGTTCGGCCGCCCGACAAAACATTGCTTGTCCATGTTGTGAGATTTGATGCGACCCAGCGCTTCTTGAGCCTCTGCCTGATTAGAGTCAAAGTCGAGAAGCCACATGTTGCCCACCTTTATTTTCCAACGACTGCCAGCTTTCGCCACGACGGCATTATTCGGATTAAAAGCAATGCAATCTTGATTGGCCGGTGGTGCGGTTATGAGCGTCCCGATGCCCGGAATAAGGGGGGTGAACACCGCCTGTTCTTTAAACGTTTCCGTGGTGGTGTAGGCTGATCGCCCGCTGCCGTCGGTGAATTTGGTATAGAGCTTCACGGTGAGGCTTGTGCCTGAAAGCGTTAAGACAAGAGCTTTTTCACTAAAGCCCTGATCGAAAGTGGCGACGACGGCTACGGTATTGCCCAGAGCATCCGCCGAAGCGCTCCCCGCATAAGGGGTTGCCGATACCGTGCCCCAGTCGCAATCGCTGGGTGAACAACTCCCCCACGCCTGAACCGTGACGGCGGCGCCCATCCGCTTCACTCGTAAGCGGGTAATTCCGCGCGTCGCGTCATTGGTATTGGCCCAAGTGCCGGTAAAATCATTGATGGTCGCGAAAGCCGTGCTGGATGCACAGAACACTGACAAGAGCAGGGCCATGCCAACAGCCCCGTTTTTCAATAAATGTCGCATGATCTTAAGGTCTCCCTCGTTGAAAGCCTACGGGAGTGCTAAAATCAAAACCGGGAAGAGCGCTCCGGCAAGCATAAGACCTCAAGACTACGCTATCCGGTGCGCCCAAGCAAAGCGCGTGTTGCCGCAGCCACGTCGGGGCTGCGCATCAGGCTTTCGCCAATCAGAAACGTGGTGACGCCGATCTCAGCCATGTGACGGAGATCATCTGGCGTGGCGAGACCGCTTTCGCTCACCGCAAGGCGTTCCTTCGGAATGTGGGGGGCCAGAGCGGCCGTCACATCAAGCGAGGTTTCGAAGGTTTTCAGATTGCGATTGTTGATACCGATGAGGGGGCTGGAAAGGGTTAGGGCCTCATCCAGCTCAGCTCTGTCGTGAACTTCGACCAGGACATCCATGCCCCAGGTCAGTGCGCATTCCTCAAGTTCGCGCGCCTGAGGCGCGTCCAGAACCGACATGATGAGGAGGATACAGTCAGCGCCAAGTGCCCGCGCCTCCGCCACTTGATACGGGTCGAAGGTGAAATCCTTGCGCAGCACAGGCAGATCAACCGCAGCGCGAGCCTGGGTGAGATAGGCCCCCGCGCCTTGAAAGCTGGGGGCGTCGGTCAGGACCGACAGGCAGGTGGCGCCGCCCTGGGCATAGGCGCCGGCCAGTTCAGGTGGATTGAAATCAACTCTTATCAAGCCTTTGGAGGGGCTTGCTTTTTTGATCTCAGCGATGAGCCCGATGCGGCCTTGATTTCGAGCTGATTTCAAAGCGCGAAAAAATCCACGCGGGGCAGAGGCCTGCCGCGCCGCTTGTTCAACATCGCGCAATGGGCGCGCTTTTTTGCAGGCCGCCACCTCGTCCAGCTTATAGGCTTTGATATCATCTAAAATCGTTGCCATAGAAGGCTTATCCATTAGATACTTCAATTAATTTCTCAAGGGCGCGCTTGGCCCGCCCCTCATCAAGGGACTGCATGGCCAGCGCTGCGCCCTCGCGTAATGTGGCTGCCTTGTCAGCGACAATCAGCGCGGCCGCACTGTTCAGCACAACGATGTCCCGGTAGGCATCCCTTTGGCCCGCAAGCAGAGCGCTGAGCCGCTGCGCGTTATACGCGGGCGCGCCTCCCTTGAGATCCTCTAGCGTGGCCCGCGGCACGTCCGCATCCTCAGGCGTAATCTGGAATGTCGTGATGGCGCCCTTCGACAATTGCGCGACATGGGTGACCCCCGTCGTGGTGACCTCATCCAGACCGTCAGAACCATGCACGATCCAGACTTTTTCCGAACCGAGTTTACGCAACACCTCAGCCATAGGCTCAAGCCAGTGCGCGGCAAAGACGCCGATGAGCTGCCTTGTGGCTCCGGCAGGATTGGACAGAGGGCCCATGAGATTGAAGATGGTCCGTGTGCCCAGTTCCAGGCGGGCCGGGGCGACGTGCTTCATAGCGCCGTGATGATGCGGCGCCATCATAAAACCAACGCCCGCCTGTTCTATACACCGGCTGATCCGGTCGGGGGGCAGATCGAGATTGACGCCCAGGTTTAGCAGAACGTCGGCCGAACCCGATTTTGAGGACAGAGCCTTATTGCCGTGCTTGGCGATGGGTACGCCGCAGCCGGCGATCACAAAGGCCACCGCTGTTGAAATGTTGAGCGTGCCTGAGGCATCGCCGCCCGTGCCGCAGGTGTCGAGCGCCCCCTTTGGGGCCTGCACGTGCAGCGCTTTATCGCGCATCACGCGCACGCCGCCGGTTATTTCTTCCACCGTTTCTCCGCGCACCCGCAAGGCCATGAGAAATCCGCCGATCTGCTCCGGCGAGGCATCACCTGACATCATCAGTTCAAAGGCGCGCGCCGCTTGCCCCTCGCTGAGTGCGTGACCATCGGCGACCTTGGCTAATAATTTTTTGAAATCATCCATGCAATTTTCCAAGCTCACACAGTTTGCGCTAAAGTTAAAAAATTTTTCAGCAAAGCGTGGCCATGCTCCGACGCGATGCTCTCAGGATGGAATTGTACGCCGTGGATGGAGTGGGTGATATGCCTTAACCCCATAATGGTTCCATCTTGCGTTGTGGCAGTGACTTCCAGACAGTCCGGCACACTCGCCGGTTCAACGGTCAGGGAATGATACCGCGTTGCCTGGAAGTCAGCAGGCAAGCCCTTGAAGACGCCCGTTGCATTATGACTCACGCGGCTAAGTTTCCCATGCATCATCTGATCGGTTCTAACGATTCGCGCGCCAAAGGCCTGTGCGATACTCTGATGGCCAAGGCAAACCCCTAATATAGGCAAACGGCCAGCGGCAGCTCTGACAAGATCAAGACAAATGCCCGCCTCGTCAGGAGTGCAGGGGCCCGGCGACAAGACCACGGCTTGCGGCGCACGTTCGAACACTTCATCAACCGAAATCTGATCATTCCGGTGAACCTCACAAGCCGCCCCCAACTCGCCCAGATAGTGGACGAGATTGTATGTAAAGCTGTCGTAATTGTCGATCAGGAGGATCATTCTCCAACCCGCTGGATATCACAAAATAAGGCGGCGAACTTACGGGATGAGCTGGCCTGTGACCAGTCCACAGGCCATAATTTAACCGCTCATTAACCATTCGGTAACTTGCGTCATCAACACTCAACGCTTTCGTGCACTGAATAGGCTACGGGAATGGCAATTTCCGAGACCAAAATGGACTATGCGTCCGTTCTGACTCAAACCCAAACAGAGATTGAAACGGATCGGGCGTGTCGTAACGCACGTGAATCCCGTTTTGCGCTTTATTGCAGTTTGATGTTGATAGTGGGTTTTCTGCTGGGCGCCCTTCTGGGGCAAATGTTCGGCGCCGCCCATGCGCAGAGTCTGACTTCTCTGGAGCGACGGGCCGTCGCTCCGTCAGCCTCCGGCGCTCTGGCATTGCGTAAATCCCTGGTCACAAGGTCCAGAAAAATGCCGGGCAAGGGACCCTCTATTTTGAAAGAGGGCCCAACAACACATCTGGCTTCTTTTCGCCTGCCTATGCATCTGACGTTGCGGGAGGCGCCGCACCGACAGCTTCCGGTGATCAGCACGCCGCCAGCCTGGATTAAAAACAGCTCACCCAGCGCCGTCCCTTTTCTGACACCGGTGATCGCCCTCATCATCGATGATCTGGGGCCGGTGAAACGCGCCACGGAACGGGCTCTTCGTCTGCCTGCTGCGGTGACGCTTTCATTTTTACCAAGCGCCCCGGGCGTGGACGATTTTGCCCGGCGGGCGCGGGCAGGGGGACATGAAATTCTCATTCACATGCCGATGGAGCCTGAGGGCCCGGCGCATCCGGGATCACATGCGCTGAAGGTCAGCCAGTCGGCAGCCGACATCAAAAGGGAACTCTCCTGGGCCTTCTCTCGTCTGTCGGGCTATGTGGGCATCAACAATCATATGGGAAGCCGCTTTTCGCATAACCGCGCCGGTATGGACGTGGCTCTGAAGCACATCAATTCGGCAGGGTTGCTCTATCTCGATTCACGCACCAGCGGGTCTTCCCTGGCGCCCGCCATAGCCAAATCCTTGGATCTGCCCTTTGCCGTGCGCGATGTGTTTCTGGATGATGAAACCG
>JAJFIO010000243.1 GCA_021774915.1 Alphaproteobacteria bacterium
GTGCAAAACGCTTCCGATACCGCTGTCGGCGCGTGAATTACCAGTAACGAGGCTTGAAAGAGGATCACCAGGCGCTCAATAAACCGGCGCAACTCCATCTCTGCGATCGATGGTTTTGCTACTATCTGCTCCAGCCAAGTGATTTCCCGGTCGAGCGCGGCGCTGGCGCCTTGGGCGCGGCGAATTTCACCGAGCAGCGCTTCCAGAGCCTGAGGCTCCTTGCTTAAGGTCCGAAGAACATCAAGACAAATGACATTGCCTGAACCCTCCCAGATAGAGTTCAGTGGGGCTTCGCGGTAGAGCCGGGGCATCAGGGACTCTTCGACATAACCGGCTCCACCCAGACATTCCATCGCTTCGTATGTGAATTGCGGCACGCGTTTGTTCAGCCAGTATTTTGAAATAGCGACAGCCAGTCGTGAGAAGGCAGTGCGTTTATCATCGCTGCTCGAGCTTTGCGCCTCATCAAAGCTACGGGCGACGCGCATGACTAGGGTTGTGGCCGCTTCTGATTCCAGGGCGAGGTCGGCCAGGACATTCGTCATCAAAGGCTGATCGATAAGTTTTTTCTGAAAGGTGGTGCGGTGGCGCGCGTGATGAACTGCTTGCACCAAAGATTGACGCATCAGCGCCGCCGCCGCCATGGTGCAGTCGAGTCTTGTATGATGTACCATCTCGATAATGGTCGGTACGCCGCGGCCGGGTTCACCCACCATCAGCCCCCATGTGTTGTCATACTCAATTTCACTCGATGCATTGGATTTGTTGCCGAGTTTGTTTTTCAGCCGTTGGATGAAGATCCGGTTTTTCTCGCCGTCGGGCGTCCAGCGTGGCACGAAAAAGCAGGACAGCCCCTCCTCGGTCTGCGCCAGCGTCAGAAAAGCATCGGACATGGGTGCGGAACAAAACCATTTGTGACCGGTAAGATGATAACTCATCCCGGCTCCGTGAGGGCCCAGAGGTACAGCCCTTGTGGTGTTGGCGCGGAGATCCGAACCGCCCTGTTTTTCGGTCATGGCCATACCGATCGTGGCGCCGCGTTTCTGAATGGCGGGGGCAAAAGCGGGGTCATAGGTAGTCGATGTCAGGCGCGGTTCCCAGATGTGCGCGAGGGCAGGGAGATGGCGCAACGCAGGTATGGCTGCGTAAGTCATGGTGACCGGACAGCAGACGCCGGCTTCTGTCTGTTGGAGCAGAAATTCCAGCGCCGTATGGACAACATGACCTCCCTGATGCGCAGACGTCCAGGCGATCGACGACACTTCATGCTTGAAGGCAAGACTCATAAGATTATGGTAGGCTGGATGAAACCGCACCTCATCGATGCGGTGTCCATAGCGATCATGGGTATGAAGTTCGGGCGTAAAAATGTTGGCATCGTCCGCCCAGCGCCGAGCCTCTTCAGAGCCGATGGCCTTGCCAAAAGCCGTTACGGATTCCACTGCCCAGTCCGCACCTTCCCGCGACAGAGACTCCTGCAAGACGGGATCGCTTGTGAAAAAGTTCACATCGGCTAAGGGCGGCGTCTGATTGGAGACGGTATGTGTATTGAGTTCGGCAATTTCTTTGCGCGGGGTCATCCTGGCCTCTCCCAGATACGAAGCGGGTGGCTTCCCTCTTGACAGTATAAGGCATTTTAAACGGATGAAAGGTGTTGTTTTTGAAGTAGGAGACCGTAACTCACCATCCAGGCGCCGGCCATTTCCAAACCCTCTTCCAGCAAACCCATTATATGCCGGATGGCGTGGTGAGGCGATAGGCTCTGAAGAAGAGTTGAATTCAAAGCCTCAATACCCAACGCACCTATAAGTACAATCAAACTGCCACTTAAGACCAGTATTCTGCTGGTGTTTGACGCGGGGAAGTATGCTTTAAAGTAAAAGATGGCGGTGATGAATCCGCCCACCGCCAAAGGCCCCAGGACAAGAAACCAAAAGGGTTCATTCCAGTTAAGTCCGAAAAAAGTGACGCCATTCGCCCCGTCGGTCTGTGCAATGAATTTAACGAGGGTTGAGCCAAGATATTCGTGGATTTCTGCCCCCTCATCCAAGGCCGCATAGAACAAAAGCACACTAAGCAGAAGCCAGCCGATGGTGGGCGCTATGCATTTTACAGTGGATATGCGGTAAGATAAAAACGCCATGCTGGCCGCACTCAACCACAGCATACTGCTGAACCATGTGGCGATATTGCCTTCCTGCCCGACATCGATTGCGCGGGTAATCGGCCAATACGGCCGTCCAGACAGGTCGTTCAGGATATTCATGCTAAGGATGGCAAGGATGCCCGCGAACAGAAGAGCATGCATGTCCCGGCCATTGAGGGTCGCAATGCGGTAAGACCAGGACAATTCCAGCGGGAGGCGTTCGGAACGCTGCGCAAACGTTGCTTCTTGATCCAAAATACTCATGACTACCCTGTCTTAAGATAAAGTACGCAGGCGCTCAGTTAGCCTAAGCAAATCATCGAGCAGGCGAATCAACCACCTGCTTGCATAAGTTTATTGAATTTTTCATGAGGAAGTAAGCTTAACTCGCTTCGATATTCATCGAATTAGATATTGCTTTATTCGCACATACCATTTTGAGTTCGCATTAGGCTTCACGAGGGTGTGATGCAAGGGCGCCGGACTCTCAGTCTATCGAAGTGCTAAATAATTCAATGAGGAAGGATCAGTGTGGCATTTATTGAGGCAGGTCGGCGCAGGTGCCGCTACCGGTGCTGTCAGGAATAAACAGATCGCATTCTTCCATATCTGTTTGAACTTCAGACTCGTCATCAGGTTGACCGAGGTCCGTTAATCTCTGTGCACTGATGGCTGGTTCGGCAAGGTCGGCGCAGGTACCGCCGCCGGTGCTATCGGGAATGAAAAGTTTGCATCCTTTTATGGCGGCCGGTGCGGATTGCTTAGGCAGGGCTGCAAGATTCGGGGGTTGTTGAGTCATGGCGGCAGAAGGCAGGTCTGCTGTCTGATCCCCTGCTTCCCTGACCGGCTCCATGAAGGGAACCGAAGTTTCAGGGGTAAGCGAGCTCATGGGGCGCAGGGGCAAAGTTTTGCCTGTGAGGTGCATCTGCGTCTGAGGGGACGATGGTGGTTGAGGGGCAAGACTGGCCATGGGCACAGGTACAGGTGGACTTTGCGGCGCTTTACTCTGAGGCGGAGCCGCAGGCGCGATTAGGGGTTTGCGCAGGGGTTTGGGATTTTCATCCACTGTAGGGGTGAGCGATGCAAGGGTCAGGGGCACAGATTTCACGGGAAGAGTTTCGGTGAGCCCGGCAGTGTTTTCGGCTAACGCCGGTGCGTTTTTTTTCTGGGGCACGGGAACTTCGCGTCTGGGCGCATCGACCACAATATTGGCCAGCATCAGATCGGGTGATGCCATGGCGTATCGGCTGAGTTTTGACGGGGCCATGGGCAGGCCAAGGTCAACGTGCAAACGATGTGTGGGCGCACCACTGGCCAGATAGGTCCGATAGATTTGCGTGTTTTCCAAAACCCGCTGCACGTAGTTGCGGGTTTCGTTGAAGGGGATTTTTTCAATCCAGTCAATGGCATCTACAGAAGGGAGCCGCGGATCGCCATAGTCCTGAATCCATTGCCGTGCACGGTGCGCCCCGGCATTGTAAGAAGCAATGGTCAAAATATAGGAACCGTCAAACCGATCTATGAGATCGCCTAAGTGAGCGCTGCCAAGAGTTAAATTGTAAGATGGGTCATCCAGCAATTTATTCTTATTGAACGAAACACCCTGCTGCCGGGCAACAATTTTGGCGGTTGCCGGCATGAGTTGCATCAAGCCGCGCGCTCCGGCCCGACTGACAGCGCGGGGGTTGAACTCGCTTTCCTGACGCGAAAGACCCAAAACCAGAGCCGGTTCAGCGCTGCCAGGGGCGGTGCGGGTGATATCGATCGCGGTCAACGGGTAGGCCCGTGCGGGTAGAAAAATATGTTTGAGGCTGGCTTTTTTTGCAACGCGGACGCCCAAGTGAGGATGTCCAAGTTCGCCCATGAGATCGCTGAGGGCGGCCAGGTCATTGGGATCGCTGAGTTGGTCGGCAAGGTGAAACAGGAACACGCGCAGGGTTTTGCCCTGATCTGTCAGTGCTAACAGACGTAGCGCCTGAATTACACTGCGCTCGCCCAACGCCTTTTCAGTGCCGGGGGCCATGGTGTAGCGGGCGGGGATGACAAGATCGCTTTGCCCGGCATCCAATTGTTCGCGTGCCAGTTGGCCGTAAAATGTCATGTAATATTGTGATGCTGCGGCGTAATATCCGGCTGCCCGCTGGGTGGCGTCGGCAGCTTCGACGGCGCGGCCCCTCCAGTAAAGCGCCCGGGATTTGCTGATCGGATAACTGACGCCTTCATAAAGACGAGTAAAATGATTTTCCGCCATGGCGGGGTCGTGGAGAAAGCGCAAGGCCAGCCAGCCCGCCAGCCATTCGGCTTCGGCAAAGGAAGCGCCCGATGGGCTGCCATGTCTTGACGCTAGTTCGTAGGCATCCTCGTACTTCTCTTCTTTGATAGCGCGCCGGGCGAGGATGTGTCGCTCGTTCCACCATTTGTCCGGGCGTACCAGCAAGGCGGGGTCCTTGGGTGCCAGGAAGAGGGTTGCTAAGGCTTGCGTGTTGCGCTCTGCCCGGCGGTGCAGCAAAACCTGTTCGTAAATGAGGCCCGGATCATTGCGCCGGGACTTGGGCACGTTGGCCAGAGCGGTTTTGATGCTCCCTCGCGCCATAAGGGCGAGGCGCGCGTTGGCGACGGCGCGGTCATCTTTAGCAAGGTAGCCCAAGACACGGCGCGCGGCCGTCGTTTTATTCGACCAGAGAAGACGGGTGACGCGGGCCGCGTGAGTTTCTTTAGTCAGGCGCCGAATATGCTGTTTCAGTAGTGCTGTTTCTAGCTTCGGTGTCAGATCGTGATTGGCCCACGCATCCCGAATCCAGTAATCGGCATAATCCTTTTGGCCGGTTTCGGCATAAGCCTCGCCTAGACGGAATTTTCCCTCACCGGTTATGGGCTCCTGGCCGGCAAACCAGGTGATAACTTGCCGCGCTGGCATCTCGCCCGGCATCTCGGTTTCGGCACGTTGAAGCAGTCTCTCAACGCGCGGCCAGTCGGGATTGGCGTTAACAAAGTCGGTAATCTCAGCGGTACTGGCCGTTGTGTCCTCTTTTTGGAGAAAACGCCACATAATGATCTTTTTGGGCACGGGGCTGACGATCTGTGAAGCAAGATCAAGGGCAGTTGTCCATTTCCTGGCGTCAGCTGCCGCCAGCGCTTTTTCGAACTGGCTTAGATCTCTATCAGACAACAAAGTAGAGCGGGGCGGTATTGGTGGTTTGACAATCGGGGTAAAACCGGAGGGGAGGCGGGCGCTCCAGGCCGGACTTGCTGTGAGCGCTGTGATTGTCAGCAATAGGCCGAGGCACAATGCAGCGCCCCTCCTGATGCCTGGCGGCGATGCCTGGCGTTTGGAAAGTGTCTTATAAAGAGGTGCTATTTTCCTAAAATGACGCACGCCTTGCCGCATTCCCTTGTAATTGGAAGTTATTCCCGTTGTGTTGAGGGCCTGTCCTCTTCGCTGACTTACAAATGCAAGAAAGCGCCCAACTTCTGACAAAAGTCCGGCCCGCCCCTCACGGATTCCGTCCTGCCCCAGGAGTTGTAAGACCTGGCGTGGTGAATGATAGCTTGGCTTGGCCCTTCAATCCAGTAAGGTTGCGAGCACGCCTTGGGAATAATGCTGTGAGATGCGTATTTTACATGCCACAGCACGATGAAACGGGCTAAAAGTCCCCATATTTACCTGTTTTACTTGTGTCTTGGTTGCAGCATCGCGGCGCGAGGTCTATCTTCCGCCCCAAACAGAGTGAAAATCCTAAAGGAGTGCTACGGCGCCTTTGCGATGAAACAAGAGGCAGGTAAAATGTTCAAAGGGTCGATATGCGCATTGATTACGCCCTTCAAAGATGGCGTCGTCGATGAAGACGCGTTGGTATCTCTGGTTAACTGGCATGTTGAAGAAGGAACGCACGGGCTCGTGCCATGTGGGACCACGGGCGAATCGCCGACCTTAAGCCATGAAGAACACCGGCGCGTGGTGGAGCTGTGCATTGAAGCTGCGGCGGGGCGCATTCCGGTGATGGCGGGCGCCGGATCGAATTCGACCCGGGAGGCGGTTGAACTGACACAGCATGCCCGGCAAGCAGGC
>JAJFIO010000244.1 GCA_021774915.1 Alphaproteobacteria bacterium
TTTGTCCTGCGCTGCCGGAGGGATTTGAAAGTGCAGGCCGCGCACCGTCCCTTGCTCGGCGGAGAGGGAATGGTTTTCTTGGACGAAATCAAAGATCATGCCCGCCGCCTCAAAGGCGCGCCGGTTCCAGGTTTCAGATAAAAACCCGCGCGCATCGCCATGGCGGGCAGGGCAGATCAGTTTGACTTCCGGTATGGCGAGGGATTGAACGTCCACGGGTCTTTAAGCTTTCTGGATCACGGGGGGTGTGCACAGTCTCATAGGTCAAAACGAGGAAGAAATCCAGTTGGCGGCGATCCGTTTGAAAAGGCCTGAGGCATCCCTTGCGCCGGTATCGGGCTTTCGGGTACTTTGCCGCCGCACGGCTCAGGGTTGCCCTGAGTGCGCGGCAAACGCCCTTAGCGGAGGGGTGCCAGAGTGGTTGAATGGGGCGGTCTCGAAAACCGGTGAGGGCGCACGCCTTCCGAGGGTTCGAATCCCTCTCCCTCCGCCAGCCAGTTTTCTCCCCTTGCAGAGACACCTGGCACTCACAGAAAACGCCGATATATTAGGGACTTAGCACGTAGCCGCGACTGTGAAGCGCACCGAATACGCGCCATTTCCACCCATCACCGTGCCCATATCTCCGTTCACACCTGTTCCGGTGTGCTTCAGGCCCAAATTTTCGGTTAAACTACTTTATGGCAATTTGAGAAATCAGAATGATCTCGTCAACCCACGCCTTCCAAAGATAATTCTGTGTCGAGGTTTCGATCCACATTATCATGTCAGATGGATGGACGAGCATAGTATCATCGTATCGAGTTCGGGCTGTTTGCATCTGATTGATTGTATCGGAGCATATGTGAGCATTGGCATTTCGACATAACTGGAGATCTTTAATGGTTGAGCATGCAGAAAATGCAGATGTCAGAGTCGAAGAGTTGCTCGAACTAATTCCGAGTGCCATTCGGTTCAGTTTTTCTGCATCGCCCCAAGTAGGCTCTTGATGATTTCCCCTCAATGATCTTACTCTCCCAACGCTTTGGTTTTGGGAAAATTTCTTCGCGATATATGCGATTTCCATTTCTTGATATTGTGAATAGCCCGAAGTAGTTAAAACTCCCAACGCAGTATGAGCCCCCTTAGCCGAACAAATAATGGTGTTTCTACAAAACCAGCACCATGCTTGCCAAAGAGGTGAAACCAAACCTTCGTGTAAGGCAAAGCGATCAATCCGGCTAAAGACTTTCGGTTTGGTGATATGTCGATCAAATGCCTTGTCAAGGCTTCGGACTCGTACAGCAAGTTTTAAGTGGAGCGCATCAAGCGATGTAGGCATCATTGTCCTGATCCGGTATTTCAACGCCTAGGGCCTTAAGTATCGCCGAAACACGAGCGGTTCTACGAGGTTTTCGGTCGGTGCTTCTATCACCGCCCCAAACATACTTCTCAAATGGCCCGTCGATTTCTTTTGCCTCGTGTGCTTGAGCCATAGCCAGTAGCATTTGCTCTGCCTCACCAATATTTGCCGTGAAAGAACCAATAGAACCCGAGCCCAGACCATTGGTGATACTTTGGATGCCATAACGGCTATGTATCAAAGCTGTGACCAGAGAATGTAGTGCATAGGGCTTCATCATGTGCGTTTTTCTCAGGTCACTAAAATTCATAGCTATGAAATCAAAAGCCTGAGAAATTTGATCATGATATTTTTCAGCATGTTCAAAACTCTCATCATAGTCGTCATAAAGTTTGTTCAGGTCTTTGGGGCTTGTGCTAATCAGCCCTCGTTCCATTGCAAGTATGATGTCGGCAATCAGGTTGGCATCGGACATCCGTATAATTTGCCTGGAGTTGAAAACACCGTACGTTACGAAGAACTCATTCAGATCATCTGCCAACTGGTTAATGAACCATTTGAATTCACCTTGAAATCGTGAGTGGCGTTTTTCTGCTTCATTCAGAGGCATGGTGTAGGCGTTCATACGCCGAAACATTTGCAATATCTCACTCGGGCTTGCATTCCGGATTACATCTACAGATACAGTATATGATAGGAACTCATCCTGCGTCTCTTCGTCGAGGTCATCGAATCTATTGCCATTGTGGCGCGTGTCACCACTTAGCGCGAACTCGTTGTTGATAAACCTCTGTATAGTTCCAATCCTCTGTTGACCGTCGACAAGCTCTTTCCGCATATTCCGTTTATCTTTGTCGAGATACTCGTACATGTAAATTTTTGGGAATGGGAACTTCTCTAAGATGGTGTCGATGAAATAGCTGCTCGGCCCCGCAGGCCAAATTCCCGAACCTCTCTGATAGGTTCGATTTACAACGAGTTCCTTCCGATCCAACATCGAAATAATTTCGGAAATACTGTAATTATTGTTGTTGATTATCATTTTTTCCTCGAGACGAAAGGGCGTTATGATTGTATTTCATTCGGTTATAGGTCGGTGTAGGTTAGCAGCCCAACAAGAAAACGAAATAAGGGCCGGTTACAGAACTAATTAACAAATAGAGCATTTTAGGAAGTAAATCTAAAGCTTCAATTGTGACAGAACATCAACCAAGTGCGAAAAGCTTCGGTCACTTAAGTAAATCACCAATCTGCCCCTTCCAACTTAAGCCCATCATTTTCCCCCGCGTGATTTTTTCTGCTGTGAGCGCGGTCGAGTGTTCCCCGCGGATCAGCCGCTCGACGATCTCGGGCGCCAAGAATCCTAGGGGAAGGATACGGGTCAGGTAGCTGGCGCCGACGCCGTCTTGCCGGGCCATTTGAGTGATCGAGTGCACCTGCTCTGAGGTGAGACGCTGGGCCCAGTCGTGGGCGCGGGCAAGCGCGCGGAGGATTGCTGGGTCGGGTCCATCAAGGTGCCGTGTTTCATCTTCCGGGGTGAGGATCCGGCTTTCACCGCCGACGCGGCAAAGACGGGCGGGCACTTTAAGTGTGAGTGGCGGTGGTTTTTGCGCCAACGCGTTTACTCCAAGCTCGTTCAGGAGAGCTTTGGAATTCAAGGCGATGCAGATGTGATCGTCATGCACGGTGATGCGCGTGCAGAGTTTGGAGAACGTGTTTGCCTGCTCGCCTGGAGGCATGGAGGTTAAGCGCTCCGTAAAACAGGCGGCTTGTTCCGCCAGCTCCAAACTGTTCTGCCCTGGCTTAAGGCCGGCAAGAGCATCAATGACCGACCCCGCGTCTTTCAACCACTGGGCAATGGCGGTGAGGGTCAGGCGTTCCATATCGGCTGCAGGGAGTCTTACAGGCTTTGCATTGCCCGCCCCATCTCCGGTGATCAGTGTTCGTGAGACATAATAACGATATCGCTTGCCCGCCTTGACCGCATGGGTGGGCGTCAGCGGTGCGCCGCCCGCATCATAGAGAAGACCTCCAAGGAGGCTTGGAACTTTGACGTTTGTCTTGCAGCGCCGCGCGGCGCTTTTACGCTTGCGTATGGTCTGGGTTTCCTCCCAAGTCGCGGTGTCAAGGATTGCCGCGTGCTGGCCGGGATAGCTTTGGCCTTTGTGCGGGATGTCACCGATATAGACGCGGGAGGTGAGTATCTGGTCAATGTGACCGCGGGACAGGGGGTGACCACCGCGGCATCTGCCCGCTTTGGTGATGCGCCGTGCCGTTTTGAACCCCCGCCGCGTCGCTTGTTCGTGAACGGACCGCGTCGATCCCAGTTCGATATAGAGCCGAAACAAGTCACGGACGATGGCCGCATCCGCATCGTTGATGATGAGTTTCCTGTCTTTTACGTCATACCCCAGGGGCACATTACCGCCCATCCACATGCCCTTTTTCTTGGATGCGGCGATCTTGTCCCGGATGCGCTCGCCCGTGACCTCGCGCTCAAACTGGGCGAAGGATAGCAATACGTTGAGGGTCAATCGACCCATAGAGCTCGTGGTATTAAAAGCTTGTGTCACTGAGACAAAGGAAACTGATCTTTGGTCGAAGATCTCAATGATCTTGGCAAAGTCGGCCAGCGACCGGGTCAGCCGATCCACTTTGTAAACGACCACGATATCCACTTTACCGGAACGCACGTCCTGCAACAGCTGCTGAAGAGCGGGCCGCTCCATAGTGCCCCCGGAGATGCCGCCATCGTCATATGGATCTTGAAGCACAGTCCAGCCTTCGAAGCGCTGGCTTTTAATATAAGCCTCACAAGCCTCCCTTTGGGCATGAAGGGAGTTAAAGTCTTGTTCCAGCCCTTCTTGCGTGGATTTGCGGGTATAGATAGCGCAGCGCATTACACCCCCTCAAGCCGGGCGCCGTTGACGGCCCGCGTGCGCTCCCCCTTCAGTCCAAAGAAAGCGGGCCCCGAGCGCCGCACGCCCGTGATGGTGCGCGCAATGTGTGACAGGGAGCCGAAGCGCTGATCCCGGTAGACAAATCCATCTTCGAGAACAGTGACCACATGGGTCTCATCGCGCCATGTGCGCAGTAAGCGCACGCCGGGTTTCAGCCTGGGCGCACAGGGGGTGATGGTCAGCCTGCCGTTCACACGGATTTCTTCTGCGTAGCGGCGCAGCAGAGCCCGTGTCTGCTCTGACAGACCCCCAAAGGCCTTTTCCTGCAGGCGGTAGGCCACGCCCAGTTCCAGGAACCGCCGCGACAGACGCTTTGGGGCCTCATGTCCATAAAGAACGCGCCAGCGGGCACGGAGGTCATCAATGGACGCTTCTGTAATCTGGGCAAGTTCAGCCTCCGTTTTGGGATCAACACGCATCAGGCAGGGTGCTGCATCATCGGCTTGGCCCTTATCAGCAGGGCCATGTTTCAAGCCTCCGCCTTATCCGGCGTGCTTTCAGTCCAGTAACGCCGGATGCCTTTGTCATTTGTTTCTGCAATGACCTTGAGACCCAGTTTTCTTTTGACTGTGCCCGATAGGAAACCGCGGACGGAATGGGCCTGCCAACCCGTGGCTTTGCGCAGCTCGTCAATACTGGCACCACTCGGGCGGCGCAGCAGGCCTAAAATCTTGGCAGTCTTGGTTTGTTTGAGCCCCGCTTTTTTAGGTTTGGCCTGTTTGGGTTTGCGAGCACGCTTCGTATCACCATTTTTCGTTTTGGTGACCTTCACAGAAACGGGCGCGGTTTTTAGTTGAGTTTGCATGGGATCAATCCTTGTTCGGGTTTGGCGCCGGACCATTCCGGCGTCCCCCATGCATGCTCTCTTGGCCGAACAAGTCCAGCGCAATCTGCCTATGAAATGTCGAATATAGATAATTCCTCTCTCTACAGACGAATGTGGACTTGACTGTGGCGCCAAGAAGAGCGGTCATGGAGGCGGTTAATGTGTTTTTGTGCAAAGGAAGGCTATTCATGACGGTAAATCCAAGACAGAGCCTCACGGAATTGCGCTTTGAGCGCGATTGGCTGGTGGCGCAAATAAACCAAGGGCGCGTGGAGGAAGAAAGCGACGCCCAAGAAAAGATCATGGAGCGGCTCGATCAAATAGATCTGGCTCTGGCGGCAACGCCTGCCGTCTCGATTTCCGATCTGATCATCAAGCTCAGCCGCCTTGCGTGCCTCGTGTGCCCCACGCGTGCGCCGATCCCGGAGACCACCATAGAAGGCGTGTTCCTCAGAGCCATCATGGCAGACGCCATCGCCCTGGCAGCGCGGGAAGAGATGGGGAGGTGAAGAGCAGCTGCAGGCACAAATGGCGTCAATCATGAGCCTGCTTGGCGCGCGACACCCAAGGGCGCCCAGCGTCTCATTGTGTCGCTTGTTCTTGAGCCGTGGGCGGCTCAAAGCCTCCCCATGACCTCCCACCCTTAAGCGTGACCTCTTGTGTGCACAGGTGGGTGATGAATGACCCTCCGAATTTTCAGATCAATCCCCCGTCATTTAATTGGCTGACGTGCGATCCATCTTTGGTCTACCCGGCGCAGGAATTTCCCAGGTAAATTGCCACGGCGAGATATTCGCCTGCGCGCGTTTCATCTGCGCAAAACCGCCCCAGCCGTCTCATGGATTTTTTAATACATGCCGATTGTTCTGCTATAACGAGTGACAAATACGCCTCTCAGGCGCGCCCATTGAAGAAACTGCGACATGCTGTCCATCTGGTCATCATAGCGGCCATAGGGGAAAGCCAAGAGTTCAGCTTGAAAGTCCTCAAGCCAGGGTGCCTCTTCGGGCAGGAAGACCTGGCCCGCTTCAATGAGCGGCGTCACCGTGCTCATACGGGTGACCTTATCACCCTCAGGTGTGATCGGGATGGGCCGGACATCGTAGCGGTCGGCACGGCAATCTTGAATAAGCGATGTGCCGGAGCCCTTGTCCTCAATCAAAACAGAATGCGCCGCAAACCTGTGTTTAAGTTCAGTGACGCGCCTTTTTAGTGATGGAAAGTCGAGCCGCTCACGGTGAACGTCCAGGAGGTAATAATCATTGCCCTTTTTAAGCCACGTGGTGCACACCGAGTAATCCGTATCACCGGTGATTTTGAGCGCTGTATCCCAGCTTTGAATGACCCTCCCGTCCGCATTATGAGCCGGTGGGTAGGCGTAAACACCGAACCACTCCCATTTGATGAGATTGCCGCTATAAGGCACCGGTGCTTGCATATATTGAGATGAGAATTTGAAATTGCCGATTTCAGCTTTAATCTGATCAAGCACACGGCGTGGCTCGTGATCGGCATGGAGCACATCGTCCGGTTTTCGGATATGGGTCTCACCCGGGCCAATCGGAATCTCCTGGCGTTCAACAGCGATGGCCGGCAAATTAAGACGGGTCCAGCCGCCATTATCAATAAGGTGACCGGCTAAATCCCCTTCATGCAGGCGCTGCATCACAACGATGATAATGCCTTTTGTTTTGTCATCAAGCCGGCTGACCAATGTGCCGCTATACCATTCAATCACCCTTTTGCGTACCACTTCGGACAGGCCGTCCTCTGCTTTCAATGGGTCATCGATGATGATTATGTCACCGCCCCGGCCGGTGAGTGATCCACCGATGGAGGTGGCAATGCGCCCGCCGCCTTTCGTGGTGATAAACTCAAGGCTGGTATCCTTGGCGGCGCGTGTTTGAGGAAAAATCCTTTTATACCAATCCGATTCCACAACCATGCGGAATTGGCGGGCTAGATCGGCCGCCAGTTCATTTGAATAGCTGACGCAAATGATCTTTTTCGATGGATCATGCCCTAAGGCCCAGGCGGCGTAAGCCACAGAGATACACAAAGACTTCAAAGAGCGAGGCGGCTGCGTCACCAGAAGGCGGTTGATGCGCCCAGCCTCACATTCCTTGAGGTGATGGAGGATGGCGTCGATATGCCAATTGGGTTTATAGGGCGTGCTGGGATTAACCGTTTGAAACACCCTCACCGTGAACGCTAGGAGATCTTGGCGAATGAGGGCATTAACGAGTTGGCGATCACTGATCTTCATTGTCGCCTCCTTCATCGTTATTTTGACCGCTGGCCCTTTTCTTGGATTTTTCAACGCGTGCTTCCAAAATCTCAAGCAAAGTGTGCTCATCCACCGTCAATTGCTCATTCTCCGTGGTCTCCTCAAGTCCGGTGATGTTGAGCGTCAACATGTACTTAACTAAGGTATTCGTCGCCGGCACGTTCCCTTTGCACCCTTTGGCGATCAAAGCCTTAGCGATCAGGCGCTGTTTAGACACCCTCACTTTTTTCCCACCTTCAGTGATGGTGACTTTCTCAGACAGCTCTTCACGCAAATCGGTCCTGAGGTTTTTAGTGCCTTTGCGCCGGCCGCCTCCCGATTGACCCTTTTTGAACTGATGCTCTTTGGGAGGCTTGCCATAGCCCACCTCGTAATCACGTTTTTTATTGTTACTCATAATACTGTCTCCACTTGGGTTTGACGTTCCCCTTGGATTTTTTCAAATGTTTTGCCACTGGCCTCGTGCACCGCCTCAAGGCCCACCCGGGCACGCATGCGCTCGATGATGACGTCGCAATAATGAGGATCGAGCTCTAGCCCCGCCCCGCGCCGCCCGGTCTTATGGGCGGCCAGGAGGGTGGCGCCGCTGCCCGCAAAGGCATCAAGCACGAGGCCGTTTCTATGTGAGCAATCGCGCAGCGCATCAGCGATCAAACGCACGGGCTTCACCGTAGGGTGCGCGGTCAGATCCGCGTCCCTCGTCTTGCCGAAACTGTTCTGCCCCGCATAGGTCCACAGATTGGTGCGGTTGCGGCCGTATTTACCCAAGTTCACATTATTGATGTGTTTTCTCGCGCCTGACTTAAACACGAACACCAATTCGTGCTGGGAGCGGTAGAGTGATCCCATGCCGCCATTGGTCTTGGCCCAGACGCACAGGTTTTTGAATGCGGTATAAGCCGCATTCCCAGCTTCCAACACCTCGCCCATATGGCGCCAGTCCATACAGACATAGTGGATGGCGCCATCAGTGCTGTGCGCTGCCAGATGAGTAAAGGCGGTGTGTAAAAAGCGGGTGAATTCACTTTGGCTCATTTCGCTGCAGGCCATGGCGAAGTCTTTATGCTTGACCGCGCCCTTGCCTGACACATGACCGTCAATTCGCACATTATAAGGGGGGTCGATAAAGACCATCTGTGCCTGTTCACCACCCAGAAGTTTCTTATAAGATTCGGCCTTTAAGGCATCTCCGCAGAGCAGGCGGTGGTCACCCATCACCCACAGATCCCCAGGGCGGGTGACCGCAAGCCCCTTGGCAGGGGCGGCGGGGATGATGTCTTCATCTTGCACCTCATCTTCACCACCAAGGCCGCTGATCAGCAGATCGATCTCCGGCATCTCAAAACCCGTGAGCGAGACATCAAAGTCAAGATCAAGCGCCATCAGGTCCTGTAACTCGATAGCCAGGATCTCGCTGTCCCAGCCGGCATTCTCCGCCAGCTTATTATCGGCAATCACATAGGCGCGGATTTCTGCGCGGCTGAGATTCTCCAGCCGAATGGTGGGCACGGTCTCCAACCCCAACAACTGGGCCGCGGCCAAGCGCCCGTGACCGGCAATGACTTTATTGCTGTCATCAATCAGGATGGGGTTGGTAAAGCCGAAAGCCTCTATAGAGTTAGCAATCTGCTTGATCTGCCGCGCTGAATGCGTGCGGGCGTTGTTGTCCCGCGGCGTCAGCGTTGCCGGGTCGCGGGTAATAATATTGAGTTGCGCCATGGCGGCGTCCTCCGTCATTTACGGGAACGCGCCACATAAAAAAAGCGCGAAGCCTCGGGTTATCCGAAGATCACGCTCACACCATGGATCGCTTGATCACTCCCGAACGGAGCGGTGCCACCATGGGCCCGGTTGCCGTTCAACGACGAGGGGACAAGAGGGCCATGCCACCCGTCCAATCACTCATCTGGAGTTGAGTCTTGTATATAGAAGAAGCGGCATGGAAGCAACCACTCCCCGCAGCTTAAGTGTTTGAAACAAAAGCCAACTTGGTTAACGGCTGGACCGTTTGGCCGGGCCCGCCAACAGATCTGCCGGAGGCACGCCCAATGCTTTGGCGATCTTCGCCAGCACCACAATCGTGGGATTGCGGATGCCGCGTTCCACTCCGCTGATATAGGTGCGGTGAATGCCGCACTCAAAGGCGAGGGCTTCTTGTGAGAAGCCCTGGTTCTCGCGGATTTTACGCAGATTGAGGCCAACACGGCGCCGAATGTCCATGGCCGCCATGAAGCCTCAAGTGTTAACTATAGGACTACAGCCTATGAGTCTCTTTTCACTGGACTTGCCGGCCTAACGAAGCAAAGGTTTGGAAGGCAGAGTGATGAGATAAGAGGCCCAAAGTGGAGCACATCGCGCCCCTAGAGATACGCTATATCAAGCTTGGCCCCGGCGGGGCCTGGGCCAAGCACTGCCTGCAAGCGGGGGAGATGCACTTTGGTTATGCCTCCATCCCCCATGATATCGCGCATAAAGGCGATTGGGATGCGGTCATGCAGATTTTCACGGAGCGGGAAGGGCGCTCCCCCGGCAAGGCCAAGGACAGCGCCCGCGAGATCCGGGATTTCTATGAATTGGGCGCTGAGTGCCTGTGGATCACCTTTGCCGATGGGCATCTTTGGTGGGCCTTCGCCAACCCTTGCGTCGAATGGTTGGGGGAGACTGATAAGTCCAAGGGGCCACGCATGCGCAAGACCATCACCCCCTGGCGCAAGGTCACTATCAAAGGACAGCCCTTGCGTGTCGATCACCTGAGCACGCGTCTGACGCAAGTTGCCGCCTATCGCCAAACCATCTGCCGCGTCAAACAAGAAGACTATCTCTTGCGCCGCATCAATGGCCTGGAAGAGCCGGTGGTGCGCCGCGCCAGAGACGCCCGCACCACCCTGACTGTCATCGCCGCTGAGATGATTGCAGGCCTCCATTGGGCTGAGTTTGAGAACCTTGTTGACCTCATCTTTGCCCGCTCCGGCTGGCAGCGGATCTCCGGTGTGGGCGGCACCCTCGTCGACGTAGACCTTGTCCTTGAACAACCGGCCACAGGCGAGACCGCTTTCGTGCAGGTCAAGTCAAAGGCCGCGCAACCCGTGCTTGATGATTATATTGATCGGTTTCAGCGTAGCGGTACCCATGACCGCCTGTTCTTTGTTTGTCACAGTCCTCAAGGCACGCTCAGTGCAAAAAGCGCTGACCCGATTCATATCTGGGAGGGGGATACTCTGGCGAACAATGCCGTCAAAGCCGGCCTCTTCGATTGGCTCATTGAACGGTCAATTTGAAGGTGGGGTAGGCCGCATAATGGACGCCGATGGAAATACATATATCTGCCGAACCCGAATCGCTGTCGTAGAGATATTTCATGACAATCATCCATGATGCGATTTTCTTTGGCCTCACCTCGGGCGAGGTTTTTTGGGAGACATAATTATCGAATCTAGTTTTTGGAATGGACAGGAGAACACGTCCTCGATTTTGCTAAACAAGATAAGTTCCGGTTCATCCCTGCATGGGCAAAGAACACGTTGATCCGGGTACGGATAATTCACTTTGAACCGGTTCATTCCCGCGTGGGCGGGGAACACATATCTCGACTAATCCAGTCTACATATTTAAACGGTTCATCCCCGCGTGGGCGGGGAACACAAGGGAATGGCGGGATGACCGACACACACAAACGGTTCATCCCCGCGCGGGCGGGGAACACTTACGATTTTGAACTCACGAGGGCGGCGATTGCGGTTCATCCCCGCGCGGGCGGGGAACACTGCGCTGCTGACCGCACGAAAGCACGGGGCTGCGGTTCATCCCCGCGCGGGCGGGGAACACTTAGAGGCTAAACTTGGCCGCGCGAAAATCACCGGTTCATCCCCGCGCGGGCGGGGAACACGGGTGATGCCGGTGTGTCATTGTAGATCACGACGGTTCATCCCCGCGCGGGCGGGGAACACCGATGAACGATCTCAGAGCGCATTGCAAATCACGGTTCATCCCCGCGCGGGCGGGGAACACGCCCCCTCTCCAGGAAAAGCCCAACACACAAGCGGTTCATCCCCGCGCGGGCGGGGAACACTAGGGCCACAACAAAGGAGGGAGATTATGGAACGGTTCATCCCCGCGCGGGCGGGGAACACGGGACTTGGTCTCTCGCCACGCCCCTATAAACCGGTTCATCCCCGCGCGGGCGGGGAACACGACCTAACCGGGGCAAACTTGACCGAGGCAAACGATTCATCCCCGCGCGGGCGGGGAACACTTCATCATACCTATTTCCAAGCCGTATCATTGCGGTTCATCCCCGCGCGGGCGGGGAACACATGTCCAAAAATCACCCCACAAAAGGCAATTGCGGTTCATCCCCGCGCGGGCGGGGAACACTCTCTAAGCCAAGTTTCGAGATATTCTGCACCCGGTTCATCCCCGCGCGGGCGGGGAACACGTCAAAATACACGGGTTGAAGTAATGATCGACCGGTTCATCCCCGCGCGGGCGGGGAACACAGAGCTGGGTTGACCATAGACCAG
>JAJFIO010000245.1 GCA_021774915.1 Alphaproteobacteria bacterium
TTATGCGCCAGACGTTCACCAACCCGCAAAGGACTTTATCGCCCGGCAGGCGACTTTCGATCAAGCCGATCCTGATCACTACGCAGCCTTTTGGAAAGCCAATGGCCATTTCCCCAATCTACCCGGCCGTTCGCCTGAGTACGATCACGCGCGGGATAAGCTCTCGGTGGGTCAGTGCGGTCAGAAGCTCATTGAAATTTGTGAGATGCAGGCCATCCATATAGAAAAGCTGAATCAACGGTTGAAAAAACTGGAAGGGAAATAGACGTAGACCCTTGAAAGCGCGCGCTTGCCTTGTCGACCCTTGAACCCAGTGCTAGAGATCATGCACAGTGGCTTCAAGCGCGGGCAAGTGAAGACAAGGATCTGAAAATCAGCTATGGCGGATGTGGATTCCTATATCGGCGGAGAGCTGGAGCTTTTCAAAAAAGCGGTCAATTGGAAAGAGTATTGGTGCGCCCAGATTCGTCCTTTCATCGGCAAGCGCGTGATTGAAGTAGGCGCAGGCCTGGGGACGAACACACCCTATATGGCGCCGGAGCAGAGCCAATGGATCTGTCTGGAACCTGATGGCGAGATGGCCGCCGCAATGACACGCGCTATCAAAGGCGGTCTCATGCCGGGGGGCTGTGAAGTGGTTAACGGCACTCTTTTAAACATTCCGGCGGACTTTGCCGCAGACACCATTCTTTATATTGATGTCCTGGAACACATCGAAGACGACAAAGGCGAGCTGATTCAAGCCACTGAGCGCCTGGCCCCCGGCGGGCATTTGATTGTTCTGTCGCCTGCCCACCAGTTTCTTTTCTCGCCGTTTGATCATGCCATTGGTCATCACCGCAGATATTCACGTAAATCTCTGACCGCTATCACCAATGCCGATCTTGAACAGGTTCGTTTGCGCTATCTCGATTCCGTGGGGTTTTTTGCCTCGCTCGCAAACCGGCTGCTCCTTCAAAAAGGCATGCCTTCCGAATCGCAGATCGCCCTGTGGGATCGCTTTATGGTGCCTCCCTCCAAAGGGGTCGACCCTCTTTTGGGCTATCACTTCGGAAAAACCGTCCTCGGCATCTGGCGCCGTCGGGGTTAATCATCTGTGTGTGAAGCGCGCAGCCAACCTTCTAATTTTACTCGAAATTGACCATGGTTTTTTAACCAACGTTAAGAGCCACAGGTGAAACTTGATCGACCAGAGGGGCGCCGCATCATGTGGCCCTTTGAGGCAAGATTATGCGTAAAAAACGGATCTTCGGCCCGCGCCGCGAAGGCGACAGGCTCAAATTCGCGTTAAGTCTGACAGTGGTGCTGACGGCCTTTTATGTCGGTTATTATCTGGGCTTGGCTCAGCGGCCGGGTGAAAACGCGCGGCCTTCAGCGGTGGTGACACTGCCTTCTTTCGCCGATTAAGCCCTCTTTTCCTTCCTCAGCCGCTCTTTAGGCCCCCTCATGCCCTTCCTCTGTTTCCCTAATTTTCTCCCCCATTTCGATTGATTTTTCATGCCCTCTGGCATTTTGTCTTTGTCGTGCTTAGGTTTGCGTTGACAAGACATAGTGAACCAAAAGGGTATGAACCCGTGAGTGAAGATCTATATGCGGTGCTGGGCGTCTCAAAACAGGCCTCTTCAGATGAGGTCCGCAAAGCCTATCGAGAGCTTGCCAAAAAAAACCACCCGGATCTTAATCCGGGCGACAGAGCGGCCGAGGAGCGCTTTAAGAAAATCTCCAGCGCTTTTACGCTTCTCGGTGATGAGGAAAAGCGGGGCAAATACGATCGCGGGGAGATAGACGCCAGCGGCCAGGAACGCCCGCCCGAGGGTATGTACCGGCAGTATGCCGACAGTGCCTCAGGGCATCCCTATCAGAGCCGGTCAGGATATGCCGATTTTGCCGATCTGGGTGGCGCTTTTTCCGATCTGTTTGGGGATCGAGGCCGGGGCGCAGGCCGGGGCGGCATGCCGCGCATGCGCGGGCAGGATGTGCGCTACCATCTCACCGTGGACTTTATGGAATCGGTGACGGGCGTAAAAAAACGCGTGACCATGCCGGACGGCAAGGGCCTGGATATTTCGGTTCCGGCGGGCCTGAGCGATGGGCAGAGCCTTCGGCTGAAAGGCAAGGGAATGGAAGGCCTTGGCGGCGGTCCTTCCGGCGATGCTTTAATAGAAATCAAAGTCACGCCCCACGCTTTTTTCAGGCGGGAGGGGTTCGATATCCATATGGATTTGCCGATCTGTTTGTCCGAAGCTGTGCTGGGCGCGAAAATCAAAGCGCCGACGATCACTGGAGAAGTCAGCTTGAGCGTGCCGAAAAGCAGCTCTTCAGGCAAGGTCCTGAGACTAAAAGGCAAGGGGATTCCGCGCCCTAAATCTAAAGGCCAGAAAACTGCCCTCCGCGGCGATCATTATGTCACGCTCAAAGTTGTTTTGCCCGACGAACCTGATGCCGATCTGGAGGCGTTCATGGAAGACTGGGCTAAAACCCATGCCACTGATGTGCGAAAGGCATTGAAGGGGGCGGTGTAATGTGGAACGAGGCCCAAGTGCTGACCCTCATTGCGGACCTTGATAATGTGGAGCTTCAGGTCTGGATCGAACAGGGCTGGGTGCGTCCGGCGCTTAACGCAACATCGGAATGCATCTATGATGAGATTGATGTGGCGCGTCTGCGCCTAATTGGCCAATTACGCCGCGATCTGGATATCGCCGAGGATATGATTCCGACCGTTTTGTCCATGATCGACCAGATTTATGGATTGCGCCGTGAACTTCGTGTGTTGGTGCAAGCGATTGAGGCGCAGCCAGATGATGTGCGGCAAAATATATTGGAACATATTAAAAAGACGCGTCCGGACCAATGATCGCAAAACTAATCGTTACATTTGGAATTCTTATGTTTGCGTTGGGCGTTCCTTTTTTGGAGATCAATGAGACACATGTCTTTAATCCTGACTGGACGCCGCATGTGCGCATCCATGAAGTCTGGCAGTTGATCACCAACTCGGCGATTGGGGCGCTTTGTTTGTGGCTCGTTTGGGTGCGCGGGGAAGTCTTTTTTTCCAGCCTCTTGGGATTAATTGTGACGGGCGGGTTTCTAGCCGCTTACGCGCTACAAGATTTCTATGGAGGCTCAATGAAATATCTCGACGGCAGCGAGAAAATGCTTCTCGGTCTCAATATCGGAGTCCTCGGTTTTGGCGTTGTTTTTATGCTGTTTTTCCTGGCGCTTTTTTGCAACGCTAGAGATGCCATGCGGCAAAAATAGATTTAACGGCGCAGCCTTGTACCGTAAGTTGGATCACGTTTAACATTTTGATGTCAGGACGAGGGGATTTGGATGTCTGAAATTTCACAGCGCTATGAGATCTTGCGGCTTTTTAAAATCTTGTTAGCTTCTTTTTTGATCTTCGTTCTTAACGTGGCCTGTTCTGATTCGGAGACCACCAACACCCAAGTGACTGTCGCCGACGCCGTGGTCTTTGTGGAGCGTGTGGAAAAAGACTCTGCGGAATTCAACGAATACGCTAATCGGGTTTTCTGGGTTCAGGAAAATTTCATCACCTATGACACCAATTGGCTGGCGACGAAGGCGGGCGCTGAGGCAACCGAGCTGGGTGTGCAATGGGCCAATGAAGCCAAGCGGTTTGAGACGCTCGATCTCAACCCGAACCTCGCCCGCAAAATAGAAGCTATCAAACTGGGAGTGAATGTCCCGGCGCCGGAAAAAGAAGGCGCGGCCCTGGAATTGGCGGAGCTGAGCGTGCGGATGACCTCAACTTATGCCGTTGGAAAAATCGATCTTGGCGGGGTCAAGGTCAATCGCTCGGATTTGGAAGAAATGATGGGAACGGTGCGTGATGCTGAGCGCCTGCAAGAGATCTGGACCAAATGGCGGGATATTCCGGTTGCGACAAATGATGCCGGCACGACAATGAAACAAGATTATGCGCGCATGGTGGAAATCGCTAATGCCGGCGCGGAAGAGTTGGGTTATGCTGATTTGGGTGCAATGTGGAAGTCGCGATATGAGATGGATCCGGCGGACTTTGAAACCGAAACAGACCGCCTTTGGGGCCAGGTGAAACCGCTCTATGATGAACTGCAATGTCATGTGCGCGCTAAATTGAACCAGAATTACGGCGATGAAATCGTGCCGCTCGATCAGCCTCTTCGCGCCGATCTGCTGGGTAATATGTGGGCGCAAAGCTGGGGCAATATTTACGATCTTGTTGCGCCGGAAGCTTCCGATCCGGGTTTTGACCTGACGGAGCTTCTCGTCGGGGCCGGTTACGACGCCACTAAAATGATGGAAACGGGTGAGGCCTTTTTCTCTTCTCTTGGCTTTGACGTTTTGCCCGAAACGTTTTGGGAGCGATCTCTCCTGACAAAGCCTGCCGACCGCGAAGTTGTGTGTCACGCTTCGGCCTGGGATTTGGATTTCAAAGACGATATCCGCATTAAGATGTGTACTAAAGTCAACGCTGAAGATTTCCGCACGGTTCATCATGAGCTTGGTCACAATTACTATGACCGGGCGTATAATACCCAAGATTTTCTATTCCGGGGCGGCGCGAATGGGGGCTTTCATGAAGCCATCGGCGATATGATTGCGCTGTCCATTACGCCGGAATATCTCAAACAGATTGGCCTGCTTGAACGTGTTCCGGACGCGTCCGCCGATATCGGCCTTCTAATGCAGCAGGCGCTCGAAAAAGTCGCCTTTCTCCCTTTCGGTCTGTTGATGGATAAATGGCGTTGGGATGTCTTTTCAGGCGCAACAAAGCCCGAAACCTATAATGATCACTGGTGGGAGCTGCGCCGGAAATATCAAGGCATTCGCCCGCCTGCCAAACGCTCCGCCGATAGTTTTGATCCGGGCGGAAAGTTCCATATTCCCAGCAACGTTTCCTATACACGATATTTTGTTGCCGCCATTTTACAGTTTCAATTTCATAAAGCGGCCTGCGATATGGCGGGTTGGCAGGGTCCGTTGCATCGGTGCTCCATATATGGATCGAGCCAAGTGGGGACACGTTTCAACGCGATGCTGGAGATGGGAACTTCCAAGCCCTGGCCGGAAGCGCTGGAAGCTTTCACCGGCACGGCGGAAATGAACGGCTCAGCGGTCGTCGAATATTTCGCGCCCTTGATGGCCTGGCTTCAGGAGCAAAACGCAAACCGGTCCTGTGGTTGGGAATAGGCTTTATGCGTTAATTTGGACGATGAGAGACGGAATGATCCGCTCCTCCTTATCCTTCACTCTCGTAGCGCAGCCTGACGGTTTTATTATGTTCTGTCGTCAAAGACACTAAATACTGCCGAGATACTAGATATAAAGAGGTACTCAATTGACCTTCGCGCAAACTCTCTTTGCCGCTCTGATGGGTGGAGTATTGGCAATACTAGGTGGCTTTGCGACACATACTTGGCAAGCACTATTGAAAAGAAATAGCCTTGCGACTGCTTTTCGGGGTGAAATTTATGCGATTGTGGAAAATGCGAAACGCAGAGGTTATGTCGAACATTATAAGTCTTATCTTAACATATGGAAGCAGGGGAAAACTTTAGGTAGTCGACCGAGCATGTTTGGTATAAATGAGCTAACACCTGAGAACAGTGCGCCAATATTCTATGCAAATCTTGGCGATGTAGGCTGCTTAGAAGCTAGAAATTGCCGTGATGTTGTCCGATTTTATTCCATCTTTAGTGGAATAAATCAAGATATTAAGGCTATTTCGTTGGATATGAGCATTCAAGCTACTGATCTTGTAGCATTGATTGAAGAAGATCTTAAATTATGGGATGAGGCTCTTCAAATTGCTGAAGATCTTGAAAATAGGTTAGTAGATATTGGATTCGTTGAATGGTTTATTTTAACAAAACACCTAGCGAGATGGTGGAACCAAAAAATTTGCGAAAACAGGATCTACTAAAGACCAGTAGTAGTATTGTACTCTTAATCCTTTGTTTGACTTTTACATAGCCTCCGTATCGCGGTTCTTATGGCCTGCAGTACCTATCCATACCCACCCATCCTGAAGTATCCCCTCTTTTACTATAAATTCTCCCATTTTTCCGTTCATTCCCTATTCAGGCGAACCGGCGTAATGTGGGTCTTATGATGATGCAGGTTATGGGCAAATTTAAGTGGATTTTGGGTGGTGTCGCCTTTGCTTTGCTTGTTCTGGGCAGCGGGCCCGGCGCGGCGGCCGATGGGGCTCCGAGCGATACGCGCCGCGATTCAGTAGATAGGGCGTGGCGCGCGCCGTTCCAGCGCTATTCTCATCAGTCCTTAGACGGGCCGGATATGTTGATCCCCCGCGGGCGCGACCAGGACCGGGCCCGTCAGGGTGTCGATTCAGGTAATTACGTGCCACTATCCACCATATTGGGAAATATAAGGCGGCAATATCCGGGCAAGCATTTGAACACGCGCACCACAGGCGCGCCCAACTCTCCAGGCCTGCGGTATGAAGTGTTGTGGCTGACGCCCGATGGACGTCGGCTGGATATCATTGCGGACGCGCAGTCAGGCCGCATCTTAAGCGTTCGGGGACAATAAGAGAGGGCAGCATCCATGCGCTTGCTTGTGGTGGAAGATGATCCGGATCTGGCGCGCCAGTTACAAGTGGCGATCACCGATGCCGGTTATGTTGTCGACATGGCGTATGACGGCGAAGAGGGGCATTTTCTGGGCGATACCGAACCTTATGATGCGGTGGTGCTGGATCTTGGGTTACCGAAAATGGACGGCGTGACGGTGCTGGAGAAATGGCGGCGCGATGGGCGCACCATGCCGGTCCTCATCCTCACCGCGCGCGATCGCTGGAGCGAC
>JAJFIO010000246.1 GCA_021774915.1 Alphaproteobacteria bacterium
CGTTTCTCCCAAAGAATCTCGGCCCAGAATCACCTGATTGACGGCCTTTAGGGCAGGAAGTACATCTTCACAGTTTCGTGCCTTGAGGTTCTAGGTACTGCCCTTATATGCCATAATCAAGGCATGTGGGTGCTTTGTGCACGTCCATCCACTCAGTCGGGAGGTGACTTTGTCTCTGGTTTCACGTCTTTCCGAGGAAATTCAGTCCTATGTGGACCGTGATCCTGCGGTGCGTTCCCATTGGGAGGTTTTCTTTGCTTATCCCGGGTTTCATGCGGTTGTGTGGCACCGTCTGGCCCATGCGCTGTACCGGCGTCGCTGGTATTTTCTGGCGCGGCTGGTGAGTGCGCTCTCCCGCTGGCTGACCGGCATTGAGATTCATCCGGGCGCTAAAATCGGCCGGCGGCTTTTTATCGATCACGGCACTGGTGTGGTGATCGGCGAAACGGCGGAGATCGGCGATGATGTGACGCTGTATCAGGGTGTGACCCTGGGCGGCACCACGCTGGAAAAAGGCAAGCGTCACCCCACGCTCGAAGACGGTGTGATTGTCGGCGCCGGTGCGCAAGTGCTGGGGCCGTTCACAATAGGCCGCCGGGCGCGGATCGGCGCCAATTCTGTGGTCCTGAAAGCGGTGCCGCCTTGTGTCACGGTGATGGGCGTTCCGGGCCGGGTCATTGCGGGCAAAGGTGATGATCCTGAATGTTTTGAAGCTTACGGCACATCCTCCAAGGAAGCGGCGGATGAAGTGGCGATTTCGGAAGCCGAGTTGATGAAACAGATCACGCGCCTTGAGGAGCGCATACAGGCGCTGGAATCTCATTCCAAAACTCCCAAATCCATTGCAGATTAACGCCACCGTCTTGGTTGGAAGGTTTTGGTCTTCCTGCCCGCTTGAGATATAAGCCTGTGCCCGGATTAACGCCGGGGCAGGGTTTATGGCGTACCAAAAGGGGCGGAAAGCGCGCCGGAGGTCCGGCCGATCAAGGGGATAGTCGATAGAGCGTATGGACGGGCCGATCCGGAAATACAGAATGGCGGTGAAGGCGGGCGCGCTCAGCGTGGATTCCTGCCAGGAACTGGCGGCGGAACAGCTGCAGGTTCTTCATAACCGGTTGCAAAACCTATTCCTCTCTCCGCCGCGCGGCCTGAAAGGCCTGCTGGGCGGCAAAAACAAAGAGCCCGCCCCCAAGGGTCTTTATCTTTACGGTGACGTGGGGCGGGGTAAGTCCATGCTGATGGATCTCTTTTTTGAAGGCGCGCCGCAAGCTGCCAAACACCGGGTGCATTTTCACGCCTTCATGCAGGAGGTTCATCAGGCGATCCATGCCTGGCGCCAATTGTCACCGGGCGCACGGCGCCGTCATCCCGACTTTGTGCGCGATGCGGGCGACGATCCCATCCGGCCGGTGGCGCAGGGCATTGCTAAGGGAGCGCGCCTGCTTTGTTTTGATGAACTTCAGGTCACCGATATCACTGACGCCATGATCCTTGGCCGCCTGTTCGAGGCGCTTTTTGCCCAAGGCGTGGTGGTGGTGGCAACATCCAATCGGGCGCCCGATGCGCTCTATGAGGACGGGATCAACCGCCAGCTTTTTTTGCCCTTTATCGACCTTATCAAGGCGCGCATGGATGTGCTTCACCTGGAAGGGCGCCAGGACCACCGCCTGACGTTAGGCAGTCGTGGGCAAGTCTATCATGCGCCTTTAGGCCAAGCGGCAGAAGTCGCCATGAATGCGGCTTGGGCTGAACTCACTGGGGGCGCGCCAGAATCTCCCCAGTCTCTTCTCGTGCAGGGGCGCATGCTGAACGTGCCTCGGGCGACCGGCGGCGCAGCGCGGTTTTCTTTTATTGATCTGGCGGATCAGCCTTTGGCAGCGGCGGATTACCTGGCCATTGCCACGCGCTATCATACAGTGTTGATTGACCATATTCCCGTTATGGACAAAGACCGGCGCAATGAGGCCAAACGTTTTGTCACCTTGATTGATGCGTTTTATGAAGCTGGCGTGAACCTGATCTGCTCGGCGGCGGCGGCCCCGCACGCGCTTTATCCGGCGGGCGACGGATCGTTCGAATTTTCCCGCACGGCCTCGCGCCTCATCGAGATGCAATCGGCGGCGTATCTGGCCACGAGCCACGTCTGCTCTGATGATCTGCGCGCGTTCTCCCCTTCGTGAGCCGTCAACGCAACGCCCCATTGCGCCCGCGCCCTGAATCGCGCTACCACACCCTCCTGGATTTTAAAAGACTTCAACTCATAAGGATCACGGGGCCATGGCACGCAAAAAAATCGGATTGATTGGGGCGGGACAGATTGGTGGCACGCTGGCGCATCTGGCGGGCCTGAAGGAATTAGGCGACGTGGTGCTGTTTGACATTGCCGAAGGCCTGCCCCAGGGCAAGGCGCTCGATCTTTACCAGTCAACGCCGGTGGCGGGCTATGACACAAGCTTTTCCGGCACGCAGGATTATGCTGATCTGGCGGGCGCTGATGTCATTATCGTCACCGCCGGCGTGCCACGCAAACCGGGGATGAGCCGCGACGATCTGGTGGAGATCAATCTTAAAGTCATGAAGGCGGTGGGCGAGGGCATCAAAACCCATGCGCCGGACGCCTTTGTCATCTGCATCACCAATCCGCTTGACGCCATGGTCTGGGCCTTGCGTGAATTTTCCGGTCTGCCCCACGCGAAAGTCGTCGGCATGGCGGGTGTCCTCGACTCTGCGCGGTTTCGTAAGTTTCTGGCGGAAGAATTCGAAGTTTCGGTGGAGGATGTCACCGCTTTTGTGTTGGGCGGCCATGGCGATACCATGGTGCCTCTGCTGCATTACTCAGCGGTGGCCGGCATCCCCGTGCCCGATCTCATCAAAATGGGCTGGAGCACGCAAGAAAAACTGGATGCCATCGTGCAACGCACCCGCGATGGCGGCGCTGAGATTGTTGGCCTGCTGAAAACCGGCTCGGCCTTTTACGCACCCGCCACCGCCGCCATTGAGATGGCGGAGAGTTATCTCAAAGATAAAAAACGCCTTGTTCCGTGTGCGGCGCATCTCACCGGTCAATATGGCGTTGATGATCTTTATGTCGGCGTGCCGGTGATCCTCGGCGCTGGCGGCGTCGAACGCATTGTCGAGATCGAGCTGCAGGGCGCGGAGCAAGCCATGTTCGACAAATCAGTGGACGCCGTCAAAGGCCTTCTCGACATGTGCAAACGCATCGACCCCAGCCTAGGGTAGGGTGGTGCAGATCCGAGGGTGATTTCGTTTTTATCTCACATCTGATCACGCCTGTTCACATCTCGCTGAAATCCCCGGATTTCCCGCTTGCGTGGACGTCGCGCGGTGCTATAAGGCGCTAAGCGGCTCATGGTTAATGGCCGGGTAACCAAATTCGGGTTTACTGGAGCTGCAAGGTAACCACGAAACGGGTGTGAGACATTCCTCATGAATATTCATGAATATCAGGCGAAAGCCGTATTGAAAGAATTTGGCGTTCCTGTACCGGAGGGAGCGCCGGCGTTCAGCGTCGATGAGGCGGTGGCAGCGGCGGAGAAACTGGGTGGTCCAGTCTGGGTGGTCAAAGCCCAGATCCATGCAGGCGGGCGGGGCAAAGGTGGCGGCGTCAAGGTGATGAAAAGCCTTGACGAAGTGCGCGCCCAATCTGAGGCCATTTTGGGGATGACCCTCGTCACCCATCAAACCGGCCCTCAGGGCAAAAAAGTTGGTCGTCTCTATATCGAAGATGGCTCGGCCATCGCGCGCGAGCTTTATCTGTCGTGCCTTGTGGACCGGGCCACCAGCCGGGTCGCTTTTATCGTCTCCACCGAAGGGGGCATGAATATCGAAGAAGTGGCGGCCGAAACCCCGGAGAAAATCCTCACCCTCACCATCGATCCCGCCACCGGCTATATGGCCCATCACGGCCGCTCCATTGCCTATGGGCTGGGGCTTGAAGGGCAACAAGTCAAACAATGCGTGGCGCTGATCGCCAATCTGTATAAG
>JAJFIO010000247.1 GCA_021774915.1 Alphaproteobacteria bacterium
GCCATTCGCGAAGATGCCTCCATCAATCTGGCTGCCATTGCCGACATGACGGAGACTTTCAAAGATCTCGATCTGATTTTTATTGAATCTGGCGGCGATAATTTGGCCGCAACTTTTTCGCCGGAACTGGCCGACATCACCCTCTATGTGATCGATGTGGCGGCGGGAGACAAAATCCCGCGCAAAGGAGGGCCGGGCATCACACGCTCAGATCTTTTGATCATCAACAAAACAGACCTTGCGCCCCTTGTCGGCGCGGATCTCAGCATCATGGCAAGGGATTCAGCAAAAATGCGTGGGACACGCCCGTTCGTTTTTACGAATCTGAAAGCCGGAGATGGTTTGGAAGATATCATGCGCTTCATCCAAGACTCAGGCGGGCTGCATCGCGAGGATTGAAACGCCCCCAAGGCTGGCCCAAATCTTAACTGCTTAAGGGTATTGGCGCACCAGATCACATTCATCCTATGTCGGAACGATGTGCGGCTGCGGAAGCGGTATAATAAATTTTCCACCGCGCTTCGCAAACTCAGAATGATGAAGGAAGAAGTCAGCGTAATTCCAAGAAAGCAGAAGGGCATAATCGATCTTCATCGCCAGGAAAGTCTCATCATCAACAATGGGAATATGTGATCCGGGTGTCACATGTCCAATTTTTCGCGCATTATTTTCAGCCACGGCAACCAGCTTTGAGCGATCCAATCCACAAAAGTTAAGCAGCGTATTGCCTTTTGCAGGCGCCGACATCACGCCGACATTTTGACCCTTGCGTATCAAACAATCTATGACGCGCACCAATTCCGTTTTAACGCTGAACACATTGCTCGAAAATTTCTTATATTGCGTTTCCCGGGTGATACCCCATGCCTCTTCTTCATCCAGAAGAGTTTTGAGACCATCTGTCATTTGATAGGGGGACTCAGCCAGACAACAATAAATTCTGAGTGCAGGCCCAGAAGCCCCGAACGCCACCCTGGCAGCATCAAACAACCTTAATCCCGCCTTGTTTAAGACTTTCACGAGAGGCGTCAGGGTTAAATAGGAGACATGCTCATGATAGATTGTATCAAAATAAAGCTGCTCCATGGTGTCGATATAATACGGGAACTCCGCCACGAATACGCCGTTTTCATGCAGACATGCCTGAACGCACTCCACAGCTTTTGGCAGGTTTGGGATATGAGCCAAAACGTTTGTTGCCGTGATAATATGCGCCTGGCCGTATTGCTCTTTCAAAAGTTCAACAGCCTCATGATCAAGAAAACGGTCGATGATGGCAAACCCTTTCTCACGCGCCACTTTCCCGGCGCTGGACGGTTCAATCCCAACTGTACGAAATTTGCCGGAAGGATAGGCAGATAATGTGATTCCATCATTCGCGCCAACGTCAAGGCAGATAGATCCCTCCGGCGGTGTGAAACGTTTGAGTATGTCATAAACCATCACCGCATAATGTTCGCGCAGTGGTTTAGACGATGAAGCCAAATATGCGTAATCAGAAAATATCTCGGATGAAGGAACTAAATGCGTCAACTGAGAAAGGCCACAAGACCGGCATAATTGCACGCTAAGCGGATAGCGCCTTTCTTCATGCATGGCCTCCATCGTTGGAAAATCATTGGAGGGTGGCTGAGCACCTAAATCCAAGTATTTCCATAGATCAGAAGAGCCACAGGCAATGCATTTTGTGAGCGCCGTTGATGCAGTGTTTGATGACATTATTGATAATCACAGAATTATATTACAGGTAGGACTCGCAACGCCAAAAGCTTGAGATCAATATTTATTGTTTTCTCTCATAGATAATGGCGTCATGCCAAATCTCTTTTTTATCGCTGTCGAGAAATTGCATTGGTGTTTAAATCCAACATTAGAAGCAACCTCAGAAATAGACAGATTGGTTTCCATCAATAACTTTCTGGCCTGGGTGAGACGTAGGTCCTGAATATACTCAGTGACTGTCTGATCAAAAATCAGGCGAAATCCATAATACAACTTGTTTCGATTGACGCCCACTTCAAGACTAAGTTCTTTGATCGTTGGGGGGTTCGCATAATTTGTTTCCAATATCTTATGTGCTTTTTTCAGAGCAGAAATATCTCGCTCAGAAAGCTTGACGGGAATGGTATCATCAGCGGGTGGATGCAAAATGTGTTGCAATGCCAAACACACAAGTTCAATGGCGCGCGCCTTGATATAAGCAACCCGTAATCCCCCCTCAAGAGGCGTTCGCAGAATATCGGCCGTGATCGAATTCAGCCGTGAGGTAAAGTCAAACAATTGATGAAAAGTCTCCGGACTTTCCTCATAGAAATCATTGCGCAAAGGGTGAGGCATATCATCCTGAGACAATCCCGCCAAAGCAGCTATATAATCAGGCTTACAACATACTGTAACCCAAGCCGTTTTAGAATCCCCTGGTATTTCCTCAACCGTATCAGCGCCTTTTGGATTATTAATCACGCGCCAGGAAGGCCCACTCGCCAAAGCCGTCTTGTGGCCACCAAAGGTCATGAACATATTCAGCGCCAGGCCAAAATTGAACCTGATCCAGTCCCCATCCCGGACGATCAGGGTTCGCGTTTTTTTCCAATGGCAATCAAAAAGAAGGACGCGAATCGGGTCGTTCAGCTCCACAAATTCGAGCCAACCGTCACCAATCTCATCCGGCAATATAAATCGCGACAGAGATCCGAAATCGTTTTGAGCATACATAGACGGACTGGCGCCGTGCCCCAGAAGATGGGGGGCATAGGCCTCCATATCAGTCCAATGGAATGCTGGAGGAAGCGCCTCAAGATCAGAATGCATGTCAAGCCTTTTCTCATGCGAAGTGCTACGCAAACCCCAGATATTCAAGGATTCAGCACTCAGTGAAGGATACCCCCATCGCAGGAAAACTCCAAATAATCACCGCTTACTCACACTGATGCCAGTAACGGTCAAACCATTTTCTCACCCCTTAAATGGCCAACGATGGCTCTCCCTACGCAGCGCCCTAAATGATCTTGGCAAACGAATAGGTGACATGAGAAAAAGACACGTGACCCTCGGTCTGGAATGATCTTAGCCTGAAAAAATTGCGCGCAAGAGATGCCCAAAATGGGCAAAGCATGATTACATTGATCAAGGGGGATCACCAATGAATATGTCACGCACAAACCTTCTAAAAAAATATTTCTGCTCCACCGCAAGCGTCCTTTCACTGATGCTTGTCACCACACCCATCATATCAAGCGCCCATGCGGAACTGGGTGAAATAACGGTTACTGCACGAAAAAAAGCGGAAAACCTACAGACCGTTCCTGTGGCGGTGAGCGCGTTCAGCGGCGATCAGCTTAAAGGGGCGGGAATCGATTCTTTTGATCAGGTCCTCGATTTTATCCCAAATGCCAGTCAAAGCGGGGGCATCGGCGGGACGGTGCAAGGTCTCATTAGTATTCGTGGTATTTCAACCCTGGTGCGTTTTGTCGGCATTGAGACAGGTGTCGGATTTTACCTGGATGGTGTCTATACCGGACGTCCGGAGAACTTTAACCAGGAACTGATCGACATTGAGCGAATTGAAGTGCTGAGGGGCCCGCAAGGCGCGCTATTCGGCAAGAACACCATCGCCGGCGCCATCAATATTATCACCAAACAACCGGGTGATGAGGTGGAAGGTCTGGTTGAAGTACAGTACGGAAACTATGATCTAAAACGCGTGCGCGGCTATGTTGCCGGCCCTTTGGTCGAAGGTGTTCTTTCAGGCTCTCTCTCGGCGGGCTATATCAATCGCGATGGGTATGTCGAACATATATCAGGAGGGCAGGATTTAGACACGGCAGACATGTCAACCTTCCGCGCCAAGCTTAGGTTAACACCCAATGAGAATGTGGATATCACCTTGGCGGGTGATGGACTGTTTGATCGCGGCGAACCCTCCTTCTTTGAAACATCTGATGTCGCTTTTGTCGTCGACCCATCTGAGGAGACACCGTTTACAACCAATCAGGACCAACCAAACTTTCTGAATCGGGATATATGGGGTCTTTCTCTCACCGGAAACATCGGCATTGGCAACGGAACCCTTACAGCCATTGCAGCCTACCGCGATACGTCCTTTGATGCGGGGCTTGACGACGATAAACTTCCCGTCAGGTTTTTTGTCGATTTCTTCAGTAGCGACACTGAAATGTTCTCGGGTGAATTACGTTATGCCGGATCAGTGAATGATCGGATCGACTATCTGGTCGGTGCTTATTATTTTAACCAGATGTCGGATAATTTTTCTCCCTTCGCGCTGGGTGATTTTCTAACCGGCGTGCCGGGACTCGAACCGCCGATCGTCCTCACGAGTTCTGTCGATTCAGAAGGATTTGCCTTCTTTGGCAACGTTGACATCTCGATCACTGAGCGCCTGCGCCTGTCCGCAGGGGGCCGCTATACGAAAGAAGAAAAAGACGCCACACACAATCAGAACGACATGACGGGAATTTTCGGCAATGTGGCTTTTGCCGGTTCAAGCGATGATGATGCCTTTTCACCAACGGTGACGCTCTCTTATGATGTGACCGATGAGACAACAACGTATTTTCGTTTCGCAAAAGGCTTTAAAAGCGCCGGTTTCAATACAGATTTTGTTGTGGCCGGTGATCAGTTGACCGTTTCACCTGAATTTGCCACTTCGTATGAAATTGGTGTGAAGTCTGACCTTTTAAACAATCGTCTGCGGGCCAATATTGCAGGTTTTTACACCAATTATGAGGACTTGCAGCTTGCGCAAATCGTCGGTGCCGGTGTGTCATTGCGCAATGCCGCACAAGCTGAAATCTACGGCATTGAAGGCGAATTTACCGCTGTACTTAATTCCTATATCGACCTGAATGCCAGCGTAGGTTATCTCCATGCCACTTATGATAATTTTCCCGGATGCCCCGCACCGGGCGCCGCCGCGCCGGAGCCGGTCGTGGCCAATTGCGCAGGTAACTACCTTAATCTTGCACCAAAATGGAATACATCTTTAGGAGGGCAATTTACTTATCCTGTTGCGAACCTTGGTGATTTTGTTGCAAGAGCTGACTTCAATTATCGCAGCAAAGTCTTTTTTGAACCGCAAAACACCACCCGTCTCAGCGGCGAGTCACGCACTCTTCTAAACCTGCGTGCGGGCATCGTGACTGACCATTGGGAACTTTTTGGCTGGGCAAACAATGTCACGGATGAGACTTATGTCAATTTTGCCGATGACAGGAGCGCAATTGCCATCAACTTAACGCAGGCCTATGGCACACCACGCACTTATGGTGTGACATTGCGGCTCAAATACTAATCTTTCTATGAGTGAGGTAATCTTCTAAATTTTAGAAAAGAAGATTGCCCCACTCCCTCGAATAAAAAGTTTATCTCTATGGTCAACTGGTTTTCTCATGACAAGAAATCATCAGTACGCAAGCTTGAACGCTCCGGTCGTCCTCTGCGCCAAGTTGGCAAAGTCGAACAAACAGACGTGGATGGCACTACATTAAGTTATTGGAGAGTTGGAGCAGCAGAAAATACCATTGTATTTATCCACGGAAACTCAGCGTGTAAGGAAGTGTTTCGTGAGCAATTCAACACCCTAAATAGACCAGACCTGTCTCTCTTGGCCATTGATCTTCCAGGTCATGGGTGTTCTATGAACGCTTCCCACCCTGAGGAGACTTATACAATGAGCGGCTATGCTCTTGTTATCAAAAAACTCCTCGACAAATTAGGAATTAGCCGTCCAATTCTTGTCGGCTGGTCACTTGGCGGCCATATCGCCATTGAAATGGCCGGCCGCGGATTTGGCCTTGCCGGACTTGTCCTTTGCGGCACGCCGCCGGCTGGACCCGGGCTTAAAGAGATGACCGAAGCCTTTACCCCAGGCCCACTAATGGCTGTCGCCACGACGCAAGAGGTCAATCGGCAAGAATTACGGTCCTATACGGAAGTTCTCTACGCTCACCTTTCTGATATACCTCAACATTTTCTGGATGCTGCTTGGCGCACTGACGGACGGGCGCGGCGCATCATGGGAGAGCATTGGGCAAGCGGCATGGAAGGGTGTCACCAAAAAACGGTTATCGCCGGTTGGAAGCATCCCATTTGCGTCATGCACGGCACTGATGAGCAGTTTTTCTCAATTGAGTACCTTGAAGATTTGGAATGGAGAAATCTCTGGCGCAAAAAGATTCATTCTATTGCCAGGGCAGGCCACGCCCCCTTCATTGAAGCGCCGGAAGCCTATAACAATCTGCTTATCCAATTTGCTCATGATATATTCCAAGGGACCGCTTGAAATACACGTTTACGAAGTACCCTTAAGGAAATCATATGAAGACGGATCTTCCTCAATCCTCACACTCCAAATCACAGATATCCATCTGGCCGGAACTTCAGGCTTTGGAACAAGACATGAGACGGTGGCGCCAAGATTTTCATGCGCACCCTGAGCTCGCCTTTGAGGAAGTGCGTACCTCAAACATCATCGCTCGTGAATTGAACGCCCTAGGACTTGAAGTCCATGAGAACATTGCCAAAACAGGAATTGCCGCCGTACTCAAACGCGGCCAGGGTCCCATGATTGCTCTGCGAGCGGATATGGATGCTTTGCCCATCACGGAAGAAAATAGATTTGCATATAAATCCACTCATCCAGGCATCATGCACGCCTGTGGCCATGACGGACATTCGGCGATGCTGCTTGGCGCCGCGAAGTACCTGGCCCAACATGATAGTTTTTCAGGAACCGTGGTCTTCATTTTTCAGCCAGCAGAAGAAAATGAAGGCGGTGCCCGGGCCATGATTGAAGAAGGTTTATTTGAATCTTTTCCCATAGAGGCGATCTATGGCCTGCATAATTTCCCCGGCTTAGAATCAGGCGCTTTTGCCATCAGCGCCGGTCCGTTCATGGCCTCGTTTGACACATTCGAGATTACAGTCAGCGGCACAGGCGGCCATTCTGCCGCACCGCACTTGGCGCGAAATCCCATAGGCTGCACCTGCGCCCTGGTCACCGCTATTCAATCCATTGGAGGGGAGAAGATTGATGCTGCTCAAAGCGCCATCATCACCGTCACACAGATCATTAGCGGGGATACCTGGAACGCCATCCCGGCCAAAGCCATTGTTCGCGGCAGCGCACGTACTTTTTCACCGGAGTCTCAGAACACACTGGAGAAGGCCTTAAACGAAATTTGCACGCAACAGAGCGATAAATTTAATCTACGGATCGCGTGTGACTACCGTCGGCGCTATCCCGTTCTCGTCAACTCAGCAGAGGAAACCGCCCGCGCATCGCGCGCCGCCGAAAAGGTTTTGGGGTGCGCTGACGTCATGACAGACATGGATCCGATTATGGGCTCTGAAGATTTTGCCTTCTTCCTTCAAGAAAAATCCGGTGCATTTATTTTGATGGGCAATGGCCCGGGAGAAGGCGGCTGCTTTCTCCATAATCCATCTTATGATTTTAATGACGAGATCCTGCTATCCGGTGCGGCCTATTGGGTCGCCCTCGTGGAAACAGTTCTGGGTAGATCCTGATGATGCGCGAATGTCTGACGATGTGCTAATGAGTGTCTGATCCACAATCAGATAGCGCCCAACCTGCCACCTATAGTTTTATCGATCGCCCAGCCCAAATACACTTGAACCGACAGCTATGAGCATCGCCAAAAGAATGCGCATGACGATCACAAATCCCATAAAGACCAATTGTTGCTCAGCAATCAGGAACATCACCCAAACATTATATTTCGGGGCAAGGCCGGTACCTGTGAGCTGATCTCTCAGCCAACTTGCACTCTTGAGTAAAATTTCCATAGTTTCAGGCAAGAGAACGGCAACAGCCGCCAATGCCACCGCACCCAAAATTAACGAAAAGAATATACTGGCCGTCGCCGCGATAACTCTACCCACAGGATTCCCCTTAATCAAATTACAACTAGACGGTTGGATGTTAGCCTATCAGAGCAAATTTGTCACGAGAGCCATATCGGGGGGATCTCAGAGGATATGATCGCGCCAGGCCTGAAACACTAGGATATCCCATAACGGCTTATGCCGCCGTGGCGCACCTTTTTGAAAGGCCTCCCACATAGCGCGAATGGGCTGAGGATCAAAAAAACCGTCGCGGCGCAGGCGACTCTCGTTCAGAAGATCTTCTCCCCACTCTTTTAAAGGCCCGCGCAACCAGGCTTCAATAGGAACAGAAAACCCCTGTTTGGGTCGCTCCATCAGAACTTTGGGAACATGCCTGTGCACGACTTGCCTCAGCAACCACTTGCCCTGCCCGTTTTTGATTTTCATATCTGACTTCAATCCCCAACTAAAAGCCACCACGGCCGGGTCGAGAAAAGGAATACGGGCTTCCAAACTCACCGCCATACTGGCCCGGTCGACTTTTGGCAAAATATCATCGGGCAAATACTCGGTCATGTCTTGCATCATGATCTGATCAAGGATTTTGCCAACTCCGATAAGAGGGGTGATGCATAATTCCTCTTTAACAGATTCATTTACCCCCAAAACAATCTCTGCTGGATTTTTCCAATGACTTGTCTTGTAGCGATACAGATTCATAAAGGATGGCTGTGAGAGATAATCGCCAATCTTACGTAAATCATCGGATATTTTTGCAAAACCTCCCAGCCCGGAGGACAGACTTTGGGCAGACCACGCCAGGCTTTTTCTGCCCCAAGGGGCAAGAGCATTGATGCGTTCCCAGATTTTGGGCGTACTTCGATACCGGTTATACCCCCCGAATATTTCATCGGCGCCATCGCCTGACAGTGAAACCGTCACCGACTGGCGCGTGAGATGTGACAAAAGATAGGTTGGAATTTGCGAAGAATCGGCAAAAGGCTCATCCCAGATTTCGGGCAGCTTAGGCACCACATCAAGCGCCTCCTGTCCTGTAATGTATAGTGCAGTATGATCTGTCCCCAGATGTTTTGCTACCTTTTCAGCATAAGGAGCCTCATTAAACCCCGCTTCCTCAAAACCGATCGTAAACGTTTTGATGCGGGGCACGGAATGCTTTTGCATAAGGGCGGCGATCAAACTGGAATCATACCCGCCGGACAAAAAAGCTCCCACCGGCACATCTGCCTCCATGCGCAGCGCCACGGCGCTGTTCATCAGTGTATCCAATCGATCTGCCAACGCCGTCGCATTTCCCGGCAAGGAGTTCTCAAGCCCCTGACGCGCGATGTCACGTAAATCCCAATAGCATGCCGGTGCGGGAAGAGGGGCTAGGGGTTCGGTAACCTCAATCCAATGGGCGGGCGGTAGTTTATAGATATCACGGTAGATAGAATGAGGGCAGGGAACATTGTTCTTTGCCAAATAGAGCGCCAGTGCCGCGCGATCAATCTCACCGACAAATGCAGGGTGTTTGCGCAACGCTTTCAGTTCGGACCCAAACAACAAAACACTGTTTTGCAAGCCATAATAAAGTGGTTTTTCGCCAAACCTATCCCGCGCGAGAATGAGGGTGCGTGATTTCTGATCCCAAAGCGCGATTGCAAACATGCCGTTAGCGCGCCTGAGGGTCTGCTCTA
>JAJFIO010000248.1 GCA_021774915.1 Alphaproteobacteria bacterium
CATTGGCGCCCGTCTGTTGACTGAGCACCCAGATGAGCCACGCCGCCGTGCCGTACATGGGGAAGGCCAGTGCCTGTCTCAATCGCACCATCCACAGCCCCGGCCGGGGTAACAGTCGCCCGAGTGACGGCGTGAAACTTAACGCCAGATAGGGCAACGCCATGCCCAAACCCAAAGCGCCGAACACCAGCAGCGTGTTGAAAGAGGGCTGAAACACCGCATACCCTACCGCCGCGCCCATGAAAGGCGCCGTGCACGGCGTCGCCACCAGGGTGGCCAACACGCCGGTGAAAAAACTTCCCCCCCATCCGCTTTTATCCGCCATCGAGCCGCCAACATTGGCGAGCGACTGCCCCACTTCAAAAACGCCGGACAGATTAAGGCCGACCAGAAAGATGAGATAGCTCATCGCAGCAACAAAGACCGGGGACTGAAGCTGAAAACCCCAGCCAATTTGTGCGCCGGCGGATCGAAGGACAATAAGGCCCACTGCGATCACAAGAAAACTCAAGACCACACCGGCAGCGTAGGCTAGTCCGCTCGCCCGCGCGTCTCCTTGGTGTTTGTATACGCTTTGAACGAGGCTCAGCGCTTTCATCGACAGGACCGGCAACACACATGGCATGAGATTGAGCAGTAGCCCGCCCAGCAGAGCCATCACAAGCGCGGTGCCAAGCGACAGAGCGGTCGTGTGCGGCGGCGCGCCGTCAAAAGCCTGGCTCATCACACCGGAAGGGACAATGCCCGTGGAGGCGTCCACCGTGAATGAAGTGCGGACGATCTCGTCGCTGTCGGGCGCACGCTGGGCCAACACCACAATACCGTCAAGTCCGCCCGGCGGCAGGGCGTTCTGATCTTTAACTTTATATCCCGCGGCCAGCAGAAACGCGAAACCGTTCTTCCCATAGCGCAAATCCTGCGCCGCCGCGTTGGCGATCAGCCCTTCATCATGGGGGAAGAACGAAGCTGAAACGACACGGCCTTCGCGAAAGACGGAAAACCACTCAAGACCTTCAATCGCAAGGGTCACGCGCCCCCCTTCAAGGCTGGCTGTGGTTTTCCAGGGGGCCGCTTGCGGGATCAAGGAGCGCGCGCGCCGGATCACTGCGCTTGATACCGGATCGGCCACCGGAGCGGCTCTTGTGACCGGCAGATCCAGCGCCAGATCCACCTCTTCGGGAATGCATATTTCTTCGCAGACCAGCCACCTCACATGGGCTTTGAGGGCGACGCGCGCCGTCAGCCCCAAATCGGGCGGCGCTGTGATCCGTGTCAGGAGGAAGATCTCGTCATGATATCCAAAATTCATCAGGGGCCCGACAAAGATGCGCTCAGGCGCAGGCCAGAAAATTTCACTGGCCTTAAATCCGGTCGGCATCTCCCAGGTGATGGTTGTTGGCGCGCCGGAATCACCGGGGTTTTGCCAGTACGTATGCCAACCCGGCCGGATCTTTTGACGCAGCGCCACATAAAAGCTTTGCCCGGCCGCCACATCGAGAGTTTCGGCCATCAATTCCGCTTCGACATTATCCGTCGATGCGGTGTCCGCCGACACGCAAGGTGTAGCCCACACCAAGGCGCACGCACTGAATAGGATCAGCGCCCCCCTTCTTGCTCTGCCTGAAAACTGCCTCATATAACGTTCTCTCAAACCGCCGCCCGCTGCACCCTTATAAGGCCTCTATGCTTAAATAAGCCAGCAACTCTCATAAAATTTCTGTGATCGCCGGGGCGTGGGTCCGCACGGAAAATGGCGGATCTCAGCACTTTGACATGGACGCGGCTTGGTTCAAATCGGGGGACGGGCCGCAGCGAAGACCTCGGCGCACCCCCCTTCGGCGCAGCGCAATGCCGTCAGTGACAATCATACGTTTCAAGGCTTTGGCCGCAGCGCCATGCATCTCCACTGTGCGCTCCTGACCCCGAGGGCTGCGCCATTTTTATTTCATATTCACTCACTCCATACTTGGCTATACCATCAAGCGGATTCGGATCGATAGACAGAAAAGGCCCGGCGCGGCATGGGAAAGACCGAACGGCTTCAAAACCAGGACTGGCTGCACGATGCAGCGACAGCTCAGGTTGTTCAGGCGCTTAACCCCTCACAAGACGGCACGCTTGTGCGGTTTGTGGGCGGCTGTGTGCGCAATGCGCTTTTAGGGCAGCCGGTCGAAGACATTGATCTGGCCACCGTGCACGAGCCTAAGGCCGTCATCGCCCTGCTGGAAGCAGCCGGGCTGCAAGCCGTCCCCACCGGCCTAGCGCACGGCACCATCACCGCTGTGGCGCAAGGCAAGCCGTTTGAAATCACAACATTAAGAGCTGATATCGAAACGGACGGACGGCGCGCCAAGGTCGCCTTTACCCGCGATTGGCGGGAAGACGCCGAGCGCCGCGACTTTACCATGAACGCCATCTATGCCGATCCGGACGGAATGTTGTTCGATCCTGTCGGCGGCATTGCCGACGCCAAAGCGGGCCGGGTGCAATTTATTGGCGATGCCGATGCGCGTATTATGGAAGATTATTTGCGCATTCTGCGCTTCTTTCGTTTTAACGCCCGCTATGCGACCGGCGCCCCGGATGAGACAGGCTTCACTGCCTGTGTACGCGCGGCGCATGGCCTGAAGCAATTGTCGGGCGAGCGCGTGCAGGCCGAGTTTCTCAAACTGCTCAAAGCCGACAGAGCGGCTGAGGTCGTGGGCATGATGATCGACCATGATCTGCTGCGTGATATCCTGCCCGAGGCGCGCGGCGCCGAGGCGCTGGCGCATCTGATCGAGATCGAAACCGGCCATCTTTTTACGTGTGATGCTGAATTGCGATTGGCGGCGCTGATTGAAAATAGCGAAGCGGCAGTGTCAGCCCTCGCCCAGCGGTGGAAGCTTTCCAACGCCTTGCGCAACCGGCTGCTGGCCATCGCTCAACATACGACTGAGCTGGTCTGTTATCTTTCCATGCGGGAGACACGGCGGGCCCTCTATCAGATGGGACAACAGCTCTTCCTCGACCGCTTGATGCTGACCTGGGCGGCGGACCCCAAAACATCCAACACTGTGCGCTGGCGGGCCTTGCATGCGGTGGCCGAGACCTGGGAACGGCCTGTCTTTCCCCTCACCGGCAAAGACGCCCTGGCCGCCGGTGTGCCTCCTGGCCCCGAAATGGGGCGGGTTCTGGCAGAGGTCGAAGACTGGTGGGTGGATGCGGAGTTCACGGAAGATAAGTTTTCACTGATTGAAAGACTGAAAGCCGTCGTTCAGGCCACAATCATTTAAGGAATTTATATGGAACGTGATGAGGCCATGACGGACGACAGCTATCTGATGGATCTGTGGTATCTCGCCGCTCCCGGACATCTGTTGAAACCGGGGGGCATGATCGGCAAAGTATTTATGGAGCTTCCCATTCTTTTGGGCCGGCGCGCCGACGGCACGCCCTTTGCTGTGCGCGATCTGTGCCCGCACCGGGGCATTCAGCTTTCCAAAGGCGTCTTTGACGGCGCGCACGTGACCTGCCCTTTTCACGGCTGGCAATTCGACACCAGCGGGCACTGCACCAACATCCCCTCTCTGGTAGATACGCAGAGCGTGGACACGGAGAAAATCCGGGTGCGGACCTATCCTTGCCGTGAAGTGCAAGGCAATATCTGGATTTATCTCAGCGAAAACGAGCCGCCGGACACTGCCGCCCTGCCCGCCCCGTTCACTATTCCGGAGGTCGGCGCGCGGGGCTACAATGTCTCAACGCCGCTTGTCTTTCAGACCAGTATGGACAACGCTGTGTTTGGCTTGCTGGATCCCGCGCATGGGCCTTACGTCCATCGCAATCTTCTGTGGCGGCAACCGGATAATCTACGGCAAAAGGCGAAAGCCTATGAGCCCTCCCCTTTGGGCTTCACTATGGTGCGTCATCCGCCCTCGTCAAATTCGGTAATTTACCGCGTCCTGGGCGGGGACCGCACTACCGAAATCTCCTTTTGCCTGCCCGGCATCCGGCTGGAGCATGTGCGCGTGGGGCGGCATCATATCTGCAATCTCACCACCATCACGCCGATCGACGGCACACGCGTGGAAGTCACGAATTTTCTCTATTGGACGCAAAACTGGCTGACTCTCTTCACACCCTTTTTGAGCCGGTTTTCACGAAAATTTCTGGCGCAAGATCAATGGATCATCGGCCTGCAGAATGAAGGCTTGCAATTCGATCCCAAGATGATGCTGATCAACGACGCCGATATGCTGCAAAAATGGTATGTGCGGCTGAAAAAAGAATGGAGCGCCTCGTGCCGGCAAGGGCGCGCCTTCATCAACCCGATCAAACCGGCAACTTTGCATTGGCGGACGTGACTCAGCTCAGCTTCTTTTAAGTGTGTGCTTCGAAAAGTGCCAAAGAGCGGGTCCGCCCGAGGCTGGCAGCCTCTTCGTTGTAATCAGCGCGCCGATCGGAATTAAACCCATGTCCCGCATCGTAGATATAGATGGGCACATCCGGGTGCGCCTGTTTGATGCGCTGAACGTCGTCCATGGGGATCGATTTATCGTGTTCGCCAAAATGCAGGATCACCGGACAGTGCGGTGTCTCGTCAATAAAATCCTTGATGGCGCCGCCATAATACCCGGCCGCGGCGGCCAGGCCCGCGCAACGGCAGGCAGCAAGCCAGGCCACCGTGCCGCCATAGCAATAACCGGTGATAAAAACCGGGCCTTTGTCTTTTAGAAAATCAATGCACATCTGCGCATCGAGGATCGTGTTCTCATAAGGATTATCGGCGCGTAATTTAAGCGACAGCTCAATGTCATCGGGTGAGTAACCAACCTCAAAACCTTTTTGCTGCCGATCATAAAGGGCAGGCGCCAACACCTCATAGCCCTCATCGGCAAACCGGTCGCACATGTCCTTGATATGGTCCGTCACGCCAAAAATCTCCATGATCAGGACCAATCCGCCTTTGCGCTCACCTGAAGGCTGGGCGTGATAGCAGTCAATCACGGCGCCATCGCCGCTGGTCAGTTCAATCGTCTGCCCTTTGCGTATCATGTCGCGTTCTCCTTTGAATCAATGACCGCTTAGCGGTAGCGCGCCAGGATTTTCTTCATCGCATCGGCGCCCGGATTCAGTTCGGCATAGGGAATCTCATTTAAAGGGCGATGGTCAGTTTGCGCCATATCATGAAAATCAGGCTTCGATTCGTCAATATAAAGAAGGCCGGTCAGATATTCGCCGCTTTTGAGATTCTCCTCCACAAAATCAAATGCCAACCGCCGGTCCGTCGGATCGTAATCCTTGGCCACCTTGCGCAGCAGAATATTACTGCCGTCATGCAGCGTCACGGGGAACGCCTCGCCTTGCTTATAGGTCGCCGCGATATTCTGAGTGGGTTCGACAAAATCCGTATGAATGGCGGGATGATAAAACTGCCGCGTATAAGCATAGCTTTTGGTCGAATCCTCATGATCGTTAAAGGTGACGCAAGGCGACAAGATGTCAAGCAACGCAAAACCTCTGTGTTTCATTGCCGCCTTGATCAGCGGCACCAATTGCTCTTTGTCGCCCGAAAAACTCCGCGCGACAAAAGTGCATCCCAACGCCAGCGCGGTCAGCACCGGATCAATGGGCGATTGCAAATTCACTTCGCCTTTCTTGGCTTTGGAGCCGACATCGGCCGACGCCGAGAACTGCCCCTTGGTGAGGCCATAAACACCATTGTTTTCTATCACATAGAGCATATGCAGATTACGCCGGATGACATGAGAAAACTGCCCCATACCGATAGACAATGAATCACCGTCCCCTGAAATGCCGATGTAATAGAGATCCCGGTTGGCCGCATTGGCGCCGGTGGCGATTGAGGGCATGCGCCCGTGCACCGAGTTAAAACCATGGGCGGCGCCGACAAAGTAGGCCGGGGTTTTGGACGAACAGCCGATGCCGCTCATCTTGGCGATCCTGTGGGGCGGCAGGCTCAACTCAAAACAGGCCTCGATCAGAGCTGCGGTAATCGAATCGTGTCCGCATCCCGCGCACAGCGTCGACATGGTTCCTTCGTAATCCCGGCGCGTAAGCCCCAAATTATTCCGGCGAAGCCTGGGGTGCGCGACCTTGGGTTTGGTCATGAAACTCATGCGGCGGCTCCCTCGGCAAGCTTCTGTTCGATGGCGTCAACGACAAAGCCCGCATAAAGCGGCAGTCCATCATAATGCAAAATGGCGTTCAGTTTATGCTTTTCAACATCCGTCTCCAGGATCAACAAGGACTTCAGCTGGGCATCGCGATTTTGCTCGACTACAAAAATGGTTTCATGGGCATCGAGAAAGCCCTGAACTTCCGCGCCGAATGGAAACGCCCGGATGCGCATGTAATTTACGGGTGTGCCTTGCGTTTTCAGGCGATCCACCGCTTCGCATACCGCACCATCGCTACTACCCACAGAGATAATACCGATATTATGATCGCCGGACATGCGCATCACGGGTTTGGGCGCCAGTGTCGCGGCGGTGACGCTTTTGCGAGCTAAACGGTCAAGCACCTCCTGGTATTCTGCAGAGTCTTCCGTATAGCGACCATATTTATTATGGCCGGACCCACGCAGAAAATAAGCCCCCTTGGGGTGCGTGCCGGGTAGGGTGCGCGCCGCAATCGCATCTCCATCAACATCAAGATAGCGATAAAACGCGTCCATATTTTCCAACTCTTCAGCGCTCAGCACCTTGCCCCGGTCCGGCGCATAAGTAGGATCCCAGTCCAGTTGCGGACACATCCAGTCATTCATACCGATATCGAGATCGGACAGAACAAACACCGGCGTCTGCAGGCGCTCAGCCAGATCGAAGGCAGCCACCGCGTGGTAGAAACATTCTTCCGGGTTCGCCGGAAACAGCATCACATGTTTGGTATCGCCATGGGAAGCATAAGCGCAAGTCAAGATATCCCCCTGCTGGGTGCGGGTCGGCATTCCGGTGGATGGCCCGCAGCGCTGGACATCGAAAATAACAGCCGGAATCTCGGTGAAATATCCAAGACCGATGAATTCAGACATCAGCGAAATTCCCGGCCCGCTGGTGGGTGTAAAAGCCCGCGCGCCATTCCAGCTCGCGCCCAGCACCATGCCGATGGCGGCCAGTTCGTCTTCAGCCTGAATGACGCAATAGCGCCGCTCCCCGGTAATTTCATCAACGCGGTGAGCGCCACAAAAAGATTTGAACGCATCCATCAGCGATGTCGACGGAGTGATCGGATACCATGCCCCCACCGTCGCACCGGCATAAAGACAGCCAAGGGCTGCGGCGGTGTTGCCGTCAATCAAAATCCGGTCCGTTGTCGCCGTCATTTTTCTGGCGCGGAAAGGCAAAGGACACTCAAAATTTTCCCGGGCGTAATCATAGCCCAGTTTGATTGCAGTCATATTGGAGGCGAGCAGGTGCTCTTTAGAGCCGAAGGTTTGCTTTAACAACGCGGTGATGACGTCCACATCAATTTCGAGTAAAGCGGCCAACGCCCCGGCATAAGCGATGTTTTTCATCAGGATACGATTGCGCGCCCCGCGAAATTCTTCATTACATAGACGCGATAACGGCACGCCTAGTAGATTAATGTCATCGCGTTCAATCAACTCGCTACGCGGCCAGCTTGAATCGTAAAGCAGATAGCCGCCAGGGCTCACCTCTTCCACATCGCGTTTATAAGATTCGGCGTTCATCGCGACCATCAAATCCACTTGCCCCGCACGGGCGATATAATCGTCTCGGCTGGCGCGAATTTCATACCAGGTGGGCAGGCCCTGAATATTGGACGGAAAGTAATTTTTCCCAGACACAGGGATGCCCATACGAAACAAGGACTTCATGATCAGACCATTGGCGCTGGCCGATCCGGTACCATTGACATTCGCAATTCTGATGACGAAATCGTTTACGCGCTTTTCTTCTGGCGTTTTTGCCATGCGGTCTCCTCATCAACAGCATAAGGTATTTTGATACAGGATTTCTGCATGTCCCAAGCGGCGGTCGGGCAGCGCTCCGCGCACAGGCCGCAATGCACACACATGTCTTCGTCTTTGACCATAACCCTTGCCGTCTGCTTGAGCGGACCAGAGACAAAAAGAGGTTGGGTGAGATTTTCCGCCGGGACTCTGAGGCGCGTGCGCAAATCCTCTTCGTCGGAATTCCGGGTAATGGTCAAGCAATCCGTCGGGCAGATATCGAGGCAGGCATCACATTCAATACACAGATCATCCGTGAACACAGTCTGAATGTCACAGTTCAGACAACGCGCCACTTCCTCAGCCGCCTGCTCAGGGCTAAAGCCCAACTCAACCTCAATGTTCATTTCCTTGAAGCGGTTGGTAAGATCCACGTGATTCATCTTCAGCCGCTGCGCCGGATTGTAATCATTGGCGTAGGACCATTCATGGAGTCCCATTTTCCGGCTGCCCAAATTCAGCGTATCGGGCAGGCGCGTCGTCAAGGGCTGGTCCTGGCAATATTTGTGAAGTGAAATCGCCGCCTGATGACCGTGAGCCACCGCCCAAATGATGTTTTTCGGGCCGAACGCAGCATCGCCCCCAAAGAACACGCCCTTGCGCGTCGATTCAAAAGTGATCGGATCAACCACGGGTTCTTCCCACTTGTTGAACTCCAGTCCGATATCGCGTTCGACCCACGGAAAAGCGTTTTCCTGACCGACGGCCAGGATCACCGAATCGGCGGGCACGACCACATGATCGAGAGCTTTAGAGGTCAAACGGCCGGTCTCATCTTCAGACCATTCGACAATGGCGAATTTCACACCGGTCAGTTTGCCGTTCTCAATAACAAACTCTTCCGGGGCATGATTGACCAGAATGTTGACTTTTTCTTCTTCAGCGTCTTCCAATTCCCAGTCCGACGCCTTGAACAGGTGGCGCGGCTTGCGGGCGGCGACGGTCACATTTTTACCGCCGAGACGCAGGGCGCTGCGGCAACAGTCCATGGCGGTGTTGCCCGCGCCGATGATCACCACGTTCTCGCCGATACTGTCCGTATGTTCAAAGGCGACGGATTCCAGCCAGTCGATGCCGATGAATATCTGATCGGACTCATGACGCCCCGGCAGGTTCAGCTCTTTGCCTTTGGGCGCGCCACTGCCCACGAACACCGCATCAAAGCCTTGCCCCAGCAATTCTTTCATACTGTTCACACGCGCGCCAAGGCGCAGATCCACACCCATATCGATGATCCGGCCGATTTCTTCGCTGAGCACGGCTTCGGGCAGACGAAAGGCCGGTATATTGGAGCGCATGAGGCCGCCCGGCACACCTAAAGCTTCGAAGATTGTGATGTCATAGCCCAGCGGCATCAGATCATTGGCCACGGTCAGCGAGGCGCACCCGGCGCCCACCAAGGCCACCCGTTTGCCGTTCTTGGCTTTAGGGATCGCCGGCAGACGGTCATCAATATCGCCTTTGAGATCGGCCGCAACGCGTTTCAGCCGGCAGATAGCCACCGGCTTATCTTCCACGCGCCCCCGGCGGCAGGCCGGCTCGCATGGGCGATCACACACACGCCCTAAAATGGCGGGAAACACATTCGATTCCCTGTTAACCATATAGGCGTCGGCAAAGCGCCCCTGGGCGATAAGGCGAATATATTCAGGCACGTCAGTGTGCGCAGGGCAGGCCCATTGGCAATCTACCACTTTGTGGAAGAAATCAGGCTTCGCCGTGTCGGTCTTGTCCACTGAACCTCTTTGCCTCCCCTCGGAACTCACACTTTTTCTGTTACGTCAGATCGCACGCTGACGCCAGATCAGGCAAGGATCAGGCGCCGGAGATTATACCCTCTTGCACAAAACGCAAACAGCATAATCATAATTTTGTGACTGTTCCCCTGCGAGAAACGTGCCGAAACCCACGCCGCTTTCAGGCGCTCTCCGTACACGCACAAACTTGGGCTTCGAGAAGGGGTGGGTTACCCAAAGGCGTGCAAGGCGGCTTTGGCGATGTCTTCACCCCGTTCCTGAAGAAAATGGCCGCCTTCAGCCACTTGCCAGGGCGCCGGACAGCCTTTGATGACTTTGCGCAAAGCCGCCATAACGGGAGGCCCCAGCACCGGGTCTTTCATACCGACGGCCATGAAGGTGTCGCCGGTCCACGCCTCACGCCACCAGCGGGCGGCGCGTTGGCCGACATCAGCGCCCTCCATCTCCGGGGTGATCGGCACGATGGCCGGAAAACGCCGCACCCCCGCCCGGCTGCGGCTGTCGGGGAAGGGCGCGTTATAGGCTTGCGACTCTTCTTTTGTAATTTCAGGATCGGAGCGGCGAATCATCCGCGCGATGTCAAAATCCGGGTTTGTCGCCACAAAATCCCGCCAGGCCATGAAGCCTTCGCCGGGCGCCGCGCCGGTAGGCAGGCCCGTGTTCATGACCAGCAACCGGGTGAAGCGGCCGGGCATGTCCATGGGCAGGGTCAGACCCAACAGGCCGCCCCAGTCCTGGCACACCAGCGTGATATTGGTAAGATTCAAGCGCTCGATAAAGCGCATCAGAAACTCACGGTGAAAGTTAAACGTATATGTGGCGTCATCCACCGGTTTGTCGGAGCGGCCAAAACCCAGCAAATCGGGCGCAACAACCCGGTGACCGGCTGCGGTGAAAACAGGGATCATTTTGCGATAGAGATAAGCCCAGGTGGGCTGGCCATGAAGACAGAGAAACACGTGCCGTGCATGCACCGGGCCTTCATCGACATAATGCACGCGCAGGCCTTCATATCCCGGCAGATCATCGACATAATGAGGGGAGAACGCATACCCCGGCAGCGCATTGAAACGGTCATCGGGGGTGCGCAAGACGCGCGCGGCGATGGGGGAAGTCACTGGGGCCGCCTCACTTTTCTGGTCAAAGGATCGTCATGCGGCAAGGATCACATATTTTATCGGTGCGCACAAATGGGCCGGGGCTCGTTGTTATTACGTCTCCGGTCTCCAATTGGTGCGGGGCTCAGGGGATCAGAGATGGTCTGCTGACCCTCTTCATCCGCCACACTTCCGCCTCGCTCACCATTCAGGAAAACGCCGACCCGGACGTGCTGGCGGATCTCACCGACTTTTTTACCCGCCTGGCGCCGCCCAGCACCGCTTACCGTCATAGCGCCGAAGGCCTAGACGACATGCCCGCTCACATCAAAGCGGCGCTCACCGCGTCCCATCTGTCCATCCCCTTGATCGGCGGCAATTTAAGCCTCGGCGCCTGGCAGGGCATCTACGTCTTCGAACACCGCAAGCAAGCCCACACCCGCCACGTGGCGCTGCATGTGATGGGGAACTAAGGATAAGACAATGAACCGAATAATTCGCGCCTATAGGGATGAAGATTTGAACGATGTTATGTCCTCTTGGGAAAGCGCCTCACGGGTCGCGCATACTTTTTTACCAAAGGAATTCCTAGAACAGGAACGTTACAATATTCCGAATATTTACTTACCAAATGCAGAAACCTGGGTGGTTGAGCAAGACGGTGGCGTCATTGGCTTTATCGCCTTAATCGGCAATGAAGTTGGCGGCTTTTTTGTTAATTCAGAGTTCCATGGCACGGGTGCTGGTCTGGCCTTGATGAACAAGGCGCAGGAATTGCGCGGCGACCTCGAAGTTGACGTATTCAAGGCCAACACGATTGGATGCAGATTTTATGAATGCTACGGCTTTGAGCCTTTGAAGGAGAGCTTTCATGAACAAACG
>JAJFIO010000249.1 GCA_021774915.1 Alphaproteobacteria bacterium
GTTTTCCGAAAAGGAGCCTACTTTCATGAGACTCTTATCTCGAACCATTATTTATGCGATAGGATTGCTTGCGCTGGCACTTTCGGGATGCTCACATCGTTCTGCACTTAATGAAGACGAAATAGCCCAATTGCATCAATCTTTCTTTACCATAGACACTCATGTCGACGTACCGCGCGTGCAAGATGCACAAGACATTGATTTTCTGAGTGCCCCTCGCGCGCAGGTCGATCTGGAAAAGATGCGGACCGGTGGACTTGATGCCGCTTTTTTTATCCTCTTCTCTCAACAGGGCCCTTTGACACCTGAAGGCTTCGCAGGTGCCAAGGAAGAGGCACTTGCCCGCTATGCCACGATTCAGCGCATGCTGGATCGCCACGAAGATAAGATCGTCTTGGCGCACTCGGCGGAAGAAGCGCGCCGCATTCAAAGAAGTGGAAAACTGGTCGCCTTCCTAGGCATGGAGAACGGGTACCCTCTCGCGGGCGACCCAGCCAATCTCAAAGAATATTATGATCTGGGCGTGCGCTATTTGGGCATTACGCATATGGGACACAACAGCCTTGCCGATTCTTCTGACCCGAACACACGCGCCGGGGATCCCGCGCAACTTTATGGTGGGCTCTCCGAGGCAGGAACCGTCATTGTGGCCGAGGCCAATCGTCTCGGTATCATGGTCGATGTTTCCCACGCACATCGCGATACGGCGATTCAGCTGGCCGAGATTTCTAAAGCCCCCGTCATCGCTTCGCATTCCGCCATTCAAGCTCTGGCGGACGTGCCGCGCAATATGAATGACGCGCAGCTTCTCGCCGTCAAAGGAAGCGGCGGTGTGGTCCAAGTGGTCGCCTTTGATCGATACCTCAAAGTAGCGCCTGAAGAAAAACAAGATGCCGTCCGTGCATTGGGCAAATCCGTCGGCCTCAATGCACAAAACCATGACCCCAATGCGCTGCCCGAAGATGCGCGACGCCGTTATGAGGAGGGCAACGCTGAAATTGAAAGCAAATGGCCCGGCGCCGATGTTGCACTACTCGCAGACCATATTGATTATGCGGTTGCTCTCATTGGCATTGATCACGTCGGCATATCTTCTGATTTCGGTGGAGGCGGAGGCATTGAAGGGTGGCGCAACGCTGCTGAGACGGCAAATGTCACCGCAGAACTGGTAGCCCGGGGCTATAGAGCTAAGGACCTTGAAAAACTTTGGGGCGGAAATGTGCTGCGTGTCCTGTCTCGGGTTGAAGATGTTGCCGCAATGCTCAGCCAGCCATAGAACCTGACTACGAAGCAAGAAATGCATTTCAGTTAAAAAATCCAACCGCGAAATACCTTCTCGTAAAATTTTGCAGTGATAGCGAAGAGAAGCTATACTCGCGCACCATCTTATTTTCAGCCTCCTGAAATATCGATCCTGCATGAGCACTCTTTTTGAATCAGTGAGCCGGTATATGCCGGGCGTTCTCGCCAGCCTGACCATTGCTATGGCCGCTAAATTTTTATCCGAACATTATGGCGGCCCGGTGATGCTCTTTGCCCTTCTTCTAGGAATGGCATTTCATTTTTTAAGCGAAGAAGGGCGGTGCACCGACGGTATCGAGCTTTCATCCTCTCAAATCCTGCGCATCGGCGTGGCGTTGCTTGGTGCACGCATCGGCATTGACCAGGTAATGGCGCTTGGCTGGTATCCGGTCGCACTGGTATTCGGGTCAATTCTCGCGACGATCCTCGCGGGTTTGTGTCTAGCCAGGGTGTTAGGGCTCAATAAATACCTAGGCTTATTGACCAGCGGCGCCGTGGCGATCTGCGGCGCTTCCGCGGCTATGGCCATTGCCTCAGCCCTTCCCAAACACAGTGGTCTGGAACGCGACACCATCTTTACAGTTGTGGGTGTCACCACGCTCAGCACTCTGGCCATGATCACTTACCCTATCATCATTTCAAGTATTGGGCTGGATCACACCCAAGTGGGCATCTTCCTGGGCGCCACCATCCATGATGTGGCGCAGGTTGTCGGGGCAGGCTATATGGTGTCCGAAGAAACCGGAGACGTGGCTACGCTCACTAAATTACTGCGCGTAGCCATGCTGATCCCTCTTGTTTTATCACTGGTGATCTCGGCCCGGCTGAGACATGCTCCCAGTGAGGGTCACACACCTCTGCCCTGGTTCTTGTTCGGCTTTGTTGCTGTGTTTGCCCTTTGTAATCTTGCCACTTTACCAGCATACTTCACCACAACCCTGGTCGATATATCCCGCTGGTGCCTGGTCACTGCGATTGCGGCGCTGGGCATGAAAACATCACTGGGCAAATTAGCCGCCATCGGACACAAGGCCATATTTCTGATCGTCGGCGAAACCCTCTTCCTTGCGATCCTTGTGCTGATCGTCATGAAGTTTACGGCCTGAACCTTCAGTCAGCTGCTTCAGGCAGACCCAGCAGATAAGCCTCAATGGCGCTGCGATCCTCCGGCGTCAGATGGCGCGTGCCCTCGCGAATGACTTCGCCCATGGCCCCGCCCAGCGAATCGCCATCCGGCGTGATCGACAGAAACAAGGCAAAGGCGAGGTCACCGCGTGACCAGCCCTGATCAAGGAGGGCCTGTGCGGTAATCGCGGGAACGGTTTTCCCACCCGGCCCTTCGCCGCCCTGTAGCGCGCGCGCTTCGTTAATATTGCCCAGCCATCCGCGCGGAGAATGGCATTCACCGCAATGGCCAGGGCCTGAGACGATATAGGCGCCGCGATTCCATGCCTGACTGCGCTGGGGATTAGGCTGAAATTCTGCCGAGGAAAAAAACAGATTCTTCCACGCCCGCATCAGAACCCGTTGAGAGAAAGGCCAGGCCAGATCGTGCGCCCGAGCAGGCGTTTGAACTGGCGGGACGGTTTGAAGGTAAGCCCAGAGATCGGCCACATCTTGGGTGCTCATCCGTGCATAAGACGCATAGGGAAAGACCGGATAATAAGAAGAACCGTCGGGGCTCGTGCCGTTTAGGAGAGCGGCAGCAAAATCATCCCGCGTCCAAGACCCTATACCAGAGGCGCGATCCGGGGTGATATTGGGTACACCAAAGGCGCCGAACGGGGTTATGATGGGTGCACCACCGGTCAAAAGAGGTCCAGCCCCCTCAGGCAGCGTGTGGCATGCGACACAACCCGCAAGACGGGACACATATTGTCCCCGCACTGCATCACCTGTGATACCGCTCCAATCCCGAACTTGAACGGGAGGCGTTGAAAAGAGAAAGAACGCCCCGGCCAACCCCGCCAGCAAAACAAACGGCACAGCAAAAATAAGAAAGGTCCTTGCCATGACCCGCCGATCAGTCTTCCTGTTTTTGTCTGAACTTGGTGTGGCAGGCGGTACAGGTGTCCGTGAGGTCAATGAACGCGGGCATGAACGCTGCTTGAGAGTCGGCGGCCGCTTCAAGCGCGCCGGCCCGGGTCTGGAGCTTAGCCGCTAAATCTGAAAACCGGGTCCAATCCTGCCAGATGGTGGGAAGCGCTTCAGAATGCTCATCCATACTTCCTTCAGGAAAAAGAGCGATAAGTTCGTCCCCGCTATGAGATCTGATGGTTTTGGCGCCTTGCCTGACTGCCAAACCATCATAAGCAATAGTGCCTTTGATCATATCCGACATGGCGCCGACAGCCTTGCCGAAGGATTTCATGTTGTCCATGCGCTCCTTGACAATCCCGGTAGCATCTTCATGTGCCTTTAAATGCGCCGCACCAAAAATTGCGCCTCCGGCAACAACACTGATACTTAAGACGACACACAGGACAACTGAAACTCTCTTCATGCTTCCTCCAAAAAGTTATTCTTCCAACACAAACGTAACGGCAAGAGGTCAAAAACACCAGAGGCTAACCAGACACACACAAATGTGAACTGAGACACGCGGATCAGACTTGCGCCGCACCTTGCGCCTTTGCGTTCACGTTCCAATTGTGCCGCGCATAAAGCGCAGCAACGAATACTGCCAAGTTGATAATCCCCATCATAACAAAAGGCGCCGTGGGTCCGACAACATCAAACAAAATTCCGCCCACAAATGTCAAACTCATGATGCCGATACCGCCCATCAGGCTGAATGTGCCCAACACGGCGCCTTTATTCTGAGGAGGGGCTTCTTGCCCAATCATAACGCCGCCCCCCACCATGGCGCTCGCCTCGCCAACACCTGCCAGAACACACGCAAGAATGATAAACGATCCAAAGGGATCCGTGACCAGGCCCAATGACAAATAGCCCACCGTCGCCAAACCAAAAGCAATGCACATGCTGGTCATGCGGGGAACATGGTCAAACACGAATCCCACACAAAAAGCCCAGAGCAACCCCACACCTTGTGAAAGTCCAAACAACATACCGGCCTTGGCCGCACTTTCGCCAAGCGTCAGGCCGGATTCGATCCCGGCCTGAATAATCCAAAGCGAAAAGAACGATGTTAAAATGACCAGATCGCCCCGCGAGGCAAAAGCCATGCCGTAAGCCAGAGCAATACGGGGATTGGCGCGCGCCGCCGCAAAACCGCGGGACGCCTGTTTGATAATATTTTCGGTTTTTCTGATTGGCGCGGTGCGCGCCTGCAAACCAAAACGCAATATAACGGCAAGT
>JAJFIO010000250.1 GCA_021774915.1 Alphaproteobacteria bacterium
ACCATATCGGTGGCGGTGATCCCTTCGCTTAAGCGTCCGGTGAGCTTGAAACCGATGACTTCCGGGATCAGCATGGAAATCGGTTGCCCCAGCATAGCCGCTTCCGCTTCGATGCCGCCGACCCCCCAACCCAAGACCGCCAGGCCGTTGACCATGGTGGTGTGGCTGTCTGTGCCCACCAGCGTATCGGGATAGGCCAGCGTGATCGTGCCCTTGGGCGTTTTTACTTTGGCCGACCAGACGGTTTTGGCCAGATATTCCAGATTGACCTGATGGCAAATGCCTGTGCCCGGCGGCACAACGCGGAAATTGTCAAATGCCTGGCCGCCCCAGCGCAAAAACTCATAGCGCTCGCCATTGCGTTCATATTCCTTATCGACATTGCGCTTGAGCGAATCGCGGGCGCCGAAACTATCAACCATTACCGAATGGTCGATCACCAGATCCACCGGCGCGAGGGGGTTGATCTTTTTGGGGTTGCCGCCCAAATCCGCCATGGCGTCACGCATTGCCGCCAGATCCACGACGGCGGGCACGCCGGTGAAATCCTGCATCAGCACGCGCGCCGGACGATAGGCAATTTCATGCTTGCTTTTGCGCTTGGTGATCCAGGTTTTCATGGCCTGGATATCGTCTAGTGTAACTGTACGGCCATCTTCGTGGCGCAACAGATTTTCAAGCAGGACTTTGAGTGAGAAGGGCAAACGGGCAATATCCTTGAAGCCCTTTTGCTTTTCCAGTGCCTTGAGGCTGTAATAGTCGTATGTCTTAGCGCCGACTTTAAGTTTGCGGCGGGTGTTAAGGCTGTCCTGGCTCAAGGTGCTCACGGGGGGCTGTTCCTTTCGTGAAGGCTTTTGTGTCATGAGAAGTGTGCAATGGTTTATAGGCTTTTTATCGAGTGACAGCACAAAATGAAAGTGTCCTCAGAGAAATATGATGAGGGGGGAGAAAAGACCAGTGACCGGTCAGAGGCTTGAGCTTGAAGGGCGGGGACTGATGTGCGAGCGCGGCGGGCGGTTTGTGCTGGACGGGCTGTCCTTTGTCGCGCGCGGCGGCGCGCCGCTTGTGATCACCGGGCCTAATGGCGCGGGTAAGTCGACGCTTCTTCGTGTGGTTGCGGGGTTTTTGCCTTTGGCCGGTGGTCAGCTCGTCTTTACGGGTCAGCCCTTTGGTGCGGACGAAGCGCTAGCGCCTGATCAACTGCATTATATCGGCCACATGGACAGTGTTAAACCGGCTTTGAGTGTGTGGGATCATTTGGCCTTCTGGGCGCGCTATATGGGTGCGGAGCCCGGCAGCGTTGACCGGGCGCTGGCGGGGTTCGATTTGGAGCGCCTGGCCGCATTGCCCGGCGCTGTTCTGTCTGCCGGGCAAAAACGCCGGGTCGCCCTCGCCCGGCTGCTTTTGAGTGAACGGCCGCTGTGGCTTCTGGACGAGCCAAGCGTCTCCCTTGACGCGGCGGCGCGGGCGACCTTGAGTCATGTGATCACCGATCAGTGCGCCAAAGGAGGGGTGGTTTTGGTGACCAGCCACGAGCCTCTGGCGCTGCCCGGCGCGGCCGAGCTGAGCCTTGCACCAACACCACAAGCGGGCGCGGCATGATGGACAGACACGCCGCCCGCCCTCACACGACAACAACCGGCTGGGATACGCAAACCCGCATCTCCCCCTGGCGTGCTTTTCGCGCCCTGGTGGCGCGCGATCTGAAACTGGCCACGGCGCAAGGGGCGGGCGGGTTGCAGGTGGTGGTGTTTTTTGCCGTCGTGGTGACGCTCATCCCCTTTGGCCTGGGGCCTGACGTGGCGCTCTTGCAACGCATCGCGCCGGGCTTGCTGTGGGTTGCCTTGATTCTGGCATCGCTCCTGACATTCGACCGTCTTTTTCAGGCGGATTTTGAAGATGGTAGTCTCGACGGCCTGGTTTGTGGGCCGCTCTCGATGGAAGGGGTCGTGCTGGCCAAAGCGTGCGCTCACTGGCTGACAAACGCCCTGCCGCTCATTGTCGCCACGCCGGTGCTGGCCCTTTTGCTCAATATGGATATGGGCGTTCTCGGATTCTTGATCCTGACCTTACTGGTCGGCACGCCCGGCCTGACGCTGATCGGCGCGCTGGGGGCGGGCCTCAGCGTGGGCGTGCGCCGGGCGGGCATTCTGATCGCCTTGCTGGTGATGCCGCTATATGTGCCGGTGCTAATTTTCGCCATTGGCGCCATTGAGCAGGCTCAGCGCAACCTTGATGCCGGAGGCGGGCTTAACCTCATGGAGCCCAATGCCCTATTTCTGGCCGCTGCCAGCCTGGTCGCCGGGCTTGTCGGTGTGCTCGCCGCCGCCGCGGGCCTGCGCCTTCATATCGGCGGGTGAGGGTAGCCCAAGGGCAGCGGCCTTGTGTCACGGGTACTTGCGCGGCGACTTGCGGCGCGGGCCGGGCCGGGCTACATCTGGGCCCATGTTTGTCCTCGCCAACCCCCATCGTTTTTTAACCTATAGCGGCCCTCTGGTGCCCTGGACCGGTAGTCTGGCCGCTTTGCTGCTGGCCGTGGGGCTGGTGTGGGGTTTGGTGTTCGCGCCGCCCGATTATCAGATGGGCGATACGGTGCGCATCATGTTCGTCCATGTGCCGTCGGCCTGGATGGCGATGGCGGCCTATACCTTCATGGCGTCCGCCAGTCTGGCGTCATTTATCTGGCGGCACTCGCTGGCTGATATTGCGGCGCGGGCCGCGGCGCCTATCGGGCTTGGATTTAATTTTCTGGCTTTGGTGACGGGCGCCCTGTGGGGTCAGCCCATGTGGGGTACGTTTTGGGTGTGGGATGCCAGGCTGACCTCGTTTCTGGTGCTGTTCTTTTTCTATATCGGTTATATCGCCCTGTGGGAGGCGATCGAAGAACCGCACAAAGCTGGCCGCGCTGCCGCCATCCTGGCCATGGTCGGGTTTATCAATGTGCCGATCGTGAAATTTTCGGTGGATTGGTGGAATACATTGCACCAGCCC
>JAJFIO010000026.1 GCA_021774915.1 Alphaproteobacteria bacterium
GAGAAATAATCATCAACCATGGGAATGGTCCTTTTTATTCATGCGCCATCACACCGGCGCTACGGTGAGTATCAGGCCGTCAATGGCAATAATCGCCACGTTTTGATTGGGGACGAGGTTTGCCGGGCACGTCGCGCGCCAGCGCTCTCCGCCCACCAGAACCCAGCCTTTCGCACCGGCCCAGCTTTCCACAACGCCGGTTTGATGCAGCAAATGGGCGGCGCCTGTGGTGACCGTCCGGAACTGGGATTTGAGCGCAAAGGCGATGACCGCCATCACGAAAGCGCCGGTGACGGCAGTGGCGCTGGCGATGGTTTGCCAGGACAGGGTAAAGCCCGGCGCTTCTGTATCGAAAAGCATGGTGGCGCCAAGGGCAAAGGCCGCCAAGCCGCCCAGACCCAGCGCCCCGAAGGAAGGCACGAACGCCTCGGCGATCATGAACGCCAGGCCCAAAAACAAAAGCGCCGCGCCGGCCATGCTCACCGGCAGAACGCTCAAAGCATAGAGCGCTAAAACCAGGGCGATAGCGCCGAATGTACCGGGCAGAATGGAACCGGGATTAGCCAGCTCGAAAAACAGGCCGTAAAAGCCGATAGTCATCAATAAAAAAGCCACGTTGGGATCGGTAATCGCGGCAAGGAACCGGGTCGACCAGCCGGGCGGAGCGCGCTCCAGCACCAAATCTTTGGAATGAACGGTAAACTCTTCTCCATCAAGCGAAACGATCCGTCCGTCCGCCTGCTGAAGAAGGTCGGTCAAGTCGCGGGCCACGATGTCGATAACATTTTGCTCTTTGGCGTCGGTCGCCGTCAGACTGGCCGCTTCACGCACCGCTTTGACCGCCCACTCAACGTTGCGTCCGCGCAATTCAGCCAGACCTTTAATATAGGCGGAGGCATCATTGATGACCTTGGCGCGCAGACTGTCTTCGTTGGAAGGGGCCGGGGTTTTTTCCTCGTTTGTTTTTGCGCCTGTTTCATCCGCCGCGTCATCTTCAGTTTCAGAGGACTTCTGCTCCTTATCTTTCCCTTCAGGCCCTCCCAAAGGAAGTGGGGAGGATCCGCCCAATTGTATCGGCGTCGCCGCGCCCAGATTGGTGCCCGGTGTCATGGCGGCGATATGGCTGGCATATATAATATAGGTACCTGCGCTCGCCGCCCGCGCCCCGCTGGGAGAAACATAAGTGGCCACCGGCACGGGGGACGACAGAATATCCTTGATGATGCGGCGCATGCTGGTGTCAAGACCGCCGGGAGTGTCCATTTCCAAAATGATGAGGCTGGCGCCGTCACCTTCAGCACTGTGGATGCCGTCCGAAATATAATCGGCCAAAGGTGGTCCGATGGGGCCGTTGATTTCAAGAACACGCGCGAAAGGCAGAGGCGTCTCGCTCTGTGCGCCGGCGGGCTTAGTCGCCCAGAAAAACGCCCACGCCAGACAGGCAGTCGCAACAAGACTAATGCCAATAATTCCATGGCGCCGACGTGAAGGCATTCAGATATTCCTTCATCAATTAGCGCCCCATGGATAAGAATTTCCATGCCATCAGTGGCCCGGTGCGCTTATAGTAAGCATATGAGCTTTTGAGAATATCTCAAGCACAGATGATCTGCCCTAAGGTAAATTCAAGAACTGGGAACTCCATGCCCGTGACTCCCCTTTATCAACCGGAACGCGCCTTTTTGGAACTGGGTGAAGGCTTTTGTGATCCAGTGGAACCGGCGGCCTTCCCCGCCTGCATGCTGCGCTATCGAAATGACCGGTGGGCGGCGCGCATTGGCTTAGGAGAACTCACCGAACCGGAATGGTCCGCGCATTTCGGGGCGCTCAAACCTCTGCCCGGCGCGTTCAAAAATCCCCTGGCCCTGCGTTATCATGGCCATCAGTTCCAATCCTATAACCCCCAAATCGGCGACGGAAGAGGGTTTCTCTTTGCCCAATTGCGCGATGCGCAAGATAATCGCTTGCTGGATCTCGGCACGAAGGGAAGCGGACAGACCCCTTATTCCCGCTCGGGTGACGGGCGGCTGACCCTTAAAGGCGGCGTTCGCGAAGTTCTCATCACGGCCCTGCTGGAAGCTCTTGGCGTCTACACGTCCAAAAGCCTCAGCCTGGTTGAGACCGGCGAACAGCTTTACCGCGGCGATGAGCCCTCGCCCACGCGCTCCAGCGTTCTCGTGCGCCTCAATCATTCTCATATCCGCTTTGGCTCGTTTCAACGCCACGCCTATGAAAAAAACCCGGAGCGGCTCCTGCGCCTGGTGGACTATTCAGTGGAACATTACTTTCCTGATCTCGCCTCCCTTGAAGGGGAACAAAAGGTTGCAGCTTTCCTTGCAGACGTCACCCAAGCCACCGCCCGGCTTGTCGCCAGTTGGATGGCGGCCGGATTTGTTCACGGTGTTCTCAATACGGACAATATGAACATCACCGGAGAGAGTTTTGACTACGGGCCTTATCGGATGCTGCCTCATTTTGACCCGGACTTTGTCGCCGCCTATTTCGACGAAACCGGCCTTTATGCCTTTGGCCGTCAGCCGCAGGCTGTGTTGTGGAATTTGAAACAACTGGCCGGCGCCCTCAGCCTGATCTGCCCGAAAGATCCTCTGGTGAATGCGCTTCAACCCTTTGGCGAGGCTTATGAACAGGCGCTGTGCAAAAGTTTTTTTGTGCGTCTGGGGCTCAAAAACCATGATCATGATACGGACATAAATTTTGTCTCGGAGCTTTTCTCTTTTTTACGGGACAGCGAAACCGGCTATGAGCAATTCTTTTTTGACTGGTATAGCGGCATGATAAGCGCGCCGCGCGCCGCCAACAGCCCGGCTGCTGAAATCTATCAGACACGAGCCTTCAGTAAGGTCAAGGCTCTGTTGGCGCGCCATGAACCCGCCCATCGGGAAAAACTTAATCACCCTTATTTTCATCAGGCCCGGCCCTGCACGCTGCTCATCGATGAGATCGAGACCATCTGGGACGCCATTGCGGGGCGCGATGACTGGACGCTGTTTTATCAAAAACTCGATCAGATTGAGTTCATGCGCACTGCGCTTCAGGATTAGGAATGGCTGCCTTCTTGTGCATGGTTATATTCTTTTGCGCGGGGTTTTCTGCCCATGCGGGGGAATTGATCCCCGGTGAAGCCGGCGTCGTTGTGGACGTCAGTGATGGCGACACGCTGACGTTAAGCGACGGACTGGTGGTGCGCCTGGTCGGCCTGCAAGCGCCCAAACTGCCTTTGGGGCGCTCCGGCTTTTCCGCCTGGCCGATGGCGCCTGAATCCCGGGACGCCCTAAAGGGCCTTGTTCTGGATCAGACGGTCACCCTGTCTTATGGCGGCGCGCGGCGCGACCGCCACGGCCGGGCGCTGGCGCATCTTCACCGCGCTGATGGGTTGTGGGTGCAGGGAGAGATGATCGCCCGGGGTCTGGCGCGGGTTTATAGCTTTTCAGACAATCGCGCGTGCGTGACCGAATTGCTTCGCCTTGAGGGGGAAGCGCGGGCTGCGCGGCGCGGCCTGTGGGCCCTTGACGGGTACCGGATCTTCAGCCCGAGCGATGCCTTTCAGGGGGTGGATGGATTTCAGATCGTCGAAGGCCGCGTTCTTGATGCGCAAAAGATACGCGCGTGGATTTACCTGAATTTTGGCGCCGACTGGCGCACTGATTTCACGGTCAGCATCGCGGCGCGGGATCAAGACCTGTTCGAAAAAGAAGGCTGGGACCTTCTTGAGCTTCCGGGAAAACGGATCCGCGTCCGCGGGTGGATGGATACCCGCAATGGCCCTCATATACACACCACTCATCCAGAACAGATCGAGCGTATCACCGCTGACCCTCAGCCGGAGGCGGCTGAAAAGAGCAGCTGCGCAAACCCATCTTCATAATATCTGGGTGTCAGGCGGCGGTGGTTGTCTCTGCTGCGTCCGCAGCGTCGGCTGCCTCGGCTTCAGCCTCCGCTTTGGCTACAGCGGCTGCAGCCGAAACCGCCGCAGCCTTGACCAATGTACCTTCAACGAGCGCGATGGCATCTTCCTCTTTGATCTTGTCAACCGCGCCGACTTCGCGGGCCATACGCTCCAAAGCCGCTTCATAGAGTTGACGCTCTGAATAGGACTGTTCCGGCTGACCGCCAGAGCGGAATAAATCCCGCACCACTTCGGCAACGAAGAGCAGGTTTCCGGAATTTATTTTGGCTTCATATTCCTGGGCCCGCCGGCTCCACATGGTGCGTTTAATGCGCGCGCGCCCTTTGAGCATTTCAAGGGCCTTTTTAACCGTCTCAGGGCTCGAAATCGGGCGCATTCCCACCGCGATGGCCTTATGGGTCGGCACACGCAGGGTCATCTTGTCTTTCTCAAACATCACGACGAACAGCTCGATGGTGGCGCCCGCCACTTCCTGTTCTTCAACAGTAACCACCTGCCCCACACCATGCGCAGGATAGACAATGTACTGTTTGGGTTTAAATTCTAGCTTGTTCTTGGCCGGTTGTTTCTTCGTCATCTGTCACTCTCTTGTTCACACTGTCTCAGCAGCCATAGCCCAAAACGGATGGCCAAACCGCACACACTTTTGCGCACGGCGCTCTAAAAACTGCACGGGGCGCCTCAAGTCAAATTTGCCTCCAGGCCGCCGCCCTTTAATACGGCTCGCTTCTGGCTTGGCTCATCCCTTATGGAAATATCACACACCGCAGTTGCGTTTGACCCCATGCCCCGCCCGCAAAAGAAACGGGACGCAACACACCCAGAACTGAATGCAAAACTGACGCCACATCCCCATTTTTCAAGAATTCAGTCTTCCTGCAGGGACATCATAAGGACCGATATAAAAACCGATCCGCCGGTTTCCTCAAGTGAAATACCGCACTGGCTCTAACCATCAACAGGTGTATATCACAAATTCGGGCAAAAACCAATCCCGCAATGTCACACAAGGATATGTGAATGCCAATGAATACCTATAAAGTACGGGCGACTTCTACCTCAATACTAAGATTTATTAACAATATACCACAGCACTAGTTTCCTTGGCCGGGCTTTTCACTGAAGTATTTCTCGAATTTACCGGTCTCAGTAGTATATTTCTCAGAGTCTTCCGGCGGCGTGCCACTGACAATGATATTCGGCCATTTCGCCGCATATTCTGTATTGATGGTAAGCCATTTCCCATTGTCGTCTTCAGTGTCCGGCACAATGGCGTCGACCGGGCATTCGGGCTCGCACACCCCACAATCGATGCACTCATCGGGATGGATCACCAACATGTTTTCGCCCTCATAAAAGCAATCCACGGGGCAGACATCGACGCAATCCATAAGCTTGCACTTGATGCAGGCATCAACAACTAAATAGGTCATTCTCTCTCCATAATCTCGAACTTTCAGGCATGGATTGCCCTTTAATTCCAGCACAAGCGGCGGCGCGCCCAAGACCCTGCCGAGCCATCATGCGGGGCGCCTTTCCTCTTTTGGTTTCTACTTAACCTCAATCCCCAGCTTTTCCAAGACCCGCCGCCGTGCATCTCCGCGGTCTTTGTCACTGACATGAATCAGCCCCCCGACCCGGCGCAGCAAATTGGCCTCATAGTCATGCAGCACGCCATCGGCATAAGCCA
>JAJFIO010000251.1 GCA_021774915.1 Alphaproteobacteria bacterium
TTCGTTAAGACGTTCAATCCCCACAATATCTTCCAGAACAAAACGCATATCGCGTATGGGAGCGGTATAGTCCATGTCGTTTCCTTGTGCGGGTGTTTTTTCTGCAATTCTTCGCGTAAAAGAGCACCAGCTTATGCCAAATTTCTGCTCAACCGTCACGCCGGTTACCTGATAGGACATGTGTCACCTGTGACCCTTCGAGTCAAACCCACACCCGCTCACATCGCACAGGCTGCAACACGGCTGCGCGAGGGCCATCTGGTCGCCTTTCCCACGGAAACGGTCTATGGCCTGGGCGCCGACGCCACCAATGACACCGCCGTCGCCCACATTTTCAAAGCCAAGGGACGACCCCACTTCAACCCCCTCATCGTGCATGTGTCTGATGCTGAAAAAGCAAATGAAGTTAGCATGATAGATGCGATATCTCAGGTATTAATTGAAAAATTCTGGCCCGGCCCCCTCACCCTGGTGCTGCCGCGACGAGACGAGGCGCCGTTGTCTCTCCTGGTCAGCGCCGGGTTGGATAGCGTCGCTGTGCGCCAACCCGCGCACGCCGTCGCACACGCTTTGTTGCGTGAAGCCGGGCGTCCCATTGCCGCGCCCAGCGCCAACCGGTCGGGACGCTTAAGTCCCACCACCGCCGATCATGTGGCCGAAAGTCTGGGAGAAGACGTGTCGATGATCCTTGATGGCGGCCCTTGCGCCCGCGGCCTTGAATCGACCATCGTTCAGGTCAGCGACAAGCAAGCCGCGCTCCTCAGGCCGGGCGCTTTGACCCGCGAGGAGATCGAGGCCGTTCTTGGACAGCGCTTGGCGCTTGGGCCACAGGGAAGCGCGCCCACAGCGCCAGGGCAACTCGCCAGCCATTACGCTCCCTCCCACGCTCTGCGGCTGAATGCACACTACATCGACGCTGACGAAGCGCTGCTGGCCTTTGGGCAGCCCTTGAGAGGCAAATCCTGCGGCCTGCTCAATTTGAGCCCCAGGGGCGACCTTTGGGAAGCGGCGGCGCATCTGTTTTCTCATCTCCGGACCCTGGATCAAGCGCCCTGCGCCCGTATCGCCGTGATGCCCATACCGCACCACGGCTTAGGGGAAGCCATCAATGACCGTCTGGCGCGCGCCGCCGCGCCGCGCGGATGAACCGGCGTCCCCGAACTTCAGACACACAACAAACGTCACTATCTAACAAATTGATTTTATTGCATACTTAATCGAATGACACATTCCCCACCAAGCCTTGATACCCTCAACCGCATTGCCCAAGTGGTTGGCCCTGAAGGCTGGACGCGTGACCCGCTGGAAATGGCGCCGTATCTGGTGGAATGGCGCGATCGCTGGCAAGGCAGCACCCCCATGGTGGTGAAGCCCGCCACCACCGATGAGGCCGCCCAGGTGGTGCGCATCTGCGCTGAAACCCACACGGCCATCGTTCCCCAGGGCGGCAACACCGGGCTGGTGGGAGGGCAAATCCCTTTTGGTTCCGAGGTCCTTCTCTCGCTCAGCCGCCTCAATCGCATCCGCCGCGCCGACCCCCTGAACGGTACACTCACGGTCGAAGCCGGGTGCACCCTCGGTGCGGTGCAGGAACACGCCCGTACCGCGCTTGGTCTATTGTTCCCCTTGTCACTGGCTTCCGAAGGCAGCGCCCAAATCGGCGGCCTGTTATCCACCAATGCGGGGGGGATATCTGTTGTGCGCTATGGCACGATGCGGAACCTGGTTTTGGGTCTTGAAGTGGTAACACCGCAAGGCGAGATCTGGAACGGATTAAGAGCTTTGCGCAAAGACAATACCGGTTACGATCTCAAACACCTGTTCATCGGCGCTGAAGGCACGCTTGGGCTCATCACCGCCGCGGTTTGCAAACTGGTCCCGCTCCCCAAAGACAGCGCCACCGCCCTGGTCGCGGCGCCGGATTTAGACAAGGCGATCGCCTTGCTGCATGCCGTACAGGCCTTCACCGGAAATGCCGTCAGCGCTTTCGAACTCATGCCCCGGATCGGCATCGAGTTCGCGCTGAAACATGCGGCAAACACGCGCGATCCTTTTTCCATACCGCATGACTGGTCCGTACTGATGGAGCTTTCCTCCGGCCAAAGCGAGGCTGGTGCGCAGGCTCTGTTGGAATCATGTCTCAACGCAGCCATGCAAGACGGACTGGTGCGCGATGCGGTGATCGCATCCAGTCAATCCCAAGCTGATAACCTTTGGCGGCTGCGCGACTGCCTGTCGGAGGTTCAGAAACACGAAGGCGCCAGTCTGAAGCACGATATCTCTGTCCCGGTCTCCGCCCTGCCGGTCTTTGTCCAGCGGGCCAGCGCGGCCGTATGCGCCGCACTGCCGGGCTTGCGGCCGGTTGCCTTCGGACACATCGGGGATGGCAATGTGCATTTCAATCTGAGCCAGCCGGTCGGCATGGACCCTCAGGACTTTCTGTCGCATCAAGGCGAAATGGCCCGGCTGGTGCACGATATCGTTGCAAGTCTGGGCGGGTCGATCAGCGCTGAACACGGGCTGGGCATCGCCAAAAGGGAAGCAATTCTCAGCTATAAAAGCCCTGTGGAAATAGAAATGATGCGCCGTCTGAAGACGGCTCTGGACCCGTTGGGGATCATGAATCCAGGCAAAGTCATTTGAAATCAGTTTTGGGGGGAGCCCATTGATTCCCAAATGGTTTTAATTGAGAACGATTCCTTAACGCTATCTTATCGGCGCATCAACATACTGGCCTTAAGGAATAAATGATCGCCATGTCCATATCGGCTGCCTATTCACACAGGGATGATGATCACGAACCGGAAGAAGACACCGGTCCGGTCCTCCGGCTTGTGCGAGGCCTGCTTTCCAGTAAGGCCTCTCGCCTGACCGCCGCAAGCGTGCAACGGGCTCTGATCCATGCCCGGTTCCAAGGCGAAGCCACCCGCACACGGCAGCAAGCGGCGGCAGCCAGAACTGTCAAAACCATCGAAGAAGCGGTGACCGGCATTGGCCGCATCGCCCTCAAGTTAATCGAATTGCGCGACCTCATCGCGCCATTACAGGAAAACGGCAATGTCTATGCGCGCACCTCATGCGCCAAGCGTTACGAAGAAATCCGCAACGAGATAGACCTCATCGCCATGTCAGCAACCTATCTTGGCCTCAATCTGATCGACGGAAGCAATGCGCATATTCGCTTGATGACCGGCATGACCTCGCGCACCGCCTTCACCATCTCTCACACCAATCTGACAGCCGGGCTAAAGGGCTTGGGCCTCCCCTCATTGCGTTTTGCCTTTACCCATGAAATTGAAATCAAGGACTGCTTGCATTGCATTGACAATGCAGAAAAACACCTGCACTGGGCAATGAACGTCTATCGCCAAGAAGCGTTATATCTCCAACGACGAACCGCCGTGCAGCTCAACAAAAGCGTGTGGCCGCCTAAAGGCCTGTTGCACCATCCGCCTAAGGATGAATAAACAGCGCATCGGTCTACCGAAAGCGTCATCACCAGGCGCAAGACCCGGTGATCCACCGGGCGGCACAGTCTGGATGCCCGCGTTAAGCACACTACTGTCCCATTTATTTTGGTGGACAAGTCGCATGACATTGATTCTTCTATGCACCAAGCGTTTGACGACGGATTGGACACAGAAGAGGAACAATGCCATGCAGCACTATAATAGCGTTTTTCATGGTCTTTTACAG
>JAJFIO010000252.1 GCA_021774915.1 Alphaproteobacteria bacterium
TAGGCTTTGATCACCCGTCTCAGGCGCTCGACCGCGCCGGTGTCGCCGCCATTCGCGTCAGGGTGGTAGCGTTTGACCAAGGCTTTATAACGCTTTTTGACATCATCCTTGCTCGCCGTGTCTTCCAGGTCGAGGGTCTCCAGCGCCTCCCGTTGAGGCCGTGTGAGGGGAATACGGCGGGGGGCCTCAGGCGACTGAGGTGACGGGTCGCCGGGAAACAGGTTAAACGGATCAGCGGCATCCCCCGTGGCGGCAAATCTCCGGGGGTCGGGGTTCGGCTTGGTGCGGTCTGAGCCCTGAGCGGCCCTCGAATTGGCCGCTGTGCTCCAGGTTGGCCGATGGCCGGTGATATTGCCTTCCATGTATTGGCGGACCTGTTCGGCATTCATCTCTGAGAAGAAATTCCAGGATTTATTGACCTCGCGGACATGATCGAGGCACAGCCAGTCATCGGAATTGCTGTTTTTTCTCCTTGGTGCGCGGTAGCTGCCTTTCTGCTGGCAATCCGGCCACGCGCACGGGCCCTGCACCTGAACCTTGGTGTTTTTTTTCGTCGGTTTGATCCGCATGTCATAACCCAGACGCGGCCGATATGTGTAAGTGTCTGCCATAGATGAATTATGCTGGCCTCACGGCGTGAAAACAAGGGATGGACATATAAGCGACTTCGCCTGATGATGCCACTTGCTTTTGATAAATAGGGACTTTTTCAAATTGCTTAACCCCTACCGGGTGCGCGGGATGGCTTAAGTCCAACTCAACAAAACATATTTTGACAGTGGCGCAAGGAAATGAAAGGGACGTAAACAAGGCATGGCTGTAGCCGATAAGATCCGAGAAAAGTTAACACAGGCTCTGGGCCCGCGCGTCCTTGAGATCGTGGATGAATCCGAGCAGCATCAAGGTCATGCCGGGGCGCGTCCGGGCGGGGAATCGCATTTCCGGGTGAAGATCGTTTCGGAGGCCTTCGAAGGTCTGGGCCGGGTCGAACGCCAGAGACTGGTGAACCGGGCCCTGGCGCAGGAGCTGAGCGGCCCTGTCCATGCACTGGCTATGGAGACCCGTACGCCCGCCGAGGCGGCTGGATCAACTTGATCCAGAAATCCTTGCGTCAGTTGATATATGTCAGGTGGCGGGCGCGCGTGGCGGAGTGACGCGTAGTGCCGTGATCTGGTTGCGGTGTCGGCGCAAGATTTCAAATCGGTAATCGTAATAGCTGAAAATCTGGCCGGGCTCTGGAATGGTCCGTGCTTCATGGATGACCAGACCGGCAATGGTATTGGCTTCCTCGTCCGGTAGATGCCAGTCCATGGCGCGATTGAGGTCGCGGATGGTGACATCGCCATCGACATAAACCGATCCATTGGACTGGGGCCGCACACCGGTTATCGAGATGTCGTATTCATCCGAAATGTCGCCGACAATTTCTTCCAGAATATCTTCAAGCGTAATCAATCCCTGTAGCGCGCCATATTCGTCGACCACGATGGCGAAGTGGATATGGCGTTTCAGAAATTCACTGAGTTGCTCCTGAAGGGTTGATGTCTCGGGAACGAACCAGGGTTCGCTTAGCAGCGCGCCAATGTCCAGATTCTCAATGACTCCCTGATTTGAAATCAAGGCGCGCAACAGGTCTTTGGCGTTAAGGATGCCAATGATTTCTTCAGGAGTATCGCGCCAGAGGGGGATGCGGGTGTACGGACTTTTCAATACTTCATCCACCACCTCGCGGGGAGAAAGTGCGCTGTCGATCATCTGCATATTTTTTCGGTGGACCATGACTTCATCGATGGTTAAGTCGCGCAGATCGAGGATGCCTCCCAGCATGTCCCGGTCGATCTTTTTTACGCCGCCTTCTTGATGGTGCAGGTTAATGGTGCCCCGGATTTCCTGCTGCGGTGAAAGGATGGCCTGGTTCGCGCTGATATCGATCCCTGCGTAATGCAAAACTTTACGGACGATCCATTGCACCAGGGCCGTGATCGGCGCCAGCACGGCCACGATGATTTTCAGAAGCGGAGCGATGGCCATGGCCAGCCGGTCTGTGGTGGCGATCGCATAGGTTTTAGGGAGAACTTCAGCAAAGATAAGAACCAGCGCCGTCATCATAAGGGTGGCATAAGCCACGCCAACATCACCAAACAGGTCCAGAAAAATACTGGTGGCCAGAACCGAGGCGAGGATATTGACTAGATTGTTGCCCAGAAGGATGGCGCCGATCAGCCGCTCCCGGTTGTTGATAAGGTTGCCGACGGCGATCGCGCGGCTTTCGCCCTCTTTGGCCAGTTGCAGCATGCGCGAGCGTGATGTGGCCGTGAGGGCGGTTTCCGAGCCGGAAAAAAAAGCCGACAGAACCAGAAGAAGAAAGACGGCGGGAATAGTGAAATAGAGTGTCAGCTCCACGGGGGGCGTCTCCTTATGCAGCGGTCATTTTGGTCAGGAAATCATGGAGGATGCCCTGGGGAACGTCGCGGTTGATGAAAGCCTGGCCGATCCCACGGGTCAAAATGAAGGTGGCCTGTCCGTTCACAACTTTTTTGTCTTGCGCCATATGAGAGATCAGGATGTCAGCCGTGATGTCCTTCCGGCCCAGATCATGCAGGCCGGAAGGTAGCCCCATGTGCTGGAGATGGGTGATGACGCGGCTTACATCCTCAGTTGAGCACAGGCCCATCTCATGGGACAGGCCAAAGGCGAGCGCCAGGCCGATGGCCACCGCCTCGCCATGCCGCAAGTCCTCCCCGAATCCAGTGGTCGCTTCCAGTGCATGGCCAAAAGTGTGTCCGAGATTGAGAAGGGCCCGGGCGCCCTGTTCCCGTTCGTCTTGCATGACGATGGCCACCTTGGCTTGGGCTGCGCGTGTCACCGCGTGCACGCGCTTTTCGTTGTCTCCGTTCTTAAGGGCGGGGCCAAAGTTCTCCAGCCAGTCAAAAAAGGCAGGATCGGCAATAAGGGCGGTTTTCAGAATTTCCGCATAGCCCGCCAACACATCGCGAAGGGGTAATGTGTCCAGCAGGCTGATATCGCTCAGCACCAGGCGCGGTTGGTGAAAGGCGCCTACAAGATTTTTCCCCTGAGATGTGTTGATTCCGGTTTTGCCGCCCACGGAAGAATCGACCTGCGCCAGAAGCGTCGTGGGAATCTGCACAAAATCCACGCCGCGTCTTAGGATCGCCGTGGCAAATCCGGTGAGGTCCCCGATCACGCCTCCGCCAAGAGCGCAAACGCAATCGCTACGTTCGACGTTCAGATCCAGTAGACCCCCAACCAGGCTCTCCAGATGGTGAAAGGATTTGGTTGCTTCGCCTGCCGGCAGAATTATCGTGCCCGTGGTGATGCCGGCGGCCTTCAAACTGTCACAGAGAGTATCCAGATGGAGCGGCGCCACGGTGTCATCGGTCACAATAACACTAAAGGGCCGGTTCAGCACGGACTGCAAATATTCGCCCGCGCGCCCTAAAAGGCCCGTGCCGATATGGATGTCATAACTCCGTGTTCCCAAATCGACAGAGATTGAATGACCGGAAACCCTGGCTCCTTGATCTTCGCTCAACTTTTACGCTCCTCATAATATTTAGTCAGCGCTGTGATGATGGCGCGCACCACGACGTCATGCGCGCTTTCGACGCTGTCGATGATGATATCGGCCTTGCCATAAGTCGGATAGCGTTCTTTCATGAGGCGCGCCATGGTCTGCCGCGGGTCACCGGTTTGCAATAAGGGGCGGGTGTTGCGTCTCGACACGCGCTTCATCAGCAGATCAAGATCGGCGCGCAGCCAGACAGAGATAGCTTGGCTTTTGATCAGGGCACGCGTTTCCGGGTTCATGAAGACGCCCCCCCCGGTAGCGAGGATGTGTGGTGTGCCGTGAAGCAGCCGTTCCATGACTAAGGTTTCGCCGCGCCGGAATTCGGCTTCACCGTGGCGCTCGAATATATCGCTGATGGAACAGCCGGCGGCGGCCTCAATTTCTTCGTCGGCATCGATGAACGGCAGGACGAGGGCGTCGGCCAAGCGCCGGCCCACGGTTGTTTTACCGGCCCCCATCAGGCCGATCAGGGCGACGGTGCGGGACCGCAAAAGGTCTGGGACATGTTTGGCGTTGTGATCGGCCACGTGAGGCTTATTTTCCGGATTTCGTGTTCTAGTGGGTTTGGCCAGATGTTCTTATAGAGCAGGGGCAGAGGATTTGGCTAATGTTGAATCAGTGTGCTTTTCTGCTTTAAAGTATGGCAGGGCCGCAGCCACAAGGCGTCAGGGGCCGATATCAGCCGAGACAGGAAGAGGGTTGGGCTTATTTTCAAGAGAACTTGCCATCCCGTGCGTCCTACCTGAACATCTGTTAAAGGGGCAGCCATACTTTTTCCTTAATCTGCTGCTTGGTATGTCTATCACCCACATGTGGGAGCGACTTGGAAGATGACAACTGTGATGCGGATTATCATAGTCTTGGTTCTGGTGGCGCTGGCCATCGGGATCGGGCTTTATGTTGTGTCCTCGGGCCTTGAAGCCCCTCAGCACGAAATTTCGGAACCGATCGATGATTCAACCTTTCCTCAATAAGGTCAGTGGCCGGGCCGGCCAGCCGGCTCTTTTCGTGTTTGCGGTCTTTTTCGGGGGCTGGCTGGCGCTGTCTCCGGTCGTGCTCCGAGCGCAGGACCGGGCTGTCACCGGGCCACCCCAGGAGATCGGCCCGGCTCGCGGACTCGTCCCTCCTCTTGCAAAAGCCCAGAATTCAGGCACGCGATCGATCATGAATCGACCGGGCATGAATGATGGCGGTATTCAAGTAGGCGTGCTCAGTTCGACAGAAGAAGCCAATGTGGGCCTGTTTGTGGAGAGTACGGGCGGCTTTGCGGCCGATATGTGGGCCGGATCGCAAGGGCCGGTAATCGAGAAACTCTTGATCAGGCTTCCCGTCGGCACGCCCTCAAAGACGGTCAATGATCTGGGCCGCCGTCTGCTTCTCAGCGCTGCTGCTCTGCCAGAAGGGGTGATTAGCGGCGGTACCCTACTCGATGTGCGTTTTGAGAAATTGCTTGCCAGCGGGCGTGTGGACGATATCAATCAAATGTCAGTTCAGGTGCCAGATCTGGCCAAACATTCCGATCTTGCGCGCATTCGTTCTGAAGGCATGCTGCTCCAGGGCCAGAGCATTGAGGCGTGCCAGCAAGCGTCTGATTTAGTTACCGGCAGAGACCAGCCCTTTTGGTTGAAGCTCCGAACCTTTTGTTTCGCGCTGGCGGGAGAAACCGCGGCGGCGGATCTGACGGCGGATCTGATGCGCGAGAAAAATATTAACGATCCCCTGTTTTTTGCGGCGTTAACGAGAATGACCACCGGCGCGAAGCTGGAAGTGCCCGATAGTGATGTGTTGCACGCTATTCATTTGGCTCTATTGGCTGAGATCGGCCAGGCGCCTTCGACGCAGGCCGTTGGCAAGGCTTCCGCTGGGGTATTGGCTGCAATCACCCGTGAAGAACGTTTGGGAGAAGATTTGCGGCTTCTGGCGGCAATCGAGGCGGAACGTCGGGGCAGCCTGCCTGCTTCTCAACTCGGCCTGCTCTATGATCGGGTCAACTTTAAGGATAAAGAGCGCGCCAATGCCCTCACTGTGGCGCTGAACATGGCCCCGGCGCGGGCCAATGCCTTGTTCTATCAGGTGGTCAAAGCGCACACCGTGCCCTCCGCCCGCGCTGAAGCCTTGTCTGTGGCGCTGGATCTTGCCCGGAGCCAAGGGCTTTATGCGCCCATGGCCCGGCTTTACTGGCCGGTTTTGAGCGAAATTGTACCGTCTGAAGCCTATGGGGCGGTGGGGCTAGATATGGTGCGTCTGGCGCTGGTGAACGGCGCGGCCGATGCGGCCTATAGCTGGACTGATTTTATCCGTCTGAGCGACCTTGCGGGTGGCTCTGATCTGCGCGACGCGCGTATTCTCCTGGCGGCGGCCGCGCCTTCCGAACGTCTGGACTGGCGTGGTGCCGAACCTCTGGAATGGCTTGATAGCGCGGCGGGTGATGCGAACACATTTGCCAGGTTGGCGCGCGATATTGCGCTGCTGGAGGGGCTTGGCTATCCGGTGACCAGCAGTATTCAGACGCGGCTTCTTGATGGCCCCCTTCACATCACGGCTGCCGCGCCCTCTCCGGCCCTTGGCGTGCGCCTCAAGGCGGCCGCTTCAGCGGGGCGTGTGGGTGAAGCGGTGTTGTTGTCACTCCTTGCCGTTGGCGAGGGGGGACCAGCCGGAATGGCGCCCTCCGCTTTACTGGAGGTCTCGGGAGTTTTGTCGCGGCTCGGGCTTGGGCGCGAAGCGCGTGAGCTGGTGTTTGAAGCGCTGCTCGCCGCGCAAACGGCGCCTCGTTAAAATTTTCTCTCCGCTCGGACCGCATGCTAGCGTCGGCTCCCATGAGTGAAACCTTGTCGATTCGCGATGCCGGGCACATAGATGCCTTTCTGGAAATGCTGAGCGTGGAACGTGGCGCGGCGCTGAGCACGCTTGATGCCTATCGGCGCGATCTGACGAGATTTGCCGGTTTTGCGGCTGCGCGCGGGCAAGGCATGCGCACCGCTGATGTCCAAACCATTCGCACCTATCTGGCTGCGCTCGCTGCGGCGGGGCTGGCGGCGTCAACCACCGCGCGGCATCTGTCGGCCCTGAGGCAGTTTTTTAAATTTTTATATGGCGAAAGCGTGCGCGACGATAATCCGTGTACGGTGATTGAAGCGCCGCGCCGGGAGCGCCCTTTGCCCGCTACCCTCAGTGAAGAGGATGTAGGCGCGTTGCTGGGCGCCGCGTCTCTATCGGGCGAGGATGATACACCCAAGCGGGTGCGGCGGCATTGTCTGATGGAGGTGCTTTACGCCACGGGCCTGCGTGTGTCGGAACTGGTGGGGCTGCCCTTGGCGGCGGTGCGGGGCGAGCGGCCGTTTTTGATGGTGACGGGCAAGGGTGGGCGCGAGCGCATGGTGCCGCTCAGCTCACCTGCGCGGGCCGCTATCACCGCCTATCTCACCGTTCGTCCGAACTTTTTGGAGCGCATCGGCGCGCCGCAGGTCCGCCTGGCCGCGCGCTTTCTTTTTCCTTCGCGGGGGGCCCAAGGCCATCTCACCCGTCATCGATTTGCACAGATCCTCAAAGCCCTGGCCTTGGAGGCGGGCGTGAAGACGCCGCTCTCGCCGCACACATTGCGCCATGCTTTTGCCAGTCATCTGCTGGCCCATGGCGCCGATCTGCGCTCGCTACAGCAGCTTTTGGGCCACGCCGATATTTCCACCACGCAGATCTATACCCATGTGCTTGAAGAACGCCTCAAAGCGCTGGTCCACGATCACCACCCCTTGAGCAAGGGTGCGTGACAGTTTAAGCTCAATTGAACGAATAACGCTTTAAGTGTTTGTTCGTCCGAGATCTTCGTCCTTTTTCAAACCTTTTTCGGAGTTTCCCCCATGAGTTTTACTGCCGTCCACCCGGCGCCGTTGCGGCTTTGCCGGTCCCAATTATTTGTGCCGTGTAACCGCCCGGCGCTGTTTGAAAAGGCGGCTTCCGGTCCGGCGGATGTTCTCTCGCTTGATCTGGAAGATTCGGTGGCGCCCGACGATAAGCCCCAGGCGCGGCTTAATCTTATCCAGGGTTTGAGGGATGTCGATTTTGGCGATAAAGCAATCTCTGTACGGATTAACGGCCTGGACACCGCCTGGTGCTACCGCGATATTATTGATATTCTGGAGCAGGGCGGCGAGCGGCTGGATCTCATCATGATCCCGAAAGTGGGAACCGCCGCCGATGTCTATGCCATCGACATGCTGGTGACCCAGGTGGAGATGGCGGTGGGGCGCAAAAAACCGATCCGTCTGGAAGTGCTGATTGAAAGCGCCATGGGGCTGGAAAACATTGATAAGATCGCTGGCGCCAGTCCGCGCCTCGACGCGCTTCATTTCGGCGCCGCCGATTTTGCCGCCTCCATGGGGATGCGCACCACTAATATTGGCGGTCCCAATCCCGACTATGTGATTCTCACCGATCCGGATGAGGAGGGTAGCCGCCAGTCCCATTGGCAGGATGTGTGGCATTATCCGATGATGCGCATGGTGGCGGCGGCACGGATGCACGGGCTTCGCCCCATTGACGGGCCGTTTGGCAATTATGGCGACCCGGAGGGTTTCAAGGCGCAAAGCCGGCGCTCGGCGATTATGGGGTGCGAGGGAAAATGGGCGATCCACCCCTCTCAAGTTGCGCTTGCCAATGAGATCTTCACCCCGCCCGCCGAAGAAGTGGCCAAAGCCCAGCGGATTGTGCGCGAGATGAAAAAGGGGCACGGCGCCGGGATGGGCGCGGTGGCGCTGGATGGGGGGCTGATCGATGCGGCCTCCATCAAACAGGCTGAGGGTATTGTGCGTCAGATGCGTATGATCCGCGCTGCCGAAAAGGCGCAAAAGCCGGGAAAAAGCGTTAAAGTGCCACCCAGCCGAAAAACGCGCAAAAGCAAAGCCAAATAAACTCAAACGCGTTCATTTCTTAACGTGGCACGGGGACCGCTTGTCAGCGCCGCCTGTCTGCATTACCAAACGCCATGCATGTGTTTTTGGATTTTGAGACCCAGATCGCCGATCTTGAGGGTAAAATTGAGGAACTGCGCCAGGTTGCGGCGCAGGATCCCGCGATGAATATCGGCGAAGAGCTGGGTAAGCTTGAGACCAAGGCCGCCGCGCAATTGCGCGATACCTATGCCAAGCTCACACCCTGGCAGAAGACCCAGGTCGCCCGCCATCCCGTCCGGCCCCATTTCACCGATTATGTCGGCCAATTGGTGGAGGATTTTACGCCTCTGGCAGGCGACAGGTCATTTGGCGAGGACAAGGCCATTATTGCAGGGCTCGGCCGGTTTGAGGGTCGCTCGATTGCGGTGATCGGCCATGAGAAGGGCGCGGATACCCAGAGCCGGTTGGAGCATAATTTCGGCATGGCCCGGCCCGAAGGCTATCGCAAGGCGGCGCGCATCATGGCGCTGGCGGATCGGTTTTGTCTTCCGGTTGTTGCACTGGTGGACACCACCGGGGCGTACCCGGGCCGTGGCGCGGAAGAGCGCGGTCAGGCTGAGGCCATCGCCCGGTCAACCGAAATGTGTCTCAGCCTCGGCGTGCCCCTCGTGTCAGTTATCATCGGTGAGGGGGGCTCTGGCGGTGCGGTTGCATTGGCGGCGGCCAACCGGGTCTTGATGTTGGAGCATTCGGTCTATTCGGTGATCTCGCCTGAAGGGTGCGCCTCGATCCTGTGGCGTGATTCAGAGCGGGCAAAGGATGCGGCGGCGGCGATGAAAATCACGGCGCAGGATTTGTTAGGCTTGAAGGTCATCGATCAGATAATCCCTGAACCCGTGGGCGGTGCGCATCGCGACCCGGCCCGGGCGATCGCCGATACGGGCGCTGCGATCCATCAGGCCTTGCAGGAGATGGAAGGCTGGACGGGGCAAGCCCTGCGCCAGGACCGCCGGGTGAAGTTTTTAGAGATCGGTCGCGCCGGGCTGGTGTAGTCTTGGTGCAGAATTCCGGCTGCATTGATCAACTCGACATGTGAGTGTTCCATATGTTCGTTCACCCATACATCGTGGCCGCCGACGTGTACGGTAATGCCGCAATCCTGATAGCGCATCCATGGGTTCTCAAAATTACCTAGAACATTGCGGAGGTTAGCATTCTCTTGGTGGGTCACAACGCACCCAACGCAGAGACGTGGCAAAATTTGGGCTAAGTCGTCTCCACCTTGCAGACCCATAAAGTGATCTCTTATTAATTCAGCACGAGGGAACACGTGTTCGTGTTGTATGCGCTGATCGCCAAGTTTCTTCTTTTGCTGTAATATATCGCAAATAGATTTGGGAGTTATGTTGGGTTTACCCCTTCTAAGAGTTCTCTGCTTTTGTTCAAATTTCCGGAGCGCCGCATGGCTCCAGTATTGGCATCCAGCATATTTTCCATAAGATTCAGTCCATTTCCAGATCAGCGTATTTAAAGTTTGTCTACAGATTTTGCTGAATTCATCGGTCCGATTCTGCCCTTGGTCAGCATTGGCCTGAATGATGGTTTCGAACCAGTTCAAGAGCGCTTCAAATTGCCGAGTTTCTCCACCACCTTGTAAATCTGTATGAAAAGGCATGTCGTTCAACTCCTTTGCGTTCGGTGTGATGCTGGAAGATTGGTGACATCATGACAGCCGCGCACGCATGAGTCTAATTGATGTGCATTGCGTCAGTGCCCCCTCACCCTGCCCTCTCCCCCAATGGGGGAGAGGGATGTGGAAGCTTAGGCTCAGGACCTATTAATTTTAAGGATTCCCAAAGGGTTTCTGCTGTGATTCATTGAGGAAAAGGATTCTTTTCTGATGAATGACCTGTTCTACCTGTCTTCCGATCAGCTTGCGCGCATCCAGCCGTATTTTCCGAAGCCGCACGGTGTCCCGCGCGTCGATGATTTGAAAGTGATCAGCGGCATTATTCACGTGTTGAAGCGTGGCCTTCAGTGGCGTGACGCCCCAAAGGAATATGGTCCGCACAAAACCCTTTATAATCGATTCATGCGCTGGAGTGAGATGGGCGTCTTTGACCGGATCTTCACAAGCCTGGCGTCGGATCATGATGTCCCCGAGCAGCTACAGATCGATGCCACTCACTTGAAAGCCCACCGAACAGCCTCCAGCCTGCTTAAAAAG
>JAJFIO010000253.1 GCA_021774915.1 Alphaproteobacteria bacterium
GGAAATTTGCGGATTTCCGACAGATAATGGGAAAGCCCCCCTTCGGGGGACATAACCGGTAAGCTGGTGATCGTCTCTGCCATGGGTAAGGTCCGTCCTTTGTCCAAATCAGTACTGTCGGGGTGAAAATCGGTGCTCATCTGGTCATCGGGCACAACTCATCACTCCCCTCCCTTGCAGATATATAAGGTCCCGTCACCATCACTTAAAGGGGGTCGCCATATTTTATAATAATTCCAATTCACTGATTAAACCCTTTATATCAGGTGGTAAGTCAATTTCAAACCGAAGCGATTTTTTGGTGGCGGGGTGCGTGAACCCTAAAATAGAGGCATGGAGCGCCTGACGAGAGAAGTCTTGGATGGCCGTCTGCAAGTGCCTGATCTGCGGACTTCCCTCCTTGGTGCTGATGAGGCTGAGGCCCCGCCCATAAAGCGGATCACCAACTATAGCGTGCCCAATATGGCTCATATGCACGCGAATCTGGTGTGTGCGCCCCGTCTCCAATCGGCATTGGATGAGACTGATCAAAGGATTGTGTTCGGGTCCATAGCGTTTCAGCATTTTATAGTGGGTGATGGCGTGTCGGGCCCGGCCGCGATCCGGGTCACGGGCGACAGTCACTTTCTTGCGGTTGCCCTCAGCCCGGATCAGGGCGGCATCTATGGTGCCGAGCAGAGGGCGGGGCGCGCCCCAGATCAAGGCGAGATACGCTCTTTCAATGGTATGGGCGCTGAATTGTTTGGCTAATGCATTTTGGGCTTGCTCGTTCTTGGCGGCGACAAGCAAGCCGCTTGTGTCTTTGTCGATGCGGTGAACGATGCCCGGCCGCATCACGCCGCCAATACCGGCCAGAGAGCTGCCGCAATGATGGAGCAGCGCATTGACCAACGTGCCATCCCCATGCCCGGCCGCCGGATGCACCACCATGCCCGCGGGTTTGTTGACAACGATGACATCATCATCCTCAAAGACAACATCGAGGGGAATATCTTGGGGCGCCGGGACAGCCGAAACCGGCGCGGGCAATGTGACCCAATAGCACTCACCCGGTTTGACCTTGATGGAGGGGTCCTTTATCGTTTCGCCTCCACGCGTCACCTGTCCCTCTAAGATCAAGGCTTTCAGGCGGTTTCGGCTGGCGCCGTCCATGTGTCCGGCAAGCACGCGATCAAGACGTTGCCCGGCTTCAAGCGCGCCCATCTCAACACGAATGGGGTTTGATGTTAGCTCCGACATTTTTGACTGAAAACTTTCATGTCCGATAATGATGCCTCCCAATCCGATGACGCCGTAGAGGACCACAAAGGCCTGAAGGCGGTGGTCATCATCTTGGGCGTTTTGCTGATCCTGGGGTTCATTGCTCTTGTGGGCGGTGTTTTTTACCAGATTACGAAAGAAGATCCAGAGGACGATGTCAGTGCGACCGCCAGTTTAGCAAATAAAGGCTTGAGCGGGGATATCATATTGTCCTTGCCGCAAGGCGCGTCGATCATTCAGGTTGATCTCGATGGCGCTCGGGCTGCGGTGCTCGTGCAATATTCCGGCAGCCCCGGCGGCTCTGACGTCCGCGAGATTCTCATCGTGGATCTCGCCTCCGGGCGTGTTGTGACCCGGCTGCGCGCGCAAGATGGTTAACTGGCGTGCAGCGCTTAAATCCGGTAGAGTTTTGGATACTTTAATCCATTCAAGGCAAGGGGAAATTATGAAAAATTTGAACCGTATTGCATGGCCCGGTCTGTTGTTCTTGAGTGCATTGGCGCTTGGCGCGTGTGATAGCGATAATGAGAGCGAGGAAGCTGCGAGTTCGGACAGTGATATGCCCAAACGGTATCAAGTCAGGCAAGGCATGATCGAATATGCGGTTTCCGGTATGCAATCGGGCACGGAGACGCTTTATTGGCGCGATTGGGGCCGGGAAGAGGCCAAGTATACGAACACATCACTTTCTATGATGGGCATGACCCAGACCACGAAGACATGGACCATCATCACGCCCGACACGATCATTACCATCGACCAGACCAAGAACACCGCCACCAGCATGGTGAATCCCGCCAAGGCCATGATGGAGAATATGACTGAGGAGCAGCTTGCGGATATGGGCGAACAGATGATGCAGCAGATGGGCGGGCGCCAAGAGGGTACCGATAGTGTCGCCGGTCAGGATTGCGACATTTGGAAAATACCTATGGGCAATGCCCAAACCTGTCTCTGGAACGGCCTGACCTTAAGCAACACGGCGGATATGGGCGGCATGAGCATGTCAACTATGGCCACCACAATCGACACGTCTGCGTCCGTGAGTGACGAACATTTCACGGTGCCGGAGGGCATAAACGTGACCGATATCGGATCCATCCCTGGCCTTGGAGGCTTTACCGGCATTCCCGGCATGGCGGATAATCCGCAATAGTCGGACACCGGGGGGTCGTACGCATATGGTGCTTGATAAAAAAGATAAGCAATGCAGGAGGAAAGACCATGACGGTGGATGCGAAGCGCGTTGTCATCGTGGGCGGTGGCGCGGCGGGAATAACTGTGGCGGCGAGTTTGCATCAGCGGGCCGATCAGGCCATCGACATCACTCTCATCGACCCGTCTGAGTTTCATTACTATCAACCGGCCCTCACGCTGGTGGGCGCCGGGGCGTATCCGTTAGCCAAGACGCGGCGCGCAGAACAATCGCTCATCCCCAAAGGGGTCAAATGGATGCGCGATGCGGCGCAAGCCTTTGATCCGTCGAACAACAGCATCACACTCAAATCAGGGGCCCGCCTTGACTACGATTACTTGGTTGTCTGTCCGGGAATTGATCTCAATTGGGAAAAAGTCGAGGGTTTGACGCAAACATTGGGGCAAAATGGCGTGTGCAGCAATTACGCCCCGGATCAAGCCGAGTATACGTGGGAGTGCCTTCAAAACATCAAGGCGGGCGCAAGGCTCTTGTTTACGCAAAGCCCCTTGCCCTTCAAATGTCCCGGCGCGCCGCAAAAAATTGCGTACCTTGCAGCGGATTATTTGCGCAAAAAAGGTTTGCTCAAAAGCTGCGAGCTGCATTTTCTCACCCATGGGCCGGCCATCTTCGGCGTGCCTTTTTTTGCCAATGAACTTGTCAAAGTCGCCGCGCGCTACGGCATTCAGGTCCACTATCAGCATAACCTTGTGAGCATTGACGGCGTGGCGAAAAAAGCCGCCTTTGAGATTGTCGGCGGTGATGAACAGGGCAAGAAAGTGGTTATGGATTTTGACATGATCCACGTTACGCCGCCGCAAAGTCCGCCGCGGGAGATTCAGTCCAGCCCGCTGGCGAACGAGGCCGGCTGGGTGGAGGTCAACCACAACACCATGCAACACGTGACCTTTGAGAATGTGTTTGCCCTTGGCGATGTGACGGCAACCCCCAATTCAAAGACCGCCGCCGCGGTTCGCAAACAGGCGCCGGTGGTGGTGCGTAACCTTTTGCATGTGATGCGCGGTGATAACCTGGAAGCGGGATACGACGGGTATGCCTCATGTCCTTTGACCACCGCGTTTGGAAAAGCCATCATGGCGGAATTCATCTACGGTGGGAAAGTCACACCCACACTTCCGCTTAACCCGGCCAAGGAGCGGTGGATCAATTGGTGGGCGAAAGTCACGGGCCTGCCCATCTTCTATTGGAGCTACATGCTCAAAGGACACGAGTGGTTTCCCACGCACAACACCAAATGGGAAGACGACGCGGCTTAGAGCTTGGTAGGGTTGGGCGCGTCGCCATAGACTTCGCGAGGGTCGAAGGTTTTTTCGGATTCTTCGTAAGACAGGGTGAGCGGCGCATCATTGCTGTGCCCTATGGGGACCGAGCGGTAAAAGCATGAGCGGTAGCCGACATGGCATGAGGCGCCATTGCCCGCCACTTCAACGCGCAGCCAAACCGCATCTTGATCATCATCAATGCGCAATTCGACAACTTTCTGGGTGAGACCACTGGTGGCGCCCTTGTGCCAGAGGCATTTTCGGCTCCGGCTCCAGTAGCAGGCTTCGCCTTGCTCAATGGTTTTTTGCAACGCTTCGGCATTCATATAGCCGTGCATCAGCAACTCGCCTGAGTGCGCGTCAGTGGTCACCACCGGGATGAGGCCGTCGGCATCGAACTTAGGCGCGAGCACATCGCCTTCTTCCACCTGGGCGACACTTGTCCGCATGCTGAATATAGAAGGTATTTGGGTCTCGGTCATGATGTCGTCCGGAATTTTAAAAATCGCCGCGGATCATCGATAGGAAACGTTGTTCCATGCGGGGATCATCTTGGAACACGCCAGTGAAATGATTCGTGATGGTAACAACATCGGGTTTGTGCGCGCCACGTGTGGTCATGCAGTGATGCTTGGCCTCGATCAGTACCGCGACGCCGTAAGGTTTCAGCACGTTCTGAATGGCATTTCCGATCTGCGCCGTCATGGTTTCCTGAGTTTGCAGCCGCTTTGCGAAAATGTCCACTACGCGGGCAATCTTGCTAATGCCCACCACGCGGCCGGTCGGCATGTAGGCGACGTGCGCTTTGCCGATAATCGCGACCATGTGATGCTCGCAATGGGATTCAAGATCAATATCGCGCAGCATCACCATATCGCGGTACCCTTCGGCTTCTTCGAAAGTGCGATCGAGCACCTCTTCCGGGTCTTCGTGATAGCCTGCAAAGAATTCTTCATACGACCTCACCACGCGGGCCGGCGTCTCGGCCAGGCCTTCGCGCGAGGGATCGTCTCCTGCCCAGGCGATGAGCGTGCGCACGGCATCTTCAGCTTGGGCTCGGCTGGGTCGTGCGGCTGCGGCATCACTTTTTTTAGAGGCGTCGCGGGATTTCTCCAGCGCATCATCTACAAGTGCGTCCATAAAATTTCACCGTTTCTGGCTTGATTGCGTTCCCAATGTCCTGTCGGACCCTACTATATAGGCCCAAAATGGAAGCTTTTTAAGGGCCTCTCTGCGACGGGTTATAGGGTCGGCTGCGGGGCCGGTCAAGGTTAGCTGGATTAAGTAAAGCGGCGGAAATCGGGGAAATCATGCGCAGTAGGTTGGTGAAAACGTCGGTTCCCGGTCCGTTTTCAAAGATTTGTGAAGGGGCGTGCAGATCCGCCCAAATGAGCCCTTGTGAGAGATGCCCGCTTGTCCGGGAGGTAAGTCGGGGTTAAACCAAAGCCGCGAGATCAACCCAAAATGTGTTTGGACCGTCGTCGATGCCCCTTCAGCTCTACAATACGCTGACCCGCCAGAAAGAGGATTTTCAGCCCGGAGATCCGACCCGCGTGACCCTCTATGTCTGCGGGCCGACGGTCTACAATTATGCCCATATCGGCAATGCGCGCCCGGCTGTGGTTTTCGATGTACTCTACCGGCTCTTGCAGCGGACCTATCCTTGCGTGGTCTATGCGCGAAACATCACGGACATTGACGACAAGATCAACAAAGCGGCCATTGATGCCGGCGTGCCGTTTACCGAAATAACGGAGAAATTCGCCCGGATTTACCGAGACGACATGGCGGCTCTTGGGGTGCTACCGCCCGATCTGGAGCCCAAAGTCACCGAAAATATGCCCGCCATAGTGGATATGATTGCGCGTCTGGTGGACAACGGACACGCCTACGAAGCTGAGGGCCATGTGCTTTTTCATGTCGCTTCATTTGCTGAATACGGGCGCCTGTCCAAACGGGCGCCTGAGGATATGCTGGCTGGCGCCCGCGTCGAGGTCGCGCCGTACAAAAAAGATCCGGGCGATTTTGTGTTGTGGAAACCCTCTGAAGATGGCGCGCCGGGTTGGGACAGCCCGTGGGGCCGCGGGCGGCCGGGCTGGCATATCGAGTGCTCCAGTATGATCGAAGCGCATCTGGGAGAGACCATTGATATTCATGGCGGGGGCCACGACCTGATTTTCCCTCACCATGAGAATGAAATTGCCCAAAGCACGTGCGCCCATAACGGCAAGCTCTATTGCCGCACATGGATGCATAACGGTTTCGTCAATGTCGAAAAAGAAAAAATGTCGAAGTCGATCGGCAATGTGCTTCTGGTCCATGACCTGCTACGCCAAGCGCCGGGTGAGGCCATCCGCCTGGCGCTGCTGAGCGCTCATTATCGTCAGCCGCTTGACTGGACGGCGAGTGGTCTTACCCAGGCACGCCGCACGCTTGATGGCCTTTACGGCGTGTTGCGGCGTCTGGAGGACGTGCAAGCTGAACCGGAGAGTCCCGCGCCTCCTTCGTTTATGGCGGCCTTGCAAGACGACCTCAATACGCCCAAAGCCATTGCCGAATTGTCGGCGCTGGCCAAAGCGGCAGATGCCGCCACTGCTCTGCCTGAGCGGGCCGCATTAAAAGGCGCGCTGCTTTCCGCAGGCTGGTTTCTGGGATTGTTGGGCCAGGACCCTGAAACCTGGTTCAGGGCGGCGGTTGATGGTAAAAAGATTGACGCTCAAGAAGTGGAGCGTCTGATCGCAGAGCGCGAAGCGGCGCGGAAGACTAAGAACTTTGTGCGCGCTGATGAGATTCGCGATCACTTGGCCAAGATGGGCGTTGGCCTTGAAGATACCGCTACAGGAACGATCTGGCGGTTTGAACAGCCGGGCGGCGGCACGGACGCTTAAGATGACGGACAAACTTGACGATCTTTACAACACGCAGATTCTCACATTCGCCGGCAACATCCCCCGCTCGGGGCGTCTGAAAGTTCCCGATGCCACGGCCACGGTGGTGAGCCGCCTTTGCGGCAGTACGGTAACGGTTGATCTGAAAATGCGCGGAGATGTGGTGATTGATTTTGCCCATGACGTGAAAGCCTGCGCGCTTGGGCAGTGCTCGTCTTCCATTATGGCATCCCATGTGGTGGGATCGAGCGCTCCTGAATTGCGCGCGCTGCAACAAACCATGCGCGCCATGCTGAAGGAAAATGGACCGGCGCCCACCGGCAAATGGGCGGATCTGGCGATTTTGACGCCTGTGCGGGCCTATAAAGGCCGCCACGCCTCGGTTCTGCTGACCTTTGATGCGGTGGTCAAAGCCCTTGACCAGATCGCCGCCCGGCGGGCGGAGGCCCAAAGTTCCTGAAAAACAGGTCAGGAATTGTCCATCTGGGCGGGATAGAGTAGTCACTGAGCCAGAAAACCGTCATCCCAGAAGCCAGTTTGTCCCAAATCTTTGATTTGGCTGACAAAGTGGGCTATCTGGGATCCAGAGCAGCAAGATGAGAAGACAAAGTCATGGATCCCGGATCTAACATTCACGTACCAAAAATCTTCGATTTTTGGGTTCATGTAGCGTCCGGGATGACAGATAGTCGTTTATGGGTGTGTGTCCGATCATGAGTGGAAGAACTAAAATGGCGAGATTTGACCCTCTTGGGCTGGTGCTGCGCGGTATGGTTGTGCTCTACCGATATACGCTTTCGTCTGTGATGGGCCGGACCTGCCGCTATGCGCCTTCTTGTTCCGAATATGCCTTGGAAGCCATCCGGCGCCATGGTTCATGGACCGGGAGTTGGTTGGCGCTCAAACGGTTTGCGCGGTGTCATCCCTGGGGTGGCCATGGGTTTGATCCGGTGCCGGGCCTCTGCGAGACTCAAGAAAAAAAGAAAGCCAACGCATGATCACTGTAACCTTGCCCGATGGATCGACACGGCACTTGCAAAGCCCTCAAAGCGGCGCCGACTTTGCCGCTGACATCGCCAAATCTTTGGCGAAGAAAGCCCTCGCGGTTAAAATAAATGGCGAACTGAGAGACCTCTCTACACTGATTGAGAGCGCATGCGCCGTGGAGATTGTCACGGCCGACTCTGCTGAAGCAGTGGAGCTTATCCGGCACGATGCGGCTCATGTCATGGCTGAGGCGGTGCAGGAACTCTTTCCCGGCACTCAAGCAACCATCGGACCGGTGATCGAAAACGGTTTTTTCTATGATTTTGCGCGCGATGAACCGTTTCATGAGGCGGATTTGGAAAAGATCGAAGCGCGGATGAAAAAGATTGTTGATCGCAATGAGCCCATCACCCGCGAGATTTGGGATCGGACGCAAGCGATCAGCTATTTTGAAAAGATCGGCGAAAAATACAAAGCGGAAATCATCAGTGATCTGCCTGCAGATGAACCGGTTTCCATCTACCGTCAGGGTGACTGGCTTGATCTGTGCCGCGGTCCGCATCTTCCTTCAACGGGCAAGCTCGGCAAAGCCTTTAAGCTGACCAAATTGGCCGGGGCCTATTGGCGCGGTGATTCCAAAAACGCCATGCTTCAGCGCATCTATGGGACCGCCTGGGTGACCGACAAGGATCTCAAAGCCCATCTTCACATGCTGGAGGAAGCCGAGAAACGCGACCATCGGCGGCTGGGCCGCGAGATGGATCTTTTCCATATGCAGGAAGAAGCGCAAGGCATGGTGTTCTGGCATGACAAGGGATGGACTTTGTGGCGCATGCTGGAAAATTATATCCGTGAGAGAATACGCGCAGCAGGGTACACGGAAGTGCGCACCCCTATTCTGATTGACCGCAAGCTATGGGAACAATCCGGGCATTGGGAAAAGTTTCGCGAGCATATGTTCACTTCTGAAACCGAGAATGATATTTTTGCCCTCAAGCCTATGAACTGTCCGGCCCATGTGCAGATTTTCAAGCAGGGCATTAAATCTTATCGGGATTTGCCTTTGCGTATGGCGGAGTTTGGGTGTTGCCATCGCAACGAGCCGTCAGGCGCGCTGCATGGATTGATGCGTGTGCGGTCTATGACACAAGATGATGCGCATATTTTTTGCGAAGAGAACCAAATTACACAAGAGACCATAAGCTTCATAGAATTGTTGCAGAGCGTTTATGCCGATTTGGGTTTTAATGAAGTGAAAGTCATGTTTGCCGACCGGCCTGATATGCGCATGGGCAGTGATGCGGTTTGGGATCGCGCTGAAGGAGCGCTTAAAACGGCCGTAGAGGCGGCGGGTCTGGATTATGAGCTCAGTCCTGGGGAAGGCGCGTTTTACGGTCCTAAGCTTGAATTTCATTTACGCGATGCGATCGGCCGCGATTGGCAATGCGGCACATTGCAGGTTGATTTTGGAACGCCCGGGCGGCTGGGCGCCTCTTATGTGGGGGAGGACGGCGCGCGCCACGCACCGGTCATGCTGCACCGGGCGATCCTGGGGTCGCTGGAGCGCTTTTTGGGGATTCTGATTGAGAATTACTCGGGTAAATTTCCGTTATGGCTGGCGCCGATTCAGGTGGTGGTTGCGACCATCACATCTGATGCGGATGAGTATGCAAAAAGCGTGGCTGAAGATTTGAAGGCCAAGGGATTGCGTGTGGAAACAGATCTTCGCAACGAAAAGATAAATTACAAAATTCGGGAGCACTCTGTCGCCAAAGTTCCCAACATGATGGTTGTCGGAAAAAGAGAAGCGGAAGAAGACACGGTGTGTCTGCGGCGTCTGGGGGTTAAAGATCAGCAGTTTCTGAGCTTGTCGGACGCGGCGAACTTGCTGCAGGGTGAGGCCCGTGCGCCAACCGGTCAGCTTAGTAAAGGCGAGTAGTTTAGCGATGCGTATATTGGTCACTGGAGGCGCTGGTTTTATCGGGTCGGCTGTTGTGCGCCAATATCTGGAGGAAACGCCCCATACCGTCATCAATATGGATAAGCTGACCTATGCGGCTAATTTGGCCGCCTTGCCAGGCGCGGCGGATCATGACCGCTATCATTTTGAAAAAGTGGACATTTGTGACGCGCGTGAGGTCGCGCGCGTGTTCGCGCAGCATCAACCGGACGCCGTGATGCATCTGGCGGCCGAATCCCATGTGGACCGCTCGATAGACGGACCGGGCGCTTTTATTCAGACAAATGTCGTGGGCAGCCAAGTTTTGCTGAGTGCGGCGCTGGCCTATTGGAAAACTTTGCACGGCGAGGCCCAAGCTGCATTTCGCTTTCATCATGTGTCGACGGATGAAGTTTTCGGATCGCTGGGTGCAGAGGGCCTGTTCACCGAAACAACTTCTTATGACCCCCGTTCACCCTATTCGGCCAGCAAAGCGGCATCTGATCACCTGGTGCGCGCCTGGGCTGAGACCTATGGCTTGCCAGTGGTGCTTAGCAATTGCTCGAACAATTATGGCCCTTATCAATTTCCGGAAAAACTGATCCCCCTCATGATCCTCAAAGCACAGGCTGGAGAGTTTTTGCCGGTCTATGGCAAAGGGGACAATGTGCGCGATTGGCTCTATGTGGAGGACCACGCGCGGGGACTGCGCCTTGTTCTTGAGCGCGGTCGCCTGGGTGAGAGCTATAATATCGGCGGCCGGAATGAACGGACAAATCTCGATATCGTCCACCTGATCTGCGATATGCTGGATGATCGGGCCCCTCTCAACAAGGGAGCGCGGCGTAGCTTGATTCAATTTGTAACCGATCGGCCCGGCCATGATTTTCGCTACGCGATCGATGCGTCGAAAATCGAGCGGGAATTGGGCTGGGCCGCGAAAGACACTTTTGACTCTGGTCTGGCCAAGACGGTCCAGTGGTATTTGGATCGGCCGGATTGGGGGCAGCCCGATGGCTCTGGGGGATCAGACGCCAGCGGCTACCGAGGGGAGAGATTGGGTGTTCTATGAGTGATCAGGCAAGTGGGGGCATGTGAATGAAGGGCATTATTCTTGCGGGAGGATCAGGCACGCGGCTTTACCCTGTCACCAAGACGGTGAGCAAGCAGCTCTTGCCGGTGTATGATAAGCCGATGATCTATTATCCTCTCAGCACCCTCATGCTGGCGGGGATACGTGATGTCCTGATCATCACCACACCTGAAGAACAGGGTTTGTTTCAAGCCTTGCTGGAAGACGGGGGCCAATGGGGCCTCAATATCTGCTATGCCGTCCAGCCGTCTCCCGACGGTCTGGCGCAAGCCTTTATCATCGGGCGTGACTTTATCGGCTCTGATTCTTGTGCGCTGGTTCTGGGTGATAATATCTTTTATGGCCATGGACTGACCGACCACCTGACGCGGGCGGCGTCGCAAAAAAGCGGCGCCACCATCTTCGCTTACCCCGTGCGAGACCCGGAGCGCTTTGGCGTCGTAGAGTTCGATCAGCAGCACAAGCCCGTCTCTATTATCGAAAAACCCTCCAATCCCTCATCGAACTGGGCGGTGACGGGACTTTATTTCTACGATAATCAGGTTGTGGATATCGCATCTCAGGTCAGGCCGTCAGACCGCGGGGAGTTGGAAATCACCTCGGTCAACGCGGTCTATTTGGATCAAGCTCAGCTTCGGGCCGAG
>JAJFIO010000254.1 GCA_021774915.1 Alphaproteobacteria bacterium
ATTCTCTTAAACGTTCCTTTGACCCTGGCGCATGCGGAAAATATTGCGATTATCGGCGGCGCTCTCCACACGATGGGTTCGGCGGGCATGGTGGAAAACGGCACTGTGCTCATCGAAGACGGAAAAATCAGTGCAGTGGGGCAGAACCTCCCCATCCCAGACGGATTTAAAATCATCGATGCGGGCGGCAAATGGGTGACCCCCGGCCTGATGAATGCCGCCACACGGCTGGGACTGCAAGAGGTTATGATGGAGGGCTCCGCCTCCGACCACAGCGCACAAAAAGCGCCTTTCAGCGCCGCGTTTGATGTCAGTTACGGCCTCAACCCCCACTCAACAGCCATTCCGATCACACGTTTGGAAGGGGTGACGCGCGCCCTTGTCCTGCCCAGCACATTCAGTTTTGGCCCTGGGGGAATGAATGACAGTCTTTTTGGCGGCCTGGGTGCATTGGTTCACTTGGGATTAAGTGAAGACATGCTGGTTCGCCCGAAAGCCGTGATGTATGCCGAACTGGGCGCATTGGGCGCCAGCAAAGCAGGCGGCGCCCGAGGCGCGGCCTGGGTATCGCTGCTCAATACACTTGCCGAGGTGGAGAACTATCAGACGAACCAGGCCAGTTACGCCAAAGGCTGGCGAGAAGACGCCTACACCAAGCGCCTGGACATTGAAGCTTTGATCCCCGTACTTGACGGGCAGATTCCCCTTCTGGTCCGGGCTGAACGCGCCTCAGACATTCGTCAGGTCACTAAGTTGAAGGATCTCTATCCTTCTCTTCACATCATCCTTTTCGGCGCCAAGGAAGCCTGGATGGTAACGGAAGACCTGGCGCGCACGGGCATTCCGGTGATCCTCAATCCGCTGAACAATCTGCCTGACTTCTTTGAAGGCTTGGCCGCCACGTCCCACAATGCCGCACGCCTTGCAAAAGCTGGAATTCTGTTCGCCATCGCCGGTGGCAGCTCAGGGACGGTCGAGGTTGAAAATGCCCGGCTGATCACGCAAACTGCTGGCAATGCTGTTGCGTATGGCCTGCCCTGGCAGACCGCTCTGGAGGCCATCACCACCAATCCTGCGCGGATTTTTGGGATTGATGATCAGTACGGCACTTTGGAATCCGGCATGACCGCCGACGTGGTGGTATGGGACGGTGACCCTCTGGAAGTCATGACGAATGCGGATGCGGTGATTATCAACGGCGAAAAAATCCCGCTCACCTCGCGCCAAACAAAACTGCGCGATCGCTATCAGGACCTGAGCGATACGACGACACCCTTTATGTATAGATAAATTGTGCGGATAAAGCCAGCGGAGCAAACTGGTAGCGAAGGGCGGACTTGAACCGCCGACACCCGGATTATGATTCCGGTGCTCTAACCAGCTGAGCTACTTCGCCACAGTTTTGACAGGCCTGCCGCATACCTGGGACGCCCTTCCTTCCTTTTCCGCAATACGGGAGAAGCGGATCAGGTGATGGACGCCGTGGGATTTTTAAGCGCGCCGCCCATGACTGTCAAGCAACGTCGTCGCCGAACTTCTTGAATTCCAGCATGGTGAATAACCTCATGGGCGGCAGTGAGCGCACGCCCGAGAGCTTCAGGCCATCCTGCTTCATCACCAGGTCCAGAGGAAAATCGGGTCGCCACCCAAGCTTTTGGGCAAATGGCGTCAGAGCCCGCTCAACAGTGCCGCGCACACCCTGACCACCAAAAAAGTGATTGACAATCACCACCGAGCCGCCCGGCGCGCAGACGCGCTCAAGTTCCGCCATTACCGTCACAGGGTCCGGCACAACGGTCATGACAAACATGGCGACGACCGTATCAAAATAGCCGTCAGGGAAGGTGAGATCGCCGGCATCCATTTCGTGAATACCCGCGACGTTTTTCAGATTCTTTCGAGCAACGCGTTCACGCGCACGCTCCAGCATATCCACTGACAGATCGATCCCGGTAATTTCCAGATCTTTCGAATATCCCGGTAAAGAGAGGCCGGTGCCGACACCCACCTCCAGCAGTTTCCCCTGACCTGCATTAATGGCCGAAATGGCGCGGCGTCTGCCTATTTGTGTAACAGTTCCAAAAGAGGCGTCATAAATCGGCGCCCACCGGGCATAGGCCTTACGCACCGAATGGACATCCATTTTCGAAAGTTCCAACGCAAACCCCCCACTTTCCGCAACGGTGATTTTACTCACCTTAACGTGAGCCATGGCCATGCGCCAGCACCTATCATCATCCTTTAACCCGTAGACCTACGATTTTCACCACTTATGTTATATCGCCAGTCTGTCAGCCGTTCAGCATTCCAGTGGTCCCGGAGATCCAACCGCCACCCAAAACCCTGGTTTCCCCCAGCCCCTCATAAAAAACACAGGCCTGTCCCGGCGACACCCCTTCTTCTGGCGTCTCGAATTCCACTTGCGGGCCATGCGGTCCCACCAATAACCGCGCGGGGGCCGGAGCGTGGGTGGAGCGCACTTTGACGTGCAGTGACCGACCTGCCGCTCCCTGATCAGCAAAAAGCCCCTCACCGATCCAATTAACCTCTTTCAAGTGAAGCCTCCTGGTGAGCAGCGCCTCACGGGGGCCGACAATCACTTTTCGTTCCGCAGCCGCTAAAGCCACCACGAAGAGCGGATCTCCCACGGCAACCCCAAGACCCCGTCTTTGCCCCACAGTATAATGAATGATACCGTCATGACGACCCAACACCCGGCCATCGACATGAACGATCGGGCCTGGCTCCTTGGCGCCCGGCCGCAAGCGTTCGATTACAGACGCATAATGCCCCTGCGGCACGAAGCAGATGTCCTGACTGTCCGGTTTCTCAGCAATGCTGAGACCGAGCCGGGACGCTATGTCACGGGTCTGGGATTTGGCGAGATCTCCCAGCGGAAAGCGCAAAAATGACAATTGTTCGCGTGTTGTGGTGAACAGAAAATAGCTCTGGTCACGGGTTTCATCCACACCGCGGTGAAGCTCTGGGCCATGGGCGCCAATCACCCGGCGAACATAATGACCAGTGGCCATGCACGTAGCGCCTAGATCACGGGCCATGCCCAGCAATCCTTCAAACTTAACACTCTGGTTACAACGCACGCAGGGGATCGGCGTTTGCCCCGCCAGATAGGAATCTGCAAATTCCTCCATAACTGATTGGCGAAAACGGCTTTCATAGTCCAATACGTAATGGGGAATATCCAACGCTTGGGCGACACGGGTCGCGTCGTGAATGTCCTGCCCCGCACAACAGGCGCCTTTTTTTTGAAGCGCGGCGCCATGATCGTAAAGTTGCAAAGTAATTCCGACGACATCATAGCCTTGGGTTTTAAGCAAAGCCGCCGTGACGGACGAATCTACTCCGCCGGACATGGCCACAACCACGCGGCATGCGCTGGGCAGCGCCTCAAACCCTAATGAGTTCTGCTCAAGAGGCGGTTTGCGCCGAGCGGTCGTGGGGCTGGTTTTTAATGTCAGTTCGGTCATAGCGCCTTATCTCATCGGGCGGGCACTATACGCCGGGGCAATAAATAGGCAAGTCCAGGCAGGCCTGGTTGGCTTAAACCCTAAAGAAAGTCTAGCAGAGTCAGCCGGTTCAGCGTCGAGAGCATACGCATGGTGGCTTCCGTAGCCGTTTGGTCTTGATTCAGGCGGGTGATGGCTTCGGCGATATCAACATCCTCAATATCAGAAATAAAGCTCGTGACATAGATTTCGGTCGAAACATGGCGCTCAATCGCGGTTTGGACCTGGTCATATTTGCTGCCATTTTCAGCCACCACCGCCGTCAGTTGATCGGTCAGAGCAATGAGATTAGCCATTTCGCCCTGAAGAAAAGCTGTCTGTGCAGGCGTCAAATCACTCTGAAACGGACCGGTGGCCGGGTTGGCGTCATAATCGGCAATCCGTTTGATGGCGTCGAACAGATCAGTGGCGATTTCACTGGCCACCACGCCATACTCAATGATGAGACTTTCATCAAGCCGGGCGCTTTGTTTCAAAGTGTTGTTATCGAAAATATTCGCCGCTGCGGGAGCGGCGACAAGTGCGCCAATCGTGGAAATATTGACCGGCGGCACATCAGTCCGCGTTCCAGAATAGATATGTTTCCCATCAATCTTAGTGTTGAGAATACCGACCGACGTTTCAAAAAGCTGCGTGATCTTCGCCATGAAACCGACACCTTTTTCCAGGCTTACGGCATCCAGCACCGATTGACGCAATTCACCGGCAGAATCCGACAAAGATTGAAGTTGAATATTCTGCAATTCAATGCGGGACGACACCAGATTACCCGTCTTTTGAAATTGCGTAATGCGTCCCTCCAATGCCTTCGCGGACAAAAGTACGCCCGTGTCCTTACCCAATTCTTTAAAATACTGGGCTTTCTTTCCGGTCGCCACTTGGCGTTCAGTCTGAAAGGATGATTGTTTCAAAGCCTGAAGCTGTGCCAGAAGAGCCTGGCTTCGGGCGAAATCTGTTACTCGTGTCATATCCCGGTTCCTAAAATATTACTCAGTGTACGTTACACCATCCTTAA
>JAJFIO010000255.1 GCA_021774915.1 Alphaproteobacteria bacterium
GTTCAATACATTGGCTCATGGGACTTTTTTGCCCGAAGGCTTTGAAGGCTCCCGTGTTCTCGACCTTTTTGCCGGAACCGGCGCACTCGGCCTTGAGGCCTTGTCCAGGGGCGCCGCGTTCGCGTGCTTTGTAGAGCAAGCCACGCACCCCCGCGCCTGCCTTGAGCAAAATATCGACAGCCTGGGCGTTACCCCCTGCACTGCCGTTTTGCGCTGCGACGCCTCTCAGCTACCCGATTTGCCCGGCGATATCGGTGGACCTTTTGATCTTGTCTTTCTCGATCCGCCTTACGCGCGAAGACTAGGCGAACCCGCACTCGCCTCCGCGCGGGAGCAAGGCTGGCTTACCCCTGATGCCCATGTGATCTATGAAATGGCGCGCACGGAAGATATCCCGGATGCAGAAGGCTTCACGATTTCGCAAGAGCGCCTCTATGGCGATACCAAAATCGCTTTTTTGAGGGCTACTCACTAGAATTTTTATATTTCTTGAACCAATCTACACCTCTTCCATCGCCCACAACCCCCTTTTTCGTCATCCCCGAACTGATCGGGGATCCAGCGCAACCCTAATAAGGGTTGCCAAACAAAATACTGCGCCAAACTACCTGGATCCCCGCGTCAAGCGCGAAGATGACGCAGGAAGGGGAGAAGGGATGACGGTAGAACAAATATTTCTTATCGCGCTTTTCGTGATCGCATGTCATCTGGAGTCACGCACGTGTGAACTCAGTTGATTGGTAGTGATCAGACACCCTTCCTATCTCTAAACCACCAACAATCACGCATATTGGAAAGGAATAGAGATTATGCCAACAAACCAACTCTATTTTGGCGCTTTCGTTATTTTCTTAGGCTTGGTCCTTTCTGGTTTATTCAGTCAACCGGCCAACGCTTTTGCCAAGGAGGAATTGGAATCCTTCAATGGGACGGCGCGCCTCAATATCGCAGGCGACGCGCCTGGAGCTTCGGATTTATTTGGGCCAAGAGAACTTGACTTCCATATCGGCTCTGACCAACGAAACAACAGGCAGTTCCAGACCGACACTTTCTATTCACGGAACCTTGATTTACAAGACAATCCGGTGGAAATCGGCGGCATCAAGCTGCGATTTTAGTGAATGCGCTCTAGCGCCGCCCGAACAGGCGTTCGATATCGGCGAGTTTTAATTCCACATAAGTCGGGCGGCCGTGATTGCACTGACCCGAATGAGGCGTTGCTTCCATTTCGCGCAGCAGAACATTCATTTCCTCAGCGGTCAGACGGCGTCCGGCACGCACCGACCCATGACACGCCATGGTGCCGCACACCGCTTCCAGACGCTCTTTCAGGATCAGCGCCTCACCAACATCGCTCAAATCATCGGCCAAGTCGCGCACCAGACCCTGGAGATCCATCTCCCCCATAAGGGCCGGAACCTCCCGCACCGCTACCGCGCCCGCGCCAAAGGCCTCGATCACAAGTCCGAGCTCTGCAAACTCACCTTCACGGGCCAAAAGGCGGCTGGCCTGAACCTCGTCCAATTCCACGACCTCCGGGATTAGAAGGATCTGGCGCGCGACACCCTGCGACGACAAAGCCTGTTTCATGCGCTCATAAACCAGCCGCTCATGAGCCGCGTGCTGATCGACAATCACAATACCATCAGCGGTCTGCGCCACAATATAGGTTTCATGCACCTGCGCCCGCGCCACACCCAGAGGATAGTCAAGGGGCGTTTCATTCACGTGCAAGTCATTTTCTTCGTGCCGCACGCTGGGCGCGTCAAATGCGCCCTCCGGCGTCGGAGCGTAAAACTTAGTCAAGGTTTCCTGAAATCCCTGTGTCATCCCGCCGCCGGAATGTGCGCGCCGCCCATAATCCATCTGATAGGCCGCACCGGATGGCGCCTTAAAAGCGCTCAAAGCCGCACCTGCCACCGTGGTTGAGGCCCGGTGCCCGGCTTCTGCCAGGGCATGACGCAACGCACCGACGATCAGCCCACGAACATTCGCCGAATCCCGAAACCGCACTTCTGTTTTCGCCGGATGCACATTGACATCCACCAATTCGGGATCAAGGCCCAAAAACAGAGCCACAACCGGATAGCGGCCCCGCGCCAGAAAGTCGGCATAAGCACCGCGCACCGCCCCCAGCACCAGCTTGTCGCGCACTGGACGGCCATTGACAAAAAGAAACTGAAACTGCGCCGTCCCGCGATGATAGGTCGGCAGACCGGCAAAGCCCGTCAGCCGCGCTCCGTCGCGCGCGGCTTCAATGGGCAGGGCATTATCGCCGAAATCACGCCCTAGAATCCGAGCCAGGCGCATCAGGCGGGCGTCAAACAGATCGCCGGTCTCCGCCGGCAGGTTCATCACGACTTTATCGCCGGAGGTGAGTTTGAATGAAATATCCGCGCGCACCATGGCCAGGCGCTTGACCTGATCGGTGACGGCATTGCTTTCCGCCCGCTCTGAGCGCATGAATTTTAGCCGTGCAGGTGTTGCATAAAACAGATCACGCACCTCAACCCGCGTGCCGCTGGCGCCCTTGGCGCCAAAAGCGGCGGGCATGGGGCCGTGTTTGTCGCCTCCCACGATCTCAAGTGCGCAAGCGCCATCTGACCCTTTAACCCGGCTCGAGATCGTCATCTTACTGACGGATCCGATTGAGGGCAGCGCCTCGCCGCGAAACCCCAGGGTAGAGATATTTAATAAATCACACTGACCGGCATCATCGGCTTCCAATTTGGATGTGGCATGACGCTCAACGCTCAGGCCCAGCATATCAGCGCTCATGCCAATGCCGTTATCAATGACCGAGATGCGTTTGATACCACCGGCTGCGATCTGAATATCGATGCGGGTGGCGCCCGCGTCGATGGCGTTTTCCATTAGTTCTTTGACAGCCGCCGCCGGACGCTCAATCACCTCGCCAGCCGCAATCTGGTTGACAGCTCCTGGAGGCAAACGCCTG
>JAJFIO010000256.1 GCA_021774915.1 Alphaproteobacteria bacterium
CGCTACAACACGCTCTCGAAGATCATTGGAATAGGGTCTTGTCATGTATGCTGGCCTCCTGGCCCAGCATACATCTTGAATCACATATCAGCCCTCTTGGGAATCCCTTTTCGATTCAGTCATATAATGACCCGCTCTAGTTGAACAGGTAGGCGTGAAAGCGCCGGGAAGCGCGAATAAAACAATTTTTTGAGTAGAAAAGACATCTTGCGTCGTTACATTTTTCCACTCATATGGATTAGGACCACCGAGCGCATCATTACGAATGCGGGTTTTAAATGTCGTATTCGGAACCATATTTTTCATGTGACTCTCCATTGTTGTTGTGGCGCGGACGCGCTCTTTAGCTGATCATACTGCGTAACATCCAAGCGGTCTTTTCGCTCACCTGCATACGTTGTGTCAGCAAATCCGCGGTGGGCTCATCACCAACTTCATCTGCAACGGGGAAAACACTGCGGGCCGTGCGCACCACCGCTTCATGAGCGCGCACCAAATTAGCGATCATTTCCTCGGCCTTAGGTACGCCGTCATCTTCCTCGATGGTGCTTAACTCTGCGAACGCGCGATAACTTCCCGGTGCATAGACACCCAAAGCCCGAATACGTTCAGCAATCAAATCAACCGCCAATGCCAGTTCGGTGTATTGCTGCTCAAACATCACGTGCAGCGTATTGAACAATGGCCCTGTGACATTCCAGTGGTAATTGTGCGTTTTGAGATAAAGCGTGTAGCTGTCGGCCAGCACTCTGGACAAGCCTTCTGCGATCTTCTGCCGCTGCTCTTGCGCAATACCAATATCGATTTCCATGGGTCTCTCCTCAATTCTGAGCCACTATTGAAGTGACCAGCTATAAAACACGTGATCTATATATAGGGATTTTCCGCTACAACTCAAGCTTTTATTAGAATTATTCTAATCTTTATTCAAGGCCAACAAAAAAGGCCGGTTTGATCCGGCCTCTTTAGTTAAAATCCACGAAAAGAGCTGTCTATTTAAACTCTTCCAAAGCTTCCACAGGCAAGGCATTGGCATATGCAAGCCGGTCTTCCTGTGCTCCGCCTTTAATGCTCACCAACACAGAACCAATAGTGCCTTTCAGCTCGCTGTTATCTTCAACAAACGTATACGTGCCTATGCGAAAGGTGGGCATGTTGGATTGCGCCATAACCATGGGATTGGTCATCATGCTGAACGCGCCGATCATAGGAGAATCGGTAATATACTCCACTATCACCTCCCGGCCATCATCATTGGCGGTGTAACCCCCATTTGCAGTCAGTGCGCCACCAAAAGCCATTTGCGATACGTTCTGGGAAGAAGGCTCCCCTGCCGCCCAGCCATCTAGTGCAACAGGCAAAAGGACAGAAAACTGTTCACCTCTGATCTGCCCCATCAATTGATTTAAGTATTCAACATTACTTTTGACTTTGACGAAGTCATCCGCATCAAGAAATTCAACGGTCTGTTCCAGCGTGCTCCGCATTTCCTGTTTTTTCTGGTCGAGGAAATCACCTTGTTCGTCTACCGCCTCATCCTGCGCGTAAGACAAAGAAGCCATTCCACACAACACCGCAGCCATGCCAAGACGCTGCACCCATTTTAGATTCTCATTCATGCCAAAACTCCCTTGCTAAAACCGCACTTCAAGCACGCCTTTGAGCGAACGCGGCCACCCCACAGCCCAAACCCAGTATCTCAGTTTTTGTAAAAAAAGGAAGCCAAATTCAAGTCAGTGAAGCGCAGAATCGCTGAATGCGTTCACAGGCCGTGGTGAGCGCTTGCGTAGATGTTGCGTAAGAAATCCGGAAAAAAGGCGAAAGGCCAAATGCAGCGCCATGAACCACCGCCACCGCTTCCGTCTCGAGCAGTTCAGCGGCGAAATCGCCATCACTCTCGATCACCTTGCCGCTTGGCGCCGTTTTGCCAATGCAACCTTCGCAACTTGGATAGACATAAAATGCTCCTTCAGGGGTCCGGCAGTCTAAACCCGGAGCCTGATTCAACATGGATACCACCAAATCCCGGCGCTCCTTAAATACCGCCGCGCGCTCCGCAATGAAACCCTGAGGCCCATTAAGCGCCTCAACCGCCGCCCACTGACTGATCGATGTTGGATTCGAGGTCGATTGAGATTGGACTTTTGCCATGCCCTTGATCAGGACCTCTGGTCCGCCGGCATAACCGATCCGCCACCCGGTCATGGCGTAGGCTTTCGAGACGCCGTTCATGGTCAGCGTACGGTCATAAAGACCAGGCTCCACCTGCGCGGGAGTGGTAAACTCAAAATCATCATACACCAGATGCTCATACATATCATCGGTCAACACCCAGACATGGGGGTGGCGCATGAGAACATCCGTAATCTCTTTGAGGTCCTTGCGCGTATATGCCGCACCGGAAGGATTCGAGGGCGAATTAAAAATCAGCCATTTAGTTTTGGGCGTAATGGCCGCTTCCAGCTCTGCGGCATTGAGCCGGAAGCCTGTTTCAGGGCCAGCCTTGGCAATCACCGGCGTCCCGCCTGCCAGCAGCACAATATCGGGATAAGATACCCAATAGGGCGCCGGGATTATCACCTCATCTCCCGGATTGAGAGTGGCAATCATCGCATTGTAAATGATAGGTTTTCCGCCCGGCGCAACAGTAATCTGGTTGGGCTGATAATCAAGTTCGTTCTCGCGCTTGAACTTGGCGCAGATGGCTTGCTTTAATTCTGCAATACCATCAACAGCGGTATATTTCGTCTCACCTCGGCGGATGGCCTCAATCGCGGCATCCTTGATATTATCAGGCGTGTCAAAATCCGGCTCCCCTGCCCCTAGTCCAATCACATCAATGCCTTGCGCTTTTAATTCCCGTGCTTTCTGGGTCACTGCAATGGTTGGTGATGGCTGAATGCGGGACAGTGTTTGGGAAAGGAGTGATGAATCAGCCATAGCAAGCCCTCAAAGCAAGGATGTAAAAGAAACAGAGTGATTCTCTACCAAGGAGAGTCACCGAGCGCTGCTATAATCTGCCCGCGGTCAAAGCGCAAGGCATGGCCTGCACCCATCACATAATGGTCATAAAGAAGCCACACACCGGCAAAGTTTGACGACAATATTACCGCAATATCCTGATTTTCTCCAAGCTCTTGAGAGAGCCAAAGGGATGGGAGGCCTGAAGGGGATTGTACCGATGACCATCAACACATACCGCATACATTATGGGGCACGAATTTTCGTTTTTCTGGTGGGTTTTGCGCTCATCTTTATGACTTTGGCAAATTGGCGCGCGCACGCCCAGACGGTGCGCGCGCAACCATCTCATCCCCTGGTAAGGGCGGGCGATATGGGGTTCGGCGGTCTGCTTCTCAACTCTGTCACGTCAGGCTTTTATGTCGAAGCCCCCCTCGTCGCCAGCGATATCGAAATCGACGTAACCGGCCCTATCGCCCGCACAAAAATCACTCAGCGCTTCACCAACCCTTCCGATGGCTGGGTCGAGGGCATTTATGTATTCCCCGTTCCCGATGAGGCGGCGGTGGATTCCCTGCGCATGCAGATCGGGGAACGTTTTATTGAAGGCAAAATCAAGGAGCGTGAGCAAGCGCGCATCATCTATGAAGAAGCCAAAGCCCAAGGCAAAAAGGCCAGCCTGGTCGAACAGGAACGTCCCAACATATTCACCAATTCGGTCGCCAATATCGGTCCCCATGAAACCATCATTGTACAGATTGAATACCAGGAACATGTGCGACTTGATTCGGGCGCGTTCTCGCTACGCCTGCCTCTCGTAGTGGGCCCGCGCTATTCTCCAGCCCCCGAAATCCAGATGGTGGACTTCAACAGCAATGGCTGGGCCCAGGTGGCTGATCCCGTGGCGGACAGGGGCCGCATTGAGTCGCCCGTATTGCGGCCTTCGGAAGACGAGCAAGCGCCTATCGTCAATCCTGTGACACTTTCCGTGACATTGCGAACCGGCTTTGAACTTGGTGATATTGCTAGCGCCCATCATACCATTTTGATGGAACGCAATGGCTCCACCGGCGCCACACTGACACTCCAAGACGGCGAAGTGGCGGCCAACAGAGATTTCGAACTTACTTGGAAGCCCGTGTCCGGGAAAACGCCTCAAGCAGCCCTTTTCCGCGAAACCGTGAATGGCGAAGATTATCTACTGGCTATGGTCGTGCCGCCTATGATGAGCACCGTCTCAGACATTCCCGTTCGCCCTCGTGAAGTAATTTTCGTGATCGACAATTCAGGCTCCATGGCGGGCGAATCCATTCGCCAAGCCAAGACAAGTCTCCTTTTGGCACTTGATCGTTTGGGGACGGACGATATGTTCAACATTATTCGTTTTGACGACACCATGGAACTAAAATTTCCTCAGGCGGTTCCTGCAACCCAGCAGAATATCGGTTTTGCCAAGCGCTTCGTTTATGACCTGAGCGCGGATGGCGGCACGGAAATGTTACCTGCGCTAGAAGCATCCCTTATCGATCCGGTGCCCGGCGACGAAAGCCGGGTGCGGCAGGTGATCTTTCTTACCGATGGCGCTATCGGAAACGAAGCCCAGCTTTTTGAGGTGATCGGTTCCAGGCTTGGCCGCTCGCGTCTCTTTACTGTCGGCATTGGTTCCGCTCCCAATTCTTTTTTCATGTCTCGCGCCGCACGGCTGGGCCGGGGCACCTTCACCCATATCGGCAATCTGTCTCAAGTTCAGGGGCGCATGGCAGAGTTATTTGAAAAACTTGAACGCCCAGTCATGACTGACCTCAACGCCGATTGGCCGGGCGGGGCCACCGGCGAGGTTTGGCCCAACCCCCTGCCTGATCTGTATGCCGGAGAACCCGTCGTATTGACCGCAAAACTATCAGAGGTTTCAGACGAGCTGAATATTTCCGGGCGCTTGGGCGACAAGGGCTGGGTGGCCAAACTACCACTTGACCAAGCCGCGCCGGGCATGGGCATTGCAAAATTGTGGGCCCGCAAGAAAATCGCCTCTATCGAAGAGAGCCGCTATGAGGGCATGGAATGGAATGCGGTGGATCAGGCCGTGCTCGCAATTGCGCTCAACCATCATTTGGTCAGCCGGCTAACGTCTCTGGTGGCGGTGGATATCACCCCCTCTCGCCCTGCGGACGCCGCCCTAGGATCGGCTGAAGTGCCTCACAACCTTCCTCAAGGGTGGGACTTCGATAAAGTTTTCGGAAGCCTCATTTTATTGCCCGGCACGCCAAAGCCAGTGGACACGCAGCGCGCAGACCTGGATTCAAACATCCAATTGGCCGCTCTATCCGTCGCCGCTGCGCCCAGCCAAGTCCCCTCTACCGCACCGGGCCTCAATCTTCCTCAAGGGGCGAGCGACGCCGACCGTTTGATCCTCAGTGGGCTGCTTACTCTGCTGCTGAGCCTATCACTCTGGTTCGCGCGTCGGCGCTTCTTGAGGATTTGCCCCGAGGGGGAGCGGTCGTGATCCGGTCTGCCTGCGTATTTGGTGGCCGGGTCACACCTGCTCGGGTGGCGCATGGTCTGGCGGGCATCGCTGCCCTTGCGCTCCTGGCCTTCAGCATGACCCAATTGGGCCACGGGGTTTATATCAAAGCCAAAGCTCAAATTGCCCAGGTGATGCTGGAGCGCGCCTGGGGCGAGACCCTGACAGGCGCTGAACCTACCAAGCCTTGGCCGTGGGCCGATATGTGGCCGGTGGCTAAAATAGAAGTCCCGCGCCTTGGTCAAAGCGCCATCGTGCTGGCCGGCGCCAGCGGTGAGGCCATGGCTTTTGGCCCCGGCCTGATGGTGGGAACACCCCCGCCCGGCGCACGCGGCACCGCCGTAATCGCCGCTCATCGCGACACCCATTTTCGTTTCTTGCAGGAGATGATACAAGGCGATGAAATCCGCATCACCACGGCTGACGGCGTTAGCCATGTGTTTCATGTGACCGCCACCGCCATCGTCGATGCGGAACGCTCAGGCATCGAACCTTATGGGCCCGGCCACCACATCGCCCTTGTCACATGCTTCCCCTTCGGCGC
>JAJFIO010000257.1 GCA_021774915.1 Alphaproteobacteria bacterium
CGTCGGCGTCATAAAGCCAGACCCCCTCCCCGCGCACAACGTGCAGCGGCTCATCATAAAACAAAGGGGAGTGCCGCCCCAGAAGGCGATAGCGCTTCTCCAGCAATTCCTTGGTGCGCGCGCTCATCGTCATGGCATCAGCACCTGCTCGGCAAGCTGGGAGGTAAAAAACCGTACCGCATTGGCGCCCATGACGGCACGAATTTCCGTTTCCGTGAAATTTTCCCGCAACATGATTTCGGTGAGAATGGCCAGCTCAGAAGCGTCGAACAGCACGGACGTGGCGCCGTCATAATCAGAACCCAGCGCCACGTGATCAACACCGACCAGTTCCATGGCATAGCGTATTGACGCGACAACGCTTATCGGCGAGGGATCACACACCGCGCCGTCCCAATAACCGATGCCGATCAAGCCTCCGCCGGCGGCAATGCGCTGCATCAGCTCATCAGGAATATTGCGCGCGCTTTCACACGCGCCGTAAACGCCGGTATGGCTGACCACCAGAGGCGACACGCTCATATCCAGGACATCCTCCACCACTTTGACCGAAGAATGCGCCACATCAATGATCATGCCGATGCGCTCCATTTCCTGCACAACATTGCGGCCAAATTCCGTCAAACCGCTGCCCGATACGCCATGTAGCGACCCGCCGAGCCGATTATCAAAAAAATGGTGCAGCCCCATCATCCGATAATCGGCGTCGTAAAGAGTTTGAACCTTGGAGAGATCGCCCTCCAGGGGATGCGCGCCTTCAGTCGCCAACAGTGCGGCGGTAACGTCCTCACCGTTAGCACGAGCCGTCAATACGTCAGCAAAGTCGGCAGCTGTCCGTACAATCCGTAGCGCACCAGCAGATTCCGCTTCAGCGCGGTGCAACCGGGATGCCTGATACAGGGCGCGCTGATAAAGACTGTTCCATGTCTTGACTGGCCAGCGCTGCACCATGGCAAGTTGCGTGATGCGATCGCTATCGCCCGTGTTTTCCTCATAATTCAATCCGGCCGGAACTTTTGTCACAACCGCAAAAATTTGCAGCGCGACGTTCCCCTCTCTCAAGCGCGGCAGATCCACATGGCCGCGTGTCCCCCGCGCCAAGGGATCACGATGCCAGAGCAGGGTATCGGCATGCAAATCAGCAATGGCCAAAGCACCATGAAGTGAGCGCGCATAACCCGAGACGGCATAGGACTCGTGCGGCAGGACAACATTTTGCCCCGCTTCAATGTGGCCCGGCACATAAACAAAAACACCGATGACGCCCACAACAAGGAGGGCGCCAAGCCCTAACAGGATTTTCCTGCCCATGATCCCTTTATCCCTTCACCAACCCGACAATCAACTTTAAACTTACCCAGAGTCTATCCTTCCTTCGCTCTCAGGTGAACAATATTTCATTTAGGGGCCATTCTTCTTATAAACGTAGCGTGGCCAAATATCAGGTTAAGCGCCGGGCGAATCCTGCTAGTCTCCCTCGAACTTGAAAGGGAGTGATTGAAGGACATGAAGCAGGAAGACACAAGCCGCCATTTGGACGCCTATGCACCGGCGCAAATAGCCCTGTTGGTCGAACAGGGCGGCGTGGCCAAGGTTCATCTGGCCCCCCTTCAAACCATAACGCTTGGCGTTCTGGCTGGCGCCTTCATCGCCTTTGGAGCAATGTTTTATACGCTCACCATCACTGGCAGCGATCTCGGCTTCGGACCATCGCGGCTACTCGGCGGCATTGCCTTTTCTCTTGGTTTGATTCTAGTTCTGGTGGGCGGTGCGGAACTTTTCACCGGCAATAATCTCATCGTCATGGCCTGGGCCGACCGCAAGGTCACGACCCGGCAGCTTCTGCGCAACTGGGTTATTGTCTATTTGACCAATTTCGTCGGGGCTCTGGGGGCAGCAGCACTGTTCTATTTGGCCGGCGCGCTCGACCTCAGCGGTGGCGAGGTTGGGCAGACGGCGGCGCGTATTGCCGAGACCAAGCTGAACCTTGATTTCAGCACCGCGTTTTTTCGCGGCATTCTGTGCAACACGTTGGTCTGCTTGGCCGTTTGGCTTAGTTTCGCGGCGCGCACTGTGAGCGGCAAGATTCTGGCGATCATCTTCCCGATCTCCGGTTTCGTGGCCTTGGGCTTCGAGCATTCGGTCGCAAACATGTATTTGATCCCCATCGGCATGTTGGCGGAGGGCAGCGGCATCGATCTGGCGGCGCTGCTGGCCAATCTTTTGCCAGTCACACTTGGCAACATCATAGGTGGGAGTGGCCTTGTCGCGCTAACCTACTGGCTTGTCTATTTACGGCGTCCCCCGACCAAGAGTCGATAAAGCGTCGGCAGATAATGCAGTGCACCACATTGAAGGATTGCCTCATGGCCGGTCACACGAATCATGAAGCCCCGCGCACCGCCCTGATCACGGGAGCGTCCTCAGGCATTGGCGCGGCCTTTGCTGACGTCTATGCGCAAAAGGGCTACGCACTCGTCCTTCATGCTCCCCCGTGGGAGGAAGCGACCCTAAGCGTTTTGAGCAATTCACTGACAGAACAATACGGTGTCAGAATCCACATTCTGCTCTCAGACCTGACTGACCCTCAAGCCCCATCTCAAATATTCGATGAATTGACCGCGTTGAACCTCCAGGTTGACATCCTGGTCAACAGCGCAGGTTTTGCGAAATATGCTGATTTCCAGGACACGGACTGGCTGCAGCATGAACGCTTTCTGTCGATCATGATTCAGGCCGTATGCCACATGACTTATCTTTTTACCCCGAATATGATCGAGCGGGGCTATGGACGCATCATCAATGTGGCTTCGATTGCCGGATTGATGCCTGGCTTGCCGAGCCTCGCATTTTACGGCGCGGCCAAAGCGTTCCTGATCAAATTCTCCGAATCTCTAGCCGCCGAGCTTGCCCTTGACGGCGTGCATGTCACG
>JAJFIO010000258.1 GCA_021774915.1 Alphaproteobacteria bacterium
GGTGATATTCACGGCGCTTCACTTATCACCGGCATTGGGCGGGTGCGGGGCGTGGAATGTGTGATTGTCAGCAATGACGCCACGATCAAAGGCGGCGCTTATTATCCACTGACGGTGAAGAAGCATTTGCGGGCGCAGGAAATCGCATTGCAGAATAACTTACCCTGCATTTATTTGGTGGATTCGGGCGGCGCTTATTTGCCGCTTCAGGCGGACATCTTTCCCGACCGGGAACATTTCGGGCGTATTTTTTACAATCAGGCCAATATGTCCGCTGCGGGCATTCCGCAGATCGCGGTGGTGATGGGGTCGTGCACGGCGGGCGGCGCTTATGTGCCGGCGATGTCGGATGAGACCATCATTGTCCGCGGTCAGGGTACGATTTTTTTAGGCGGGCCGCCGCTGGTGAAAGCGGCGACGGGTGAAGTTATCAGCGCCGAGGATTTGGGCGGGGCGGAGGTTCATGCGCGCCAGAGCGGCGTGGCCGACCATTATGCGATGGATGACGACCATGCTTTATCCTTGGCGCGGCAGATCGTGGGCACGCTTAATCGGCGCAAATGCGTTGATCTGGCAGTGCGCGCCGTGCGCGCGCCGCTTTACGATCCGGCGGAACTCAGCGGTATTATTCCGGCCGATACGCGCACGCCCTTTGATGTGCGCGAAATTGTTGCACGCCTGGTTGATGGAAGTTCCTTCGATGAGTTTAAAAAGCTCTATGGCACGACCTTGGTGTGTGGCTTTGCCCATCTTCACGGCATGCCCATCGGCATCGTTGCTAATAATGGTATTTTGTTTTCGCAATCGGCGTTAAAGGCCGCGCATTTTATTGAACTGTGCGGACAACGCGGTGTGCCTCTGGTTTTTTTGCAAAATATTTCCGGCTTTATGGTGGGGGGCAAATATGAAGCGGGCGGCATCGCCAAAGACGGCGCGAAGATGGTCACAGCCGTGTCCACGGTGAAGGTCCCCAAATTCACGGTTCTGATCGGCGGCTCGTTCGGCGCGGGCAATTACGGCATGTGCGGGCGCGCCTACGGGCCCCGTTTTCTGTTCACCTGGCCCAATGCGCGGATCTCGGTGATGGGCGGCGAGCAGGCGGCCAGTGTGTTGGCGACGGTGCGCCGCGATAATTTCGATGCCGAGGGTAAGGCGTGGAGCGCGCAAGAGGAAGAAGAATTCAAAAGGCCCATTCGCGAAAAATATGAAGAAGAAGGAAATCCCATCCATGCCACGGCGCGGCTGTGGGATGACGGCATTATCGCTCCGGAAGACACGCGCATGGTTTTAGGACTTGCGATTTCAGCATCACTCAACGCGCCCATTGAGGACACCAGATTTGGTGTTTTCCGCATGTAGGAGCTGATGATGTTTGCGTCTCTATTGATTGCCAATCGGGGTGAAATCGCCTGCCGCATCATCAAGGCGGCGCGCGGAATGGGTGTGCGCACCATCGCGGTTTATTCGGAGGCCGACAAACTTGCCGCTCATGTGCGTCTTGCGGATGAGGCCTATCTGATTGGTCCGGCCCCGGCGGCGCAATCTTACTTGCGCGCAGAAGAGATTTTAAAAGTGGCGCGGGCTACCGGCGCCGAGGCGATTCACCCCGGTTATGGGTTCCTGGCCGAGAATGCCGACTTTGCCGATGCGTGCGCGGCTTCCCATGTGATTTTTATTGGCCCCAGCGCCGAAGCCATCCGCGCCATGGGCGTCAAAGATACCGCCAAAGCTTATGCTGAAGCTGCAGCCGTACCGGTTGTTCCGGGGTATTATGGTGAGGATCAGAAACCGGAAACGCTAAAAACACAGGCTGATGCCATCGGTTATCCGGTGCTGATCAAGGCGGTGGCCGGGGGTGGCGGCAAGGGCATGCGCCGGGTGGACGGGCCAGGCGAATTCCTCACAGCCCTGGAAGCGGCGAAACGGGAATCGCAAAGCGCCTTTGGCGAGTCCCGTATGTTGCTGGAAAAATATATTATTTCGGCCCGGCATATCGAAGTTCAAATCTTTTGCGATTCTGAAGGTCATGGGGTTCACCTTTATGAGCGGGACTGCTCGCTTCAGCGCCGCCACCAAAAAGTGATCGAAGAGGCTCCGGCGCCAGGCATGACCGAGACGTTGCGCAGCGTCATGTGCTCTGCCGCGCTACGCATCGCAAAAGCCGTTGGCTATGAAGGGGCGGGAACGGTTGAATTTCTTGTTGAAGCATCAGGGGAGTTAAGACCCGACGCTTTTTATTTCATGGAGATGAACACAAGACTTCAGGTCGAGCACCCGGTCACGGAAATGATTACCGGCATTGACCTTGTTGAATGGCAAATGCGGATCGCAGCGGGGGAGCCTCTGCCGCTCTCCCAAGAGGATATACCCCTCTCCGGACATGCTGTGGAAGCGCGACTTTATGCTGAAGATCCAGAGAATCAATTTCTGCCTTCAACAGGACGGCTCGAGCATATGCGGTTTTCTGAAGCACATAAGTTTTTGCGTGTGGAGACCGGCATTGGCCAAGGCGATGAGGTAACGATCCATTATGATCCCATGATCGCCAAGCTCGTGGCCTGGGGACCATCACGTACCGGCGCGCTGCGCCGATTGCAACAGGCTTTGGGGCAAGTTCAGATCGCGGGGCTACGTCATAACGCTTCCTTTTTGGAGCGGATCCTCTCCTCGGGGGACTTTAGGGCCGGGCAAGTGATCACACATTTTATTGATGCGCATCGATCAGACCTGATGGGATCGGACGCGGCGCAGGATCGAACTCTCAAGATTTTGGCCGCACTTTATGTGGTATTGGCGCGCCGTGCGGGCGAAGAAGATGCGCATGCGTCCCGCGAACCCGCCTCCCCTTGGAATGTAATATCAGGATGGCGGTTGTTTGATCTGGGAACGGAGCGCTTTGAGTTGGCTGACGGTACGCGCGTTCTCATCCACTACCGGCGCGACGGCGGATTTGAAATATCGGGTGAGGACTGGCAAGTGCCGGTGTCAGGCGTGCTGGGTGAAGGCAATCAATTGGAGGCGGTGATTGACGGCGTGTCCCATACAGCGGCGGTTATCGGGAACGGGAACCGGCTGGATGTGATGTGGCAGGGCGGCACACGCACGTTTGTTCTACGGGACCCGCTAGCGATTGGAGACAGTGCGTCTCAGTCGGGTAATATAGTGCTTGCGCCCATGCCCGGTAAAATCACATCGCTTTTAGCGCGTAAAGGCGACAGCGTAACGCACGGCGCACCGCTTCTTGTGATGGAAGCGATGAAAATGGAGCACACGTTAAAAGCGCCTTGCGATGGGCGCATCAGCGAACTTGAGCTTAGCGAAGGCGATCAGGTCAGCGAGGGCGATGTTCTGGTGCGTTTGGAAGAAGAGAGTTAAAGGGGGCAAACTGGACATCAGAAAACCAGAAGTGGCGGTCGGACATGTCAAGCTCCCCATAGTTCAGGAACTTGAATCACATCGCACTCAATTTGGGACTCCCCTTTATTGAGCTTGGATTTGGGATTGGCATGCATACGAGTATCTTTCGATTGCTGCGATCCATATATTGACGAGGACATGATCGAAAAAATTAAAACACGCAAAAGCCTGCCGAACGACGTTGCCTCAATCGAGAAGCTATATTGGGACGCGTTCCCTGATGAGGATTTGCTGCCTCTTGTGAGGGAACTGCAAAGAGAAGGACCAAGTGTTATCTCGCTTGTCGGGATTGCTGATAAGGCTCTGGTGGGGCATGTCGTCTTCACAACATGTAGCATTGTCGGCAGAACTGACAAGGTCGCGCTCCTGGGACCGCTCGCCGTCGCTCCCGCCTGGCAACGGCAAGGCATTGGCAGCGCAATTGTCCGCGTGGGCTTGCGAGGGTTGGAAAATGCCGACACGAACCAAGTCTATGTACTCGGCGACCCTGCCTATTACAGGCGCTTCGGCTTTGAACCCGATGATTGTGTCACACCACCATATCACCTGCCAGAGGAATGGCGCGGTGCATGGCAATCGCTCAACCTACGCAGTGACAAGCCGCCTCTCTACGGAAAGTTCTCCGTGCCGCAACCATGGCGCAAACAAGCCTTATGGGCGCCTTGAATTATTAGTGCGACCCAAGTCCCCATTCGTATATGGGTCCTGAACCCAGAGCAACAAATTGAAGAGCGCGCCGCTCCTGGATCACCGGGTCTTGCGCCCGATGATGACGCGCAAATGGAATGAGCCGGATTAAATCGGCAACTCTAGGGTCAGGACTCATTAAATCCACCATATGACGATGGCGGCGATGCAGATTGCGGAGAAGAATGTGTGAGAGCATCGGTCGTATCGGGTTGATATGCGACGCCAGTCCTTAAGACGTCCGAACATATTTTCGACCTT
>JAJFIO010000259.1 GCA_021774915.1 Alphaproteobacteria bacterium
AGAAAAACCAACAAGGAAAGTCAGCAGAATAACACCGATGAGAGACGTGTCTTTCATGCCGGTATATTCACGCAGCAAGGGTTCGAAATAGGGGCTGAAAGTATGAAAAGCCGACAGCGCCCCAATTGCAAGGGCAGCCAATAACAGACCAGCAAAAAATGATCTGACCCAACTATCCATCTTTTGTCACTGTCCCTGAATTTTTGCCCACTCTTATATTTTATAAGTTAATACGCCTAAGTGGCTGCGTCAAAGCATGAGTCGCCTGGATTTTCCTAATTAAACTCTTAGAGAAAATTGATAATACATTGAAAACATATGAAAAAGATGGTTAATCGAAGGTAATTTCCAAAGAACCATTTTACCTCTGGTGTGCACTGGCGGTTAGTGGCAGTGATAAGGGGAGGATCAAACACGATCGGAGTTTTTCTGAGGAAGCAGCGGAGATTCGGTGTAACCCCCTTCTTTTCAGTGGTTTTAGAGCCCTTGAGACATCAGGAATGACAATCTGTCTGTTGATGCGACAGGTGGGATAAGAGAGGAGATAAAGTGTGACGGACAAGATGGTGCTACTTGATCTTACGCGGGCCGGGGTTGCTGTGATAACCCTGAATCGCCCTCATATACACAATGCTCTTAATGCTGAGCTGATCGAACAGCTCAGTGATATTTTACTCGATCTGCATAAAGCCGATGGTATGCGGGCGGTGCTGATCGAGGGGGCGGGGAACAGTTTTTCAGCCGGGGCGGATATCGAGTGGATGCGTGCAGCCGCTGAATATACCCATAAGGATAACCTCGAAGATGCCCGCGCCTTAGCCCATATGCTGCACCAGCTTTACACATTGCCGCAGCCCACAATTGCGCTTGTCGATGGCGCGGCGCGGGGTGGCGGGGTTGGTATGATCGCCGCGTGCGATATGGCCGTGGCGTGCCGTGCGGCGACTTTCGCCTTCTCGGAAGCGCGACTGGGTCTGACCCCGTCTACGATCTCACCTTATGTTCTCAAAGCGATCGGCGAGCGCGCGGCGCGGCGCTATTTTCTGACCGCAGAAACCTTTGATGCGGACCAGGCGCTGCATATGGGTCTCGTGCATCTCGTTGTTAACGACAAAAATGAACTGGCAGCGCAGAGCGAACTTTTGGTCCAGGCCATCCTTGAGAATGCCCCTGGGGCTATTGCCGATGCGAAAAATCTTATTGCGACCATTGCGGGCCGTTCCCTTGATGATGAGCTGATGGAAGAGACGGCCCGGCGTATTGCTGATCAACGCGCTACGCCGGAGGCCAAAGAGGGACTGGATGCTTTTCTGAATAAACGAAAAGCACAGTGGTCAGACTGAGCTCTTATGACGGTTCATCTTATCAAGCTTTGCGTCGGTGTGAGGGAGGTTGGCGATCTGCTCGCATGGCAGACGGCCCGGCGCGCCGACATGGCGGCGCGGGGCGCCCACCCGGAAATCGTGCATGTTACGCGCATGACGCCGCGAAGGCGCGATGATCTTTTGAATGGTGGATCGCTCTATTGGGTGATCAAAGGGTTTATTCAGGCCCGGCAATCCATTGTGGATCTGCGTGTCGTAAACTCAGACGATGGTGTCAGGCGCTGCGGCATTGTGCTGGCCTCAGACCTTGTGTTGTGCGCCCCTTCACCCCGCAGACCGTTTCAGGGATGGCGCTATCTGGCGCAAACAGATGCACCGCGCGACCTGACAGGCGGAGCACAAGCGAGCCTAAATGACATGCCTGAGGAGATGCGCGCCGAACTGATGGAACTGGGATTGATTTAGAGCTAGGCTTACGGTCGTATTTCAATGAGGGGGCAAAGATGAGATTTTTTACTCCGCGGCTGGTTGTGATCGGTGTGGGTGTGTTTGGTCTGCCCATCCTCCTTCTTGGCGAGCCTCTTGATGCGGGTGAACCAAGTGAAGTGTGTGTTTCCGCAGATATCAATATTATCAATGTGTCGGCGGGATCATGTCTTGGTAATCCGCAAATAAATTCCATGTTACAGGCGCCGGTGATCCAAAAGTCCGGACAATTAGTGCCTCTAAAACTGACACCGCCTGACAGTATCACAACTAAAATTCCAGTCGAAACGTGTGCTGACTATATTCGAAAAATGAAAGAGGGTTGGTATGCCCTCACGCAAAGAGATATGGATCGAGAGAGTATGTTTACGGCACGGTGCGGACTGTTGACTGCATTAGCCCGTGCCCGCACGCCCCGCTTTTCTTATATTTCTGGAAAAAAAGGCCTGAAAAATCTGGATTGGTTACCGGCGAGCCTTCTGCCCCAAATGGGGGAAGCAAGCGCTTCCTATGCTGAAGCACCATCGGATCGAGACGCCCAAAACAGAAGTGTCGCTGAGATGGTCGCGGCGGGAGAATGTACGGTCCGGCAGGCAACGCCGGGTTACCTTCAGCTGATCTACAACATGAATGACATCTCAATCCGAGAACTGGCGCGCGCCGATTTCAATGGTGACGGATACGAAGACATGCTTGTGATCCTGTCGAGCAAATTAAAAGGCGGGACAGCAGGTTTCAGCGAAGTTCAAGGGCTGACACGACAAAGCCCACGCGGCTTGTTGAAGAGCTTCGTGCTCGAAATCCAGTAATGCGCTCGATCTGTTTATTGCGGGCAAACTTGACGGTTATCAATCAATCGGGTTTTGCCGATCCAGGCGGCGGCCAGCAGATGAGCCGGAGCGTTGAGGGATGTCATGGGGGCCAGTGTCTCACTGTTCCTGAGTTCAAGATAATCAACACGGTCAAAGCCTGCTTGGAGGAGTGCTTGGCAGCCCTGAGCAAGAGCTGATGAGATAGTTTCGCCCTTGGCGATGCGTTCACAGATGTCCAGCACGATTCGGTTCAGGTTTGCCGCGATGGTGCGCTCAATAGGCGAGAGATATTGATTGCGTGATGAGATCGCCAGTCCATCCTTTTCCCGGACGATGGCGCCCGAGAGAATTTCGACGGGAATATTGAGATCGCTCACCAGGCGGCGGATGACATGTAATTGCTGAAAATCCTTTTCACCGAATACAGCAATATTAGGCAGGGATTGCAGCAGTAATTTGGTGACGACAGTGGCGACTCCACGAAAAAAATGTGGGCGGGTCTCACCGCACAAACCATCGGAAACGCCAGAGACTTCGACCGCCGTGGAAAAGTCCTGGCCATACATTTCTTCGGCATCGGGAGCAAAAATGAGGTGCACGCCGACCTTGGCAAGTTTTTCGACATCCACCTGTTCATGCCGGGGGTAGGCGTCAAAATCTTCATGAGGCGCGAATTGTGTGGGATTAACAAATATGCTGACGATCACTTTGTCACACCGGGTCAAAGCGAGTTCTACCAGTGACAGATGGCCTTCATGAAGGGCGCCCATGGTCGGGACGAGAGCGATGCGTTTGCCCTCGCGCCTCCAATCGGACACGGCTTCCCGCAGGTCATGAACCGTCCGGACAATGGCGGGTAATTTGAGAGGGGCAGAACGCATTTTTCGATTCGCTCAAGGCTGTTTACAAGATAGGCACCGGACCCTCCACTGCATACAAGTGGAGGGTCCGGCAGTATCTCAGTTTTAAATTGAAAGTGCAAAATAGATTCGTAAGTCAGCCGTGTCGAATGAAAATAATCATTGTTTCTGTGCGGAGAGTGAGTCGGGCATAATCTCAAGCGGAAGGTCAGTTACACAGTCTGGGATTGGATTCGATGAGCGACCAGATTTCGTCGAAAGCTGCACGATTAGCTGCAGTTTCGTCACCAACACCATTGCGCTCTCCAACATGGTGAGACGCTCCCAGACATCGAAAAACATGTCTGCATTTGTGCCGAAGGCTTTTTCTGACGGTAAGGCATGGCTACAATTGTTTCGGGCATTTTGAGGCGTGAAGCCGCAGTGGCCGGCAATCCGTTGTTTCCTTCGAAAAAGGCCGTGATTTTAGCAGTTTGATCGTCGCTCGCGTACCAGGATTGAGGTTGGGTTTGAGATAAGGTCAAGGCAGATGTAGCTGACCCGACAAGGCTTGCAGCCGCCAATATGAGTGGTGATGTATGACGATAGCTTTTTAAAACGATCCATCCTGACGTTTTTCACTTTGGATCAGCAATCTGAAGGGCCGATGATCTTGCGCCAAATTTGGAAGATGGCGACAAGGGTACGCCCTGTATCGGTTCTTGTATTGTTAAGCTATGAGAACGAAGAGCGGTTCAGATCTCAATAGCGGTGGGGCTGGACAGCTCTTCTGGATGTGAAGCCCTATCGGTCTGAGTCAGCACATCCTCTTTGGGGACCAGCAAGTTAAGGCCAGTAAATGTGCTAAGGGCAGTCAGAAGACCTAAGATGATCATCGTTTTTGTACGCAGCATGGCTTAAAATCCCCCCGAATTATCTCATCGTCAGATGAGAACTTGCCTTAAACTATGGAAGGCCACACTGAACATTGCTTTAATAAAAAGTAAAACCGGTATAAACCTTGGTAAACAGAGTGTTACTTAAGTTTGTATCAAGCAGATTGAGGGTACACCTGATTGATATTCTGAAACTTCGATGTAACCGGAAAGTCTCTAGGCTTTATTACTTGGCTTGACTCAGTGGCGGCGCTGTTCAGAATAGCCTCAATTGAAACCCAATCAGGACAAAAAAGTGGGCAATCACGTACAGTTAGCTGCTTTGGATAGCATAGTGGACAAGCCGCGTGCCCGGGTGATTTGTCTTGGCAATGAAAAAGGCGGTTCGGGTAAATCAACCACGGCCATGCATATCGCGATCGCCCTGATGACCATGGGAAAAAGCGTTGGTGCGCTGGATCTGGACAGCCGTCAGAAAAGCCTGGCGCGCTATGTCGAAAACCGCACAAGATGGGTGCGGCAGACCGGGCAGATCATCCCCATGCCCGATGTCAGAGTGATTGAACAAAGTACGGCGGACAGCCGGACTGAGGCCCGCGATGAGGAGCGCCTCTGGTTTGAGACAGCGTTCAACGAACTTTGTGAAAAATATGATTTTGTCATTATCGACAGTCCCGGCGCCGATACTCATCTGTCACATCTGGGGCATGCGTCGGCAGACACCATCATCACGCCAATGAATGACAGTTTTGTTGATCTCGATCTCCTGGCGAAAGTGGATCCCGAAAGTTTTGAGATCACGGGGCCTAGCCTCTATAGCGAGATGATCTGGGAGAGCAGGAAAAGGCGCGCGCTCACAGACCGCGTCTCTATTGATTGGGTGTTGATGCGCAACCGGCTGGCCAGTCTTGACGCCAAAAACAAGCGCCGCGTTGGAGAAGTTCTGGAAAAGCTCGCGCCGCGCACTGGCTTTCGTATTGCGCCTGGTTTTGGCGAAAGGGTAATCTATCGCGAACTGTTTCCCTCGGGCTTGACGCTCCTTGACATTATGGATGCTGATACGCGTATCTCTATGACGATGAGTCATGTGGCGGCGCGTCAGGAACTTCGGGATTTGATGGTGACATTAAACTTACCAGGATTGGAAAGCGCGTCGGCCTCTTTCTGACCTCGCTTGAATAGCGGGACTAGAGAACTGCCCATGAAAAAGCCTTCGAACAAAAAAGTACCGCAGGGCGAAGCACCTCGCTCCCCATCCCAGGTGAGTGCCGGGGTAGGGGCCTTTTTGAACCAAGTCGCGCAAACGCCTGTGATGAAGACCTCAGGATCTAGCGGGCGCTTGCTGTTTGCCTTAGATGCCACATTGAGCCGCCAACCGACATGGGATACGGCCTGTCACATTCAATCGGAAATGTTTCAGGAAACCGCCTCGCTGGGCGGGCTTGAGGTTCAACTGGGATACTTCCGCGGCTTTAACGAATTTCGCGTGAGTCCATGGGCGGCTGATTCGTCAACTCTCTTGCGCTACATGACCGGGATCGAGTGCCAGGGGGGCCATACGCAAATTGAACGTCTGCTGCGTCATGCACGAAAAGAGACACAAAAAAAACAAATTAACGCGCTGGTTTATATCGGAGACAGTTTTGAAGAAAACCTGGATCGCGTTTGCCATGTGGCCGGTGAGCTGGGACTTCTTGGCGTGCGGACGTTCTTGTTTCATGAAGGCAGAGACCGCAGAGCAGAGCAGGCGTTCCGCGAGATCGCCCGGCTCACCGGCGGCGCTTATTGCCGGTTTGATGCCGGCGCGGCGAAAGCACTCAAAGAACTGATCGCGGCGGTGGCCGTCTATGCTGCCGGGGGCAGAGCTGCCTTGGAAGATTATGGACAAAAGCGAGGCGGCCAGGTGTTGAAAATCACCAATCAGATCCGCTGACACAAGCAATCACGTTGAATAAAGGATAAACGACAGCATGGTATGGATTCTGCTAGGTGGGATGCTTCTGTTTGCCGGTCTCTTGCTGGCTCAGGCCTTTGTCGCCGCCGATCCACGAGTCGTGGCGCGGCTCTTGCGCTATATCGGCGCGGCAATCCTGATGCTTTTGTCTATTCCCGTATTCCTAAGGGGGGGACTTGCTGCCGGCCTACCGCTTGTCGGTCTTGCTTTGCTGCTGCTGGGAAAACGAAGTCCGATTCCATTGGGACCTTTAAGCGGATTGGCTTCGGGCTTGTCGGGGAAAAGCCAGCGGAGCGCCGGTCAGTCTTCCACTATTGAGACGCCAATTCTCAGTATGAGTCTGGATCATGACACTGGAGATATGGATGGGTCGGTGCGTACAGGCCGTTTTAAGGGCAGCCGGTTGAGCGAAATGTCGATCGATGGTCTTCAGAACCTTCTGGAGGAGTGCCAGACCTGCGATGCCGATGGGGCAGCACTTCTGCAAGCCTATATCGACCGCCATCGCCGGGATGAATGGCGCGGCGAATCTCAAGAGAAGCAAAGCTCCAGCACGCGTGGTGTGCCAAGCGGGAGTATGACTGAAGCGGAAGCTTATGCAATTTTAGGATTGGAGCCGCCGGTCTCTCGCGCGGCGATCGCACAGGCGCATCGTAGCTTGATGAAAAAGGTTCATCCCGACCACGGCGGCTCGACCTATCTCGCTTCAAAGATCAATCAAGCTAAGGATTTATTGTTGGGACTTTGATGCGACCTTAGTTGGTCGCATATTTTGACCAGTCGTCCTGGACAATGGTGAAGCAAGTCACTCCTTGTTGTTGAAGTGTACTGCAGGTGTTGACCGCTTCCAATTCCCGATAAGGTCCGATGCGCGCGCGGTAGATCGTGGTGCCATTCACATCGATTGGTACGATGGCCATCATCACGTCACGAAACAGATCCGTTGAGCGGGCGGCCGCGGCGTTCAGCCGTTGAACGGCAATATCTCTTACGCGGTATGCACCGATTTGAATGGCGTAAAACGCTTGCGGGTCCGTGAGCCGGGCCTTGAAGCTGAGGGACTCAAGGGGCGGAGGTGACAGACTAGCCACCAGCTGATTTTCAGCAGGGGAGGGGTCCTTTCCTTCCAACGCGGCCATGGTGCGCTCTTCGTGTTGGGCCTCAATCAGATCTCCGATCGGGTCTGACGATGAGGGGGAAGAAGGCTCTCCCGTATAGGACGTGTCTCCTTGTTCGATCACGGGCGACATTGCGGCTGAAGTGGGCTTTTCTGCAACCGTCGGCGCCGGCGTTGATGTGGATGAAGCCACAAAAATATTGCCGCTGCCGGGTTTGGCCATGGGCTTGGGGATCACAACGAAACGCCGACCGAGGGCAGGGTCGATAGTAACTCTCTTGAATTGCTCGTCTAGAATTTGTTGCATATGCGCATCGCGTGATTTTACTTTTCGGCCACCGAAGACGACGCCGATTAGATGAACGCCGTTGCGTTTAACGGAGGAGACAAGATTGAATCCTGACGCACGGATATAGCCTGTTTTGATGCCGTCCGTACCGCGATATCTTTTCAGAAGATTATTATGCGTCTTATAGGTAGTCCCTTTCCAGCTAAAGGAGGTCGCGGCAAAATAACTGTAATAAGTCGGAAAATCCAGTATCAGTCTTTGACCGAGCCGGGCCATGTCGCGCGCGGTCGTATACTGCTTGCGATTGGGCAGGCCGGAAGCATTGCGAAACTGTGTACCTTTGAGCCCCAATGTTTTCGCCTTTTGGGTCATCAATTGGGCAAATTTGACCTCAGTGCCGCCGATATTTTCTGCCACCACCGTGGCCACATCATTGGCTGATTTGATGACCAGCGCATTGATGGCTTGTTCCACTGAGATGGTTTGACCTACTTTCAACCCCAGTTTGGTGGGTGTCTGATTCTGGGCTCTTCGGGAAACAGTCAGTTGCGAGTGTAGGGTCAGATTGCCCTTTTCCAACTGTTCAAACAGCAGGTAGAGGGTCATCATCTTTGTGAGTGAGGCTGGATAACGACGTGACGCTGAATTGCGGGCATAGAGTACTTGACCCGTATAGGCATTAATCACCACAGACGCATATTTGGGATTGGCTGCGGCCTTCAGATCCCCATGTGGAAGAGTAAACAGGGCCAGCAGAATCAAGAACGCCACTTTGCGTGGCGTCCGACCAAAGATTCGCACCTTAAGCCGGTTCAACACAGTTGCGTACTCACTTTTGTTATGCTCCCCAGTCATCTTAGCCTAATGAGATTTGGTGCTATTCCCAACAAGTATTTGGTCAAAATTTCTGAAATCTCATGAATTTTAGCAAGAGACCTGTTTTCCTACCACTTAGGGTGTTGAGAAAATACGGACCAGCTCTAACAGCACACTGCGGGACGCCCCAAGAGGGATCTCAATGATTCGTCTCTCACTGCTCAAGGCATAAAAAAAGGCATTGCCTTAACAAGAGGTTAATCTTTTTGCCACAAAAATGCTGCGCTGCACAAATATGCTTGACACCGTTAAGGAGCTAACCTATATCTACTATGAATGTTGCAGTGCAACAAACATCCGGATCCCGTGTTTGAGTTCAAAAGGACCGGTTTCTTGGGATAATTTATCAGAAAGAGACTTAAAAATGGCTGGAAAAACCAAAACGACAGCGAAAAATACGGGTGCTCAGAGTGCCAGTACCGATCAGTTCGACGCTGATGTGCTGACCAACGGTTTTGAGCAGGCGTTCAGCAAATATGGTGATGTGGCTGCGTTCGGGAAGGAAAATTATCAAACTTTTCTGGAATTCGGTAATGCGGCCAAGTCGGGCCTGGAAGTACTGCAAGGCGAAGCCTTGGCCTTCTCTAAAAAGGCTCTGGAAGACAGTGCCTCAGTAGCTGAAGCGTCAATCCAGGCACGCACCATTCAGGAACTTGTTGAAATCCAAAGCGATTTTGCCAAAACCGCTTTTGAAACATACGTCGGTCAAATGAATAAATTGGCCGGAATTATCAGCGAGACTTCTCGCGAGGCCTTTGAACCTCTGAACAACCGCATGACAGACGTTCTTAATAAAGTTCAGGCGTAAACTCGCCACAGACGCGCCATTCACGCGATCTCGAGACCAAGAGGGCTTGTCTTAGGACAGGCCCTCTTTTGCGTGAACTTATGAATGTCAGTGCTTGACGCCTCATATTTTGAAGTGAGACAAAAGAGAGGAAACTGACCTTACCGGCATGAGCGGTGAGTTAGGTCTTGCGCTGAGCGATGGCCTGC
>JAJFIO010000260.1 GCA_021774915.1 Alphaproteobacteria bacterium
GCCTACCAATAATGAGTCCATCTGGAATTTTTGGCAAAATATTTATAAGCGTCATGGCCGCTTGTCGGGAGATATTTCAAATATAAGCTGTGATCATAACGTGTTTTGTATTGGTCAAAGACAGGCTTATAAATATCCATATGCACATCCGGGATACGATGTTTTTCCCGGAAACTTTTCATTGGAATCATTGTCAGGCTGCGCTGCTCGAAGGGCCCGCATTTGACAAGTTCAACGCCGCGCGGTCCGAAAATGGCTGAGCGGCCCGATCCACCATGAGAGGCCTCATCAAAGAATAACCGGCCCGATTTGCCAGAGCTCGGTGACATTGAGAGGCTGTTATTCGTGACCAAGGTGTAAAGGCTGTTGTGATACGAGGTCAGCCTCATGTCCTCATATTCAAATCCGCCTGTTGCGACTCGGGCAATAATTTCAGCGCCTTTGAACGCCATGCATCGGAAAAGTTCCGGTTCAAATTGAACCGCTGACATGGCGATGTTACCGATGTCTGTTTTCTCAACTGGAATAACCGCATCCAGGCCGTACATCTCCACAAATTGATCGTATACATCGTAAATGACACTGGTATAGCCTTCTGAACCGGGAAACATACCCCGGACATTGCGCTGTTTCCAATGTTTGGCGACGACTTTCCCATCAGGGCCAATCATCACCATGAGATGGAGAATATGGCCGGGCCAATCTGGGTCCGTCGCATAAGTTCCAAAAACAACATAGCAATTGTGTTGTTTGCACTTTTCACCGACGGCATCGGTTTCGGGGCCGGGCACTTGGATGCAAACATTTTCGTGTTGCTTCCGCGTCCAGACGCTAAATCCGGTGATTGGAAATTCATGGAACAAAAGAAGATCCGACTTTCCGCCATAGCCTTGAGCGATGTCAATGCTCTCCAGCATATAGTCAAGATTGGCTTTGCGATCAGGCTCGGGGTTATCGCCATTGACGCCATTGACGCGCGTCTGAACAACGGCGACCATGATGTTGTCTTTACGCAGTGGCACAGTTGGATATGTGCCGTCTTCTCGTACCATCTGTTCTGGTGTTGAGGCTTTTGCAGTCATGAGCATTCCTTGTTAGTTGAGGGCGCTCAACCTGAATGGAGATGGCTGGAACAGCTATCCCGGCCAGAGATGCAGGCGGCGCCATGAGTTGTGACGAATTTGAAGCAGATCATACGGGAACACGAAAACCTTCTCAAGCCCGCTCAAGAGGAATAAGAACCGGCGCTGATAGCGGCTGAGGATTTATAGGAATGACAATGCCTTTTTCAATTGAGCCAAGATTGTAGTATATCGAATAAGAGGAATAACTCTTTCCGTATTTAAAGAGAAACCTCGATCAATCAGGCCCTTTTCCAAATCCGGCATATGCATTGCTCCCCAAGGAATGATGATCGTATCATATTTGGTGATATTGCTATCAAATTCACCCAAAACACGATCATTGCGCTTATACAGAATATCGTCGAATACGGTGTTCATGTCTTCTTCAGAAAATTTTTCACTAAGATCTGAGAGGCGATCCAGAGCTTGCGAGATAGATGAGCTATCATAAATCCTGGTCGTAGCATTGAGGAATTGGATCGTGAACTTGGAAAAGTCACCAATGTCACTATCAGCATAAAGGATATCGGGATGCTCCTTTAGAATTGCCTCGCTGTCTTCGTCAGGAATATTTTCTGAGCCGAGAGGGGTCGTTATGTTGCTTTCAGTCTCCCCAATCTGTTGCAGAGCGGGTTGTTGTTCAAGCCCAAGAATCTTTGCAACGCGTTTATACGATAAATTTCCGGTAAGAAGCCCCTTTTTGTCTGTGACCCCTTCTGCAAGGACAAGGGCATCAGGGGAAAAATTATTGAATAGGGATTTATAGGCATCACTTTCGCCCATATGCACCATTCCGATCAGGTGGACGTGTTGCTTTTCATTGTTCGAAAAAACACGCTCTGTGATGTTAATTTCAGAAAGTGTGAAACGCACATAATGGCCCGTGCCGGTTTCGAATGCGGCGGCCAGTCCAATAACACCCAATCCCCCAATCACTATTGGGCTTAGGATGATGAATGTGAGGATTGCAGCAAGGGTGCGGAGACCCAACTTTTGAATTTGAGGCAGGCGAGAGGCAGCTACCAACGCAGCGCCCGTGTGCGATTTCATGATCATGAATGCGATGAGGGCAGCTAAGATTTGTACTGCAATAAGTATAAATTGCATCATGCTGTCATCTAACATTGGGGTAAAGGGAAGTGAGCCTAGGCCTGCCCAGATCGCGAAGAAGATGAGAGGTAAAAATACACGTTTCGGCAAATGCGGCACAAACAGAAGAATGGGCAGCATTAAAATAGAAAATGCAAATACAATAAAAGCCAAAATGTTGCGCGCATCTATGAGAACTTCAACGTTGGCCGTCGTGCGCAGAATTTCCTCAACCAGGGATAGACCCGCATCTGCGGCAAATCCGATGAGATACAGATTGGCCAGGAAAGCCATAAACGCTAGGAATGGGCTGCGGCGCGCTTTGAACGATGACTGTTCCATAACTCTTCTCCTTTATAAAAAGGCTCCTGTCGTACCATCTTTATCGCCTGTTATATTTTTGGGAGAGCGGTCTTTGGATGCCATGGTTCGCCTCTCCTTTGCGTGGTTTACCGGGTTCAATTCCAAGTTCAGCACGACTTGAGGTGAACGCGCAAGGCGGATCACGCCTTGTATAAAATCGCGCACAATAGGGATACGTCGAGGGTGGTTTCTACTAGGGTCAGGACTCATTAAATCCACCATATGACGATGGCGGCGATGCAGATTGCGGAGAAGAATGTGTGAGAGCATCGGTCGTATCGGGTTGATATGCGACGCCAGTCCTTAAGACGTCCGAACATATTTTCGACCTT
>JAJFIO010000027.1 GCA_021774915.1 Alphaproteobacteria bacterium
GGGCGGCATCTCAAAATTGGGTTCCATCGGCGTGAAAGCCATCGGGCTTTATATGGCGACGACGGCGGTGGCGGTCAGTATCGGGTTGATGTTCGGCGCCTGGTTCAAACCCGGTGCGGGCATGGTCTTTGAAGGGGTGACACCTCAGCCTGTGGCGCAAGCTCCGGGCGCGATAGACCGCTTGCTTGGCATTGTGCCCACCAATCCGGTGGCGGCGCTGGCAGAAGGCGATGTGCTCTCGATCATTTTTTTCGCACTGCTTTTGGGGATTGGTATTCTGCTCGCCGGAGACAAAGGCAAGCCGTTGGCGCGCGTGATCGAGTCGGCGGCGGATGTAATGCTCAAAATCACTCATATCGTGATGGAGGCGGCGCCGTTCGGGGTATTTGCGCTGATTGCCTGGGTGGCGGGCACGCAAGGAGTTGAGACCTTCACCAGTATTTTCTTGCTGGCGCTGGCGGTCTATCTGGCGTGCATCGTCCACGTGGTTATCACCTATGGCGGCCTAATCCGGCTGGTGCTCAATCTGCCTCTGGTTCGGTTTTTCCGCGGAATTCTCGATGCCCAGGCCGTCGCCTATTCGACGTCATCGAGCTCGGCCACTTTGCCGGTTACCATCTCAGTAGTGCAGGACAATCTTGGGGTCCAGCGCACGGTGTCATCCAGCGTTTTGCCGCTGGGTGCCACCATCAATATGGACGGCACGGCGATTTATCTCGGCATTGTGGCGCTTTTCGCCGCACAGGCGTTTGGCGTGGAGATGAGCGCGGGCGATTATATTCTGATCGCTCTCACCGCCACGCTGACTTCCGTCGGCGCGGCGGGTATTCCCAGCGCATCTTTGTTTTTGCTGGCCACGGTGCTGCAGGTGATTGATCTGGGCCCGGAGCAGACTGCCTTGGTGGTGGGCTTTATCCTGCCTTTTGATCGCCTGCTCGATATGGCGCGCACCACGGTCAATGTCACCGGTGATGCGGCGGTGGCGGTGGCGGTGGCCAAGTGGGAAGGCCAGCTTGACGAGGACGTTTATCGCGCTCCGGCGGTGGAGTAGAGCGCGGGCGGCTTGTGAATATTAGAATAGATCTAAAATACTTCTTGACTTTTCGGGCCAGTCAGCCGATTTCTATAGAGGTAAGGCTGGCGCCTTGATGCACCAGTGGTTTTTGGTTGCCAGTGTGAGTGAAACCCTATGGTTAAGACAGATCCTACGGTAACGGTCCAGACGGGTCCGGTGCACCGCCGCCTCAAGCAAGCTGGGTTGCGTCTGACGCGCCAGCGTCTGGCATTGGGCCGTCTGCTGTTTGAGCAGCGCGATCGGCATGTGACGGCCGAATCATTCCATCAGGAAGCTGTGAGCACTGGTATCAAAGTGTCTTTGGCCACGATTTACAATACTCTTCATCAATTCACCGGGGCCGGTCTGCTGCGCCAGGTGGTTGTCGATGGCGGCAAAACCTATTTCGACACCAATATAACCGAACACCATCATTTTTACCTCGAACATGACGGCGCGTTGGAAGATATTCCTGCAGATGAAATTGAGGTTCTGGGGCTCCCTTCTTCCCCGAAGGGCACGTTGATTGACCGGGTGGATGTTATCGTCAGGCTGAAAAAAGACACCGATTTATAAAAACTGATTTTATTCATCTGTATACAGATGAATAACCTTCTTTCATTTAATTCCCTCATCGGCTATTGAGGACAAAACCAAAAGAGGGTGGGGGTCATATGAGTCAGCAATCAGCCATATATAAAGCCGACAAAAGAGCGCGCCTCAGGGCGATTATTGCCGCGCGATCTTTTTCCAATGACCGGGAAATCAGTCTGGCGTCGGGCCGGAAGAGCTGGCTCTATTTTAATATGAAACCAACCATGCTCGATGCTGAGGGTGGTCATCTTCTGGGGGAGCTTCTAGTTGATGAGGTCGAAGGTCTGAATGCCGATTATGTCGGCGGGCTGGCCATGGGCGCGGTGCCCATCGTGTCGTTTCTCGCCCCGGCTAGTTTTCGTCGCACCCCGAGCACACCCATAAAGGCGTTTTTTATTCGCAAGGAAGTGAAGGACCACGGCACCAAAGCGCGCATCGAGGGGCTTGCACCCGGTGAAACACTTGATCAAAAACGCATTGTCATGGTTGAGGATGTCACCACGTCGGGAGGTTCTCTGCTGGACGCGGTGCATGAAGTGCGCGCGGCGGGTGGCGACATCGTCAAAGTGATCACGCTGGTTGACCGACAAGAAGGGGCAAGCGAAGAGCTCGCTAAACACGGCCTCACCCTCACGCCTTTGTTTTTAGCGGAGGAATTTACCGACTAATCTCTTCCTTCGGTCTGAGAGTCTCCCCAGACTAGAGAGCGGTGAACCCAGCCCTGTGCCTCAGGTGCGACTAACCAGCACCAGGCTTTTCGGCATTCCTCTAAACGGATCAGGGCGCCGGGCTCAGCTACGGCGACAATCAGTGCGGTTCCCTCGGGCTGCTCGCGCAAGGCAACAGGTCTGTTGGTGCCATCACCGGTGATCAGCACGGTGCGCCGCCCATCAAGGAGGGTGTGAAAAACCCAGCCCTCATTGCCGTGCGAATCACGGATATGCCGCCACTCTTGCGTTTCCGCAATCACTTCAACAGGCAGGCCAAGGCGGACATATTGCCATTTGATGGGGTGAAGCTTGCTGGGGCCGGTGCGCACATTCACATTGGTAGAGCCAAGGGAGACAAAGCGTGGCACAGGATAGCCGCTGAAACTTTCGGTTGATAAGGCTTCACTTTGAGTCAAGACAGCAGCAGCGCCAAGCGCCAGCAGTATGAGTGCGATCAACCGTCTGGTCTCGAAACGGACTGAAAAATAGCGTGAACGTCTGATATCCACGGGTAGGGACACCTCTTGTTGTGTAAGGCCTTTTATCGCTTGGCGGCGCGCGCGCCGTCAAGGCAGATGAGAGCCCATAGTGGGGAATGGCAGGGGCAAATATGTGGGAAGCTCTTATGAGACTTTATAATTCCCCTTTTAGTCTTGCGCACGAGTGTGGCGCAGGGCTCGAAGGTTTGTTAAACACTAAGAATGTGTGCATCTTAGGTGCGCTTGGGCTTGGGCGTTCAACCTTGTGCCCGTGACGTCCCTTAGTGCGTTTCCGCTTGAAGTTGAACCCACGAAACGCTCTAAGTTCTTGTTTGGTCGTATTTTCTTGAACCACGAACCGGTATTTACTTCGCTCGAAAATGCTCTAGGAGATCCTTTTGTATGTCCACAGGTAAAAAACCACTGGTGATCATTACGCGAAAACTGCCAGATCCGATCGAAACTCGGATGTGCGAACTCTTTGAGACACGGCTCAATCTAGACGATCATGAGTTGAGCCAGACCGAGTTAGTGGAAGCGGTCCGAACCGCTGATATTCTGGTGCCCACGGTCACCGATCGCATCTCCTCGCGGATCTTGAGTCAGGCGGGTCCCAATCTGCGCCTCATCGCTAATTTCGGCACCGGCGTTGACAATATCGATGTCGAAACCGCGCTGCAAAGAGGCATCACCGTCACCAACACACCGGGGGTGCTCACCGAAGACACCGCCGATATGACGATGGCGCTGATCTTGGCAGTTCCCCGGCGCCTGGCCGAGGGCACGCGGGCCCTGCGCGAAAATAAATTTCACGGCTGGACACCGACTTGGATGCTGGGGCGGCGGATTTCCGGCAAGCGGTTGGGGATCATCGGCATGGGCCGGATTGGCCAGGCGGTGGCGCGCCGGGCCAAAGCGTTCGGCCTTCAGATTCACTACCACAACCGCCACCGGGTGAATGCGCAGATTGAAGCGGAATTGGAAGCCACTTATTGGGACAGTCTCGACCAGATGCTGGCGCGCATGGATATCATTTCGGTGAATTGTCCGCATACCCCGGCCACCTTTCACCTTCTGTCCGCGCGCCGGCTGAAACTGTTGCAGCCCCACGCTTATATCGTCAACACCGCGCGCGGCGAAGTGATTGACGAAAACGCCCTCACCCGCATGTTGAGCGCGGGCGAACTGGCGGGAGCGGGGTTGGATGTGTTCGAGCACGAACCGGCGGT
>JAJFIO010000261.1 GCA_021774915.1 Alphaproteobacteria bacterium
ATGAACAGGCGAACCATTTGATGGCCATCGTCAATGTCGGATATTTTATAACCTTTGGATTTTGCCCAGGCTTTAAATGCATCCGTGAAGTTTTTCTTTCGGTCTAAAATGATTTCCAAAGCTCCATTTTTTTTGATGCCGGAAAAAGCCTTGGATGTTTCCTGAAAGGCGTTGAAAAAGGAAAGGCCGCGTATATCCAGAGTTTTGAACATGACCATAGCGAATAAACCTCCTGGTTGGTCGATCAAGGTGAGAGTTTGTTTCCTTGTCGATAGTTTAAAATGCAGTTATTTTAAATAAATAAAATTAAAAGTCGGTTAACTTTCAATTAATTTCTTTTAATATATTTTCAGCTAAAGGTTATCTTTAATGTCTCCAACGACTCTGGTTGTTTTTGTCGGATTATAAAGTAAGGCCAAAACAGGCATTTTAATTGTCGTGGAGGGGTGATGCCCAGGGGGGGAGTTGGCTGAATTGTCGAGCCCTTATGAAGTTCAGGATAGTTAATTTTTTGCAACCTTGTGAAATAGTTTGCGGGGGCAAAAAATAGACTGATAAAATGAAAACACTTTAAAATAATTCAGATAGCAGAGGTTTCCCTCTGATTTATTTGAATCCATTGGATATCAGGAGTTGTGAATGGGTATTATTCGAGGCGGAGATGCCGAGTATCATGAGGATGAGCCGACCCTGGAAGAAAAAACCGTCAAGCTTGAAGAGACGATCAGGACTTGCCTGCAAAATGATTCATCAATATTAAAATTATCCGGGAAGTATCTCGGTGCTGATGAGGCGGCTATTATTTCCCGCTCCGATCAGGTAAGAGCCGTTAAAACCCTGGATTTGTCCGATAACCAGATCACCGATGCAGGGTTGAAATTTTTATTAGAATCGGAAAATCTGGAGGCAGTTGAACAATTGCATCTTGGGGTTAACTTTATCACCGACGAGGGGGTTCTGGTTGCTGCGGCCTCAACGACCCTGGCTTTGAAAAATCTGAAAGAGTTGATTCTTTCAGATAATAAATTGACCGACGCTTCGGTTGCTGAAATGGTTAAATCTCCAAACTTTGATAACTTGGAATCTCTGGATGTGGGATGGAATGAAATTGGCAACGGCACCGTCAAGGCGCTTGGGGAAACCGAGCATATGCAGGGCCTCAAAAAGCTGGACTTGGAACGGGGCTATATTGATGGCGATGGTGTTCAGGAGTTGCTAAAGGGGCGGGTCATTGAACAGCTTGAAGAGCTCAACCTGTCGGCCAATAAATTGAAGGACGATTCCATCATGGAGCTTGCGACCACTCCCAAATTGGCTTCCTTGCGCGTTCTCAGGTTTTCACAAAATTTGATTGGCGACGAGGGGGCGAAGGCGCTTGGTGAATCGACCACTCTGAGCGGTCTGACTCATCTTTATCTGGGACGCAACTATTTTGGCCCTGAAGGCGCAAAATCCATTGCTGAAACAAAAACTTTGATAAACCTTAAAGTCCTGATGTTGCAGGAAGGGGTGGAAACCACGCCCGATCTGGTCAACTATTCCCGCCCGGAATTGCTCCGTCCGGAAGATCCGTAAATTGTTTCGCGTTTAAAAAACTTTCAACGTTTCCAGTCGGGTGAGTTTGGTGGATTCTTTCAGAGCCCGTTTCGCCTCTTCGGATTTTACCCGATTGCCACCGAGGTGAAGATAGATCAGGTTGGCAAAAGAATCTGAATTCGCAATTGCCAGTGCGCCTTCATCGCCGATGCGGTTGTCCACCAGATTGAGGGACATCAGCTTGGTGAATACGGGAGAGGCGGCCAGTGCCTTGGCTCCTTCGGCGGTGATTCCGTTGCATTCCAGGTTGAGAGTTTTAACCTCGGAAAAAATTTCAGCCTGGGCGATAAATTGGACTCCCTCATCGCCTAAATGATTGGACCCCAAATGCAGATAAGTTACTTTGGGCAAGACGGATGACTCGGTCAGAATTCTGGCGCCTTCAGGGCCGAGGTGGTTGTGCGTTAAAATCAGGGTGGCGATATTTTTTGCCGGCTCAAAACCTGCTATGAGGGTCGCCAATTCTTTGCCGTGATCGGCAGTCACCTGCCCCTTTTTGGAGAAAGCATAACTGTCCTGAATTTTAAGGACTGTGGAGTCCTTAATGGATTCGAAAATTATTTTTTCCTGAGGTGAAAGGTTCTCACCCGAGTCACCGTAATTCTCTCCATCATTGACCAAGGCTTCCCAGTTGATTGGTTTAGTCATTTTGGTTTAGGGGAAGAATCAATTTTCTAGTCTTTTTTTATTTGCACAGGCAATCTGGTTGCCCAGATCACAGGCTTTACTCCAATACTTCAAGGCGGCTTTTTGCCTACCTTCCCTATATTTTAATTGACCCAAGTTGAAGCAGGCTTTGTCAGAATCCACATCACATCCTTTTAGAAATAGTTTTGCTGCCTTTTTCCATTGCGGGCTGTATTGCTTGCCTGTCATCTGGATTAAAATTCCTGCGTGGGTACAACCAGTTATATAGCCTGCGTCACAGGCCTTAAGATGGTATGCAGA
>JAJFIO010000262.1 GCA_021774915.1 Alphaproteobacteria bacterium
ATCACCCACGAACCCGCGAGCAAAACGGCCGTGCCAATCCAGTAATAGGGATGACGTATGGCATGGCTGATGCGCTGGTCATCGACATCGACGCCTTTATCTTCCACAATCAGCGCCACGCCCGCGAGGGTACGTGGCCACGCGTCAATCGCGGTCAGCGTGGTGGAAAACACCACTGACATAGCCGCAAATCCCACCAGGGACGCGATGGTGGGACCCAAGGAAGCTTCATAAAGCGCTAAAATCTGGACGGCAAAACCCGGAGCGCTTTGCTCGAATGTGGCGCCCGATTGAAACATGACGCCTGTACCCATCAGCACAAAACAAAGGGCAAGCAACGTGGTGACGACAAATCCAATATTAAAATCCAGCGCGGATTCCCGAACGGTCGGCTGGTGCCGGGTTACGCGCGCTTTGGCTTGCGTCCAGAGGGACTGCCACACCGCCGTGTCCAGCGGCGCGGGCATCCAACCCACAAGCGCCGCGATAAAGATGATCGTCGCCGGTTCAAAATCCCTGGGCCAAAAATCACCAAAGCCCGCAAACGGTATATTCGAGAGGGTCAGCGCCGTGGCGAGGACGGTCACGATGGATAAAAAAGACAGGAGAAGCTTGATTAAAAAATCGAGAGCCCGGAATTCTCCGATAAAGAGGATCGCAAGAATAATCCCCCAAATGGCCAAAGATATTGTGGGCAAGTCTTGGCTGAGGTTGAACGTGGCCTTGGCGAGCGCGGCGGTTGTCAGTGAAATCGCGGCGCACCCGGCGAACATCGTCAGGAGCGTAATCACCACAAACAACCAGAGAACACCTGAACCCTGCCTGCGATAAGCCACAAGCAGATTTTCACCGGTCGCAGCGGCGTATTGAGAGCCAAAACGAAACGCCGGGTATTTTACAAAATTGGCGATCACCACAAAGACGAGTAATGCCAATCCATAGACCGCTCCCGCGCGCGTCGATTGCACGAGATGGGACACCCCAACCGCGGCGCCAGCAAACAGAATGCCGGGACCAAACGCTTTCCAGAACCCATTACTTGAATTGTTTTCCCCCATGCGAATGGGTCCCCCTTTTCTGTTCCCGCACAGATCCTAGCCTGCGCCAATTAGTTTAGCCCTAAAGTTTTTCTTGTAAAGTCCTCAACGCTGCGGCACACTTTTTTCCAAGAAAAAAGGGAAAGGGTGGGACATGAAGAACTTATTCGTTTTCGCGCCGAAGAAGAACTCGCGTTTCGTGCTCTTCATCAGCGCCCTCGCTATTTTTTTCACGATGCCAACTCTCACCCCGACGCTAAAGGCGCACGCCGACGAGACACCGCTCGTCCCCACTCCGCCCTGGGGGCCCGGCGATGAAAAAGGCATGGCCAACACGCAGGGTCCAGGCACATGGGCCCGCTGCGCCCCTTATCTCACCACGCCCGGAGCGAAGACTTATGAACTGTCGCATTTGCGCAGCAACACCATGCCCGCATCGCCCTTTGGTGCGCCCCTTGAATATTCATTCCGGCCCACGGCCGGCCTTCCGGGCACGCGCCATGCCTTTAACGGAGAGTCGTCAACCGGCGAGACCGGCGCTCAAGGCACGCAAATGGATGCGCTCGGCCACTTTGCCTATCTCGACACGCCCTGGTCCGGGACAGGCGATTTTCCTTCCGATGACGCAAGTTATTATGGCGGGTACGCCCAAGCCCAAGTCAAGCCGACAGCGGACAGTCCCCTCCTTAAATTGGGTATCGATAAAGTGCCACCGATCATCACCAGCGCCGTACTGCTGGATGCCCGCACCTCTGTCGGCAAAGGCGAGCCGCTGAAACCCGGTCAAACGATCACTGCCGCCGATATCGAAAGCATGCTGGCGTTACAAGGCCTCGGCCGCCGCGGCTTGCTGCCCGGCGATGCCCTGTTTATCTACACCGGCTGGGAAAACCATTGGGATGATCCTGATGCGGATAAAATATACTACACAATGGGGCCGGGACTCTCCACTGATGCGGTGAAATACATTCAGCACAAGGCGATTGTTCTCATCTCCCTCGACAATCCTTTCACAGATCCGGTCAACCAAGGTCAGCTTGCAGGTCAAGCCGGCCCCGCAACAGGCACGCCAGACGGGCTGCCCTTCGTGAATCACCACCAAAATCTCACACAGTCCGGTATCCATCAAATTCAGAACGGACATCTGGAAGAACTGGCGAGAGACAAAGTCTGGCTTTCCTGCGTCATGGTCTTGCCGCTACGCATCAAAGGAGCATCCGGTTCTCCCATCCGTCCCGTCGCCATCGGCGCACCTTTTGAATAGCAGATCACACTGCAAACCACGAGAGTAAGGGATGTGGCGCCGCTAAATCCTATATTGAAATCCGGAGTGGATTATGCGATGTTGGCGCATAACCCTACAATCTTTGTGGATTTATGAAACTGAACTGGCCTGATTATTTTTCAGTATCTTATTGATGCCCTCTATCCCACCATATCCCTCGGGGCGGGGGCCTATGAATAACAAGATCACGCTGCAAACCAACTGCAACTGACACGCTATCCAAGGAGCCTTTGAGATGAGTGAAAACCTGATGCTCGACAAAGAGCAGTTCAAGATCGGCTTCTTTGCGCCCAATTGCTCCGGCGGCATGGCGGTCACCAAGGTTCCTGAGCGGTGGGTCAATTCCTGGGACAACAATGTTGCTCTGGCGCGGCTCGCCGACGAGGCGGGCTGCGATTTC
>JAJFIO010000263.1 GCA_021774915.1 Alphaproteobacteria bacterium
TGGGGAGATATTATCAAAATCGGCAGAACGCATTTGCAGGACGCGACACCCATAACTTTGGGCCAGGAGTTTTCCGGGTACAAAGCCATGGTGGAAAACGGCATCGACAGGGTGGAAGAATCTACCGTCCGCCTGCGTTATCTGGCGCAAGGCGGCACGGCGGTCGGCACGGGCCTCAATGCAAAAATCGGTTTTGCCGAAAAATTCGCTTCGCACGTTTCCGACATCACCGGCCTTGGTTTTGAAACCGCGCCCAACAAATTCGAGGCCCTGGCCGGCCACGATGCCCTTGTCGAAGTTTCCGGCGCCCTCAACACCTTGGCGTGCTCTTTGTTCAAAATCGCCAATGACATCCGCTTGCTTGGATCGGGGCCGCGCTCTGGACTTGGCGAACTGAAATTGCCGGAAAACGAGCCCGGCTCCTCCATCATGCCCGGCAAGGTCAATCCCACCCAATGCGAGGCCATGACCATGCTGTGCACCCAGGTTATGGGCAATCACACCACCATCACCATAGCCGGCGCCCAAGGCCATATGGAACTCAATGTCTTTAAGCCGGTGATGATACACAATCTGCTGCAATCTATCCGCCTTTTAGGGGATGGCGCGCGCAGCTTCACTGACAATTGCATTGTCGGCATTGAACCCAATTTGGAGCAGATTGAGCAGTTGATGAACCGCTCGCTGATGCTGGTCACCGCGTTGGCGCCCAAGATTGGATATGACAACGCCACCAAGGTCGCAAAAACCGCACATAAAAACGGCACCACGCTGCGCGAAGAAGCGATCAATCTGGGATTGGTTACGGGTGAGGAATTTGATGCCGTGGTCCGTCCCGAAAACATGATCGGTCCCAAAGCGTAAAAAAGCGACCACATGCCCCCACCGCTCAAACGGTCTGTCACCATTGCCGGTCACCGAACCAGCATTTCCCTGGAGCCGGACTTCTGGCAAGCCCTTCAGGAGATCGCCGATGCGAGGAGCGTGACCTTAAGCGCCCTTGTCGCCCGCATAGACCAGACCAGAACCGAGACACAAGACAATACCGGCCTGTCCAGCGCCATCCGCTCGTTCATTCTTCAAAACTATCGCCAGCCAAAAAAGAAGTAGAGATTCCCCTCACCCCAACCCTCTCCCCCAAGGGGGAGAGGGAGCGAAAAAGAAAACCCTCGCCCCCTTGGGGGAGAGGATAGGGTGAGGGGGAATCTTCGTGAACAAACTATTTTAGTTTTGCGCATTCAGCGTATCGATGGCGGAGCGGAAGACTTCGATCTGGCGGTCCGTCTCGGTACCCGACAGATGGTCGGCCCGGTCTGCAAACTCATCGATATAAAACACACCCAAAGACGCCGATTCTATCTGGCGGCGCGGGGCCTCAAGCGGCCCGGTGAGACGGATATTCAAAGAGGGCGCGCCCTCCTCACCCACAAGCCGCACACGCCCCTCGCCATTGACCAATCGTGTGGACAGATCGATAACACCATCAAAGTTCACCGTCGCCGCACCATCGGATTCCGTTATGGACTTCGAAGACACAATGCCAAGCAGAGAGTCTTCTTCGCGCCCGCTGTCATTATCCTTCGCCAAAATCTTTCCGTCTTCAATTTGAAGAACACCGTAAAGTGTCTGATAGGGTGAACGCCCCCCCGTCATGGATTCTTCAGCCATCGCCCTGTACGTCTCAAGACTGGTCGCCCGGCCGATCCCCTCGACCAGCGACAAAACATCAAAGCCTTCAAAAGCGCCATCGCTGGCCGCAAGTGTGATCTGTCCATTGAGACTGTTAATTAGAGCCGTCTTTGATCGGCCTAAAGCGGAAAAACTAAAATCAAAGTCAGCTTGCCCCGAAACAGGAACCGCATCCCGTTTAATAACTAGAAACGCGGCAAGGGCAGGCTCCAGTCCAACTGATTTAAGCGTTAGGGCGCCTGAGAGTTCAGGAAGAAGATCTCCAGCGCTATAGGAAAATTCTCCATCAAGCTGTCCGCCAAACACATCGGCTGTGAGATCCGACACAAACACCGTTCCCTCTTTCAAGGTCAGATCACTGTTCAGATCCTTAAACCGGTATGCACCGGAGATTAAGGAGTTCGCCGATACATGCACGTGTCCGCGTGCAGGACTCAGCCAGCTGGAATGCTCTGTTAAGTCCGCGTCCGCGCCCACACCTAAAATCTGGCTCTGAAGCGCCTCGATATCTTCAACCGATTGCAAACCGGCAGACAAAACACTTTGCGCCTCCATCGGCTCAAAATCATCGAGCACGACATCCGTCAATAGCGCTTCGGCCTCAAAGATGGGCTCTTCACCATCCAGAATCAGAGTCCCATTAAGGTTAAGCTCCGCTTTACCGACATGAACGACCATGGATTTAAGAACAACCTCCTTATCCTTAGCCGAAAGTTCAGCAGACAGATCAAGAGGCCCTAACGCACCTCCGGCCACACGGTAGTCAACGCCATAAGCGGCGGCGAGAGCGGGGACGTCAGGCGCGCGCGCTGAAAACACCACATCATAATGTGACAGGTCTTGATCACTCGTGCCGTTCATGGTGATAACGCTGCCATCAGGGCCAGTGCTCTTGGCCTCCAGCACAAAGGCGCCGCCTTCACGGATCACATGGCCTGCCATTTCCACAGCACCGCCGGTTTTTTGCTGGAGAGTGGCCTCAATCGCCACCTGACCGGTTTCGGCATCAAACGCACCGCCAAAATGTAACGACGTATGGCCCACGCCGTCAAACCCATAAGCGGGAAGTCCTAATAGCCTGAACAGGGGCGCCGGGGTTTCAGCTTCAAACGAGCCGGTGAGAGCAAAGTCCGGCTGACGCAACGTCTTACCGAGTTGACCCTGCACGTTAATCCTGGCGCCATCATAATCGGCAATGGCGAAGCGTTTGACCTTGAATATTCCCTTGCGGGCTTTCACATCGATATCCACGCCGCGCATCTCGGCGCCCTGCCAGGTGAACGTCTTCAAATTCAAAGTGACGTTCGCAAAGGAATCCGTTGGCGCCAAGGCGATATCGCCATCTTCCGTTTTGGCTGGCCAGGAAAAATCACGAAGGTTTGCAGGCAGCAGAGCGGCATAAGGGTCAAGATTGAGTTCATCGGATGTGATGTTGACGCCATATCGCGGCCTTTCAGTACGCCAGTCATAAAACACGCCTGCCTGATGTGATTGCCCATCAAGCAAAACTTGAGCGCCGGCCAGTTCCACACGGCTAGGCGCGAGGCTGAGCTGTCCTTCAACATCAAGCTGGTTCAGTCGGTCAACAGATACCTTGTCCACCGGCAGTCCGGCCCAGGCGAAAAGAGCGCGCGGGTTTTCAGCGTTAAACGTCAATTTGCCATCAAATCGCGTGCCGCCCGGCACCGGCAGCCAGTCGCCTTCCCCGACAAAGGCCGTCTTGCCCGGCAATCTGCCCGTGGCGCGCTTGACTTTGATGCGGCCGTTTTCAGCTAAAGCTTCGACAGCCAGGTTTTGAATCACACCGGCGCGATAAATCACGCCGTCCACTTTGATATCGATCGTGCCGGTGAGACTGTCCGGCAAAATGAAACCGGTGAGTTCTTTTTCGATCGTCGGCGCGGCCTTTGACATATTGACGGATTTTTGTGTGGATGCTGCCTCTTCAAGTAAAGAATCGAGATTGACGCTGCGCGCCGACAGTTTGGCGGTAAAATTCGAGGCGCGTCCCAGGCGCGCAGTAATCTCACCTTTAGCGCGCACACCTCCCAGACCCAGTATCAGTTCGTTGGCGGTCAACACCCGGTCCGCGATCCGCAAATCCGTCTCAATCTCAAGATCCTGGCCGAGAATCTTTGCCAGTCGTCCTTTGGGCTTAGCCACCGCCTCGCCGCGCATCAACGCCATGAGATCCGTCCACCCGGCCCCGCCATCAGCACTCGTAAAGTTCAGCCGCCCAACGGCCGGGCCGAACAGGCTCGCTTCTTCCAAAAAACCCCGGAACGCCAATTCCGCTTTGCTCGGAACAAAAGTCACGGTCAATTTAGCCGGTACGGCGCGCACTTCAGATATGTCCCCCACACTCGACTCAAACAGGATATCGACGCCGCGGAAATTCGCCCGGCCTTTTGCCGTGAAAGGACCTTCCAAGGTCGATGCGGTAAAGATACCGTTGAGATCGCGCACCACATCACTGACTTGCAATTCGGGATCCGAATAAGTCAGCGTCCCGTTCTCGACCGTTAAATTATCAAGCCGGATGGCCCCCAGTAAAGCCGACAGCCACCAAGGCACCTGCATCTTTTGGCGGGGCGCTGCACCTTCCCGTTGATCAAACTGCCAATTGGTCTGATTTCCCGCCAGCACTTCCACCGCAATCAGAGGCCGGATCAAACGCACATCGGTGAGTTCCACCCGCGCCGAGAGCAGCGGTTTCAGCGCAGCGCGCAGCTCCAGCCGATCCAGGCTGAGCATTTTACGGGCGTCTTCACTCTCATCATTGGCGATGGAGAATTTGGAAAAAGTCAGTTCCGGCACTGGAAGAAGAGCAAAACCGATGTCCCCTTCAATGGAAACATCCCGGCCCGTGATATCTTCTGCATACGCTTCTATCGCCCCGCGATAGCGGTTCCAGTCGATATAGCTCGGTGCAACGAGAATCGTTCCGACCACGATGACGATGAAAAAAACGAATATGGCGATGGCTCGATCCAAGAATCACCTGTTAGTCTTTATAAGCGCTCCGAAGAGGCGTAATTGCACATTGGCTTCAAGTTTAACATCTGCCACTGCACTGGGGCCATTATAGGGCGAAATATGTTAGTCTGTTTGCAAAAAGCGTGCTGCACCTGCA
>JAJFIO010000264.1 GCA_021774915.1 Alphaproteobacteria bacterium
AATCTGAAGGGAAAGAACAGTATGGCCATTACGATTTATCACAATCCCCGGTGCAGCAAGTCCCGCCAAACTCTGGCCTTGCTGGAAGAGCGCGGGGTCAAACCCACTATCGTTGAATACTTAAAAACCCCGCCGAGCGCGGGCGCGCTTGACGGCATCTTAAAAAAGCTGGGGATGGACCCGCGCGATGCCATGCGCAAAAATGAAGCACCGTATAAAGACAATCACCTTGATGATGAAAAATTAAGCCGGGCCGCGCTTATCCAGGCGATGGTGGACAATCCTGTGCTGATCGAGCGCCCCATCGTGGTCGCAGGCGCAAAAGCCGCCATCGGCCGCCCGCCCGAAGCAGTGCTGGAGATTCTTTAGCGGCCCCTCACCCTCCCGCGGACCTTGCGGTCCTCGGGTCCCTCCCTCTCCCCTAAAAGGGAGAGGGTAATCTGGATGCGGAATAAACCCCCTCTCCCCTCAGGGGAGAGGGTTGGGGTGAGGGGCGCTCACCGCGGCCACCAGTTTTGGGTAGCGCAGGGCCAGGGTAAGGCCGCGCGCGGCGAAAAAGATGCTCAGCGCCGCCCACAGCCCGTGATTGCCGAACAGCGGCGCCAGCACATACCAGGCGGCGATGTAAATGAGGAGAGAGAGCAGCATCATGTTGCGCATATCCGCTGTGCGGGTGGCGCCGATGAAAATGCCGTCAAACTGAAAACACCACACCGAAATAACGGGAATGGCAACAGCCCAGGGTAAAAACCGATAGGCTTGCTCTCGCACCGCATCCACGCTTGTGAGTGCGTCGATGGCGAGGACGCCAAAAAATCCAAAACAGAGGGAGATGAGGACGGCGGTACCGAAAGCCAGGTGCGTTGAGAGGGTTACTGTGTTTTTCAAATGCTGTGTGCTGCGCGCCCCGATGGCGCTGCCGACGAGAGCCTCGGCGGCAAAGGCAAAACCGTCCAGAAAGAAAGCGGCGAAGACGACAAATTGAAAAAGCACGAAATTAGCGGCGAGGATAATCTCTCCTGACTGCGCCCCCTTGGCGGTGAACCAGGCAAAGGAGAAAAAGAGACAGAGTGTGCGGATAAAAATATCACCATTGACGCTGAGCAAGCGTTTAAGGGCGGTGCGCTGCGATAGAATGGCGAGGGTGAGGCGCTCGCGTAACTGTGGGCGGCGGCGCATCTGCAGATAAACCAGGAAGCCGCCCAGCATCACCGTGCTGAGCTCAGCAAGAAGCGTTCCGGCGGCAACCCCTTCCACACCCCAGCCCATGAACACCACAAACACAATATCAGCCGTGATGTTGACGGTATTGAGCCAGAGCAGCAGGCCTAAGGACCATCTTGTCTTTTGTAATCCGATGAACCAGCCGACAAACGCAATGTGCAGCAGCGTGGCAGGCGCTCCCCATATGCGGATATCAACATAAGCGCGCCCGAGAGCTTCCACACTCTCTCCTCCCTCGAGCAAATAAAAGGCCGCGCCGGCAATAGGCGTTTGGCACAAGACAATGAGCAGGCCGAAACCAAGCGCGATGAGGCCTGCGCGCCCCAGGCTGGCTCTGATTTCCATTTCGTCATTGGCGCCGACGGCCTGCGCTGTGAAACCGGTCGTGCCCATGCGCAGGAATCCAAACCCCCAATAGAGAAAATTGAAAACTAAAGAGCCCAGCGCAATCCCGCCCAGAGGGGCCGCTTCGCCGATATGCCCGATAATGGCGGTATCAACGAGACCCAGCATCGGCGTGGTGCTGTTGGCGATAATGATCGGCCAGGCCACGGCCCAGACTTTGCGGTAGGTTACGTCTTGGCTCATGGCGCGATGTGCGTTGCGTTCACGACTTATCCTGAGGACGGAGCAAAAAATGTCCATGGAGGAGGGCAACGGGCTTGTCAACCTGATCCTGCCAGGCTTCCGCACGCACATTCGCCACCCGGCGCCCATGTTTGGTGATGATGGCGCGGGCAAATGTGTCAACCGGCCGGGCGGACCGTAAATAATCAATGGTGATGTCAACGGTTTTGGGAATCTCGCTCTCTTCGCTCTCCGCCATGAGTTGAATGACGGCGGTCATTTCCAGAAAAGCGCCGATCACGCCGCCATGCAGCGCGGGAATAAACGGATTGCCGATGAGATGGTCGCTATAGGCCAGGCGCGTGACGACGGAGCCTTCTTGATATTCGGCCTTGAATCCTAAAAAGTTCGCGTAAGGAATGTTATCAATCAGGGCCTGAAGTTTTTCTGTGGACATGAAAGCGGCGCCGGGTACGGGCATGGGTCAGTCCTGCTGCGGGAGTTTGTGAGTCGTAACGCTGCTCGATTTCAACATGAAGGCGGCGACCGACATGGCGATCGGGTCATCGATGGTGTCGTGATAGGCCGTGCCGCGCACAAAGGCGATTGTCTTGGTCATTTGAGTGCACTCGGCCCGGGCGTATATCGTTTGACCGGGCGTGGCCGCTTTCATGTAGTCGATGCGCAAATCGAGTGTGGCGATGGGCACAAGCTCATCCAGTGCGCAGATCACCGCCAGGCCCAGGGCCGTATCCAGGAGCGACGAGATAACACCGCCATGAACAACGCCCGTCTGCGGGTTGCCAATCAGTTTTTCGCTATACGGTATTTTCAACACACCTGACGCCTTGCCGATTTCGACAATCTCCATGCCTATGGCCTTGGCATGGGGCACGGTGTCAAGAAAGGCGTCTTTATCACCCCCCAGAATGTCGAGAATAACGGGACGGCCCTGTTTATCTGGTGTTTTCGACGGGGTCACGCGTGGGGCTTACTTTTTAAGGTTGAATTGACAAAGCTTAAGGTGTAGCGCTCACTCATACTCCAAAAGAGTGACAAAGCCATAAATATTTTTGCCCCGTAAAAAGGTCGTTTTGAGAAGACGGTCAGGTTGACGTTGCGGAAAGGGCAGTGAGGTTCTACACTCTGACGCTCTTAAATAGTGTCGTGGGTTCAACTGAGTTTAGTGAAGGAATGTTGCGTGGACCAAGTTTCGGAAAATCAACCGGAGACTTTAAAAGAGTCCGGCACCAAGCGTGAAAAGACAAAGGTGCAAAACCGTCAGGCCATTCTAGAGGCGGCCCGTCAGGTGTTTGCCGAAGTTGGCGTGGGCGCGACGTCCATACGGGAAATTGTGAGGCGCACGAACCTGGCCTCGGGAACCTTCTATAATTATTTCTCGTCCAAGGAAGACGTCTTCCAGGCCCTTCTCGATGAAAGCGCGCTGAGCATAAGGCCGAAACTGAGCGCGACGCGGCTTGGCGCGACCAGCATAGAGGCTTTTATTGAAGGGTGTTTTCGTGTCTTTTTCGATTATCTGGTTTCCGACCAGGCGATGTTTGCCGTTTGGCGGCGTAATACGGGCGCTTTGCGGGTTCGTATGCATACCCCGCAAATGTTGGTGGCGTTTGAAGAGTTGGAGGACGATATCGAGCAGGCCATCAAGGATGGATTGCTTCCCGAGATCGA
>JAJFIO010000265.1 GCA_021774915.1 Alphaproteobacteria bacterium
ATTGCCGGATACGACGCCGTTTATAAGCGGCTCATCGAAAAGGTCGACCTTGCGGATGTCACGTCCAGCTTCGCTATGGAGCAAATTAAGTATACCACTGCTCTCCCGGTTAGTTATATGAAATAAGCGTGTTTCATTCGAGTCCAGACCGTAAATTCGGTGTGACCTAGTGGTCACTGCACTAAATATCAGTAGGCAAAGCATTCTTCTTTATCATAAACGTATTGTGATGAGCGCATCATTGCGTAAAAGTAGGGAAGAACCTAAACTTCCACAGCCTTGGGGGTGAGATAAGCGGGGGATACGTTCCACTTTTTGAAGGGGCAGACCTGTCGTTTAATTGCATCCCTTGCGGTGCGCAAGTGGTGAAATGCTTATAATATCCAGTCATTTTCTGAAACGTTTTATGCTGGTGTGGTATCTCGTGATCGCAACCAATGTGGTGGGCGTGGCGCAAGGTTGTACGTGCAATGATCAGACTCATAAGCATAATGCCGCGGCGATGGCGGTCATGATGGTGCAAGCGGATGCTGACTGTTCGGACGATGGCCGGATGGCAATCACATAGGCATTCAGAATTGGGAATCTTATCTGCCTACGCCTGAATTGCTGTTCGTTCCTTCCCAAGGGACCCAGATTTACGCCCCGCCGACCACAGTATCTTTATCTTTCCACGGACAGTCTGCCGACAAAATTCTCATATAATTTCTCCTGATTTTTTTATATCTGAATAATAGAGCCGACCGCCCGCTTGGCTGCGACTGCATGGGGCGCTCCATCCATGGAGGAAACTCCGAAGGCGGTGAAAAACTTAAAGAGCATAGCGTAAGCTTTGAAGGCGAATATGCCTTCAGTCCCTCTTTCAGTATTGAAATGGGTGTGCCTTATGCCATCGTCGACCCTGACGGTGCGACGAGCATGGACCATCTGGGCTCTATAGAAGTGGCGTTTAAATTTGCGAATTTTGCTTTTTCAGATCATGGCATTCTTCTGGGCTATGGCATTGAGTTCGGGCGATTGTTTCGGCGTTTTATCATTTTTGAGAAATAAAGAGTTTCGGCTGGTGGCGTTAAGTTCAACTGACAGCATCAGCCGATCTTTCTTCTTGGCAGGGCATGGGTTATACACTGAAGAAAGGTTGTAAATTTGCCAGCGCCATCAGGAGTTCGCCATGAGCAAAGTCCACGATCAAGCCCCGTCAAAAAGTCCACAAACGCAGGAGTGGATAGAAACCAACTTGTCGGATCAGGACAGGCGGCAGGGTCAAATTATCAAAGATATGGACGCCCTTGGGCCGGAACGTGATCGATGGGTTGATGCTTTTTTAGAACGTATCCAGGCGCGCGGATTCAACTTTGATAGCGATCAAAAGCGCCGGATCAGGTCCGATGAGATTCCAGGCAAGCCGGAACGGCCCTTCAAGGTTATTTTTTAAAACGGACTTCAGGTTAAGGAGTGCTCATGGCGCGCCCGCATATCGAACCCTATTGCGAATTGGTCGAAGGTTACAAAGATTTTACCTTGCCGGGTTTTCCTAAAGGCAGTCATTACAAGGTTTTATCGCTTGATCGCGACACGGGCGCCTGTTCCATGAAGATGCGCTTTGATGCCGGTTATGCGCGCGCGCCGGGCATGAGTTATTCGGATATGGAATTCTTCATTCTGCAGGGGCAATTGAAAATTGGTGATAAGGTCTATGGACCCGGCCAGTATATCTTCCTACCGGCAGGAATGGCATTGGGCGCGCTTGCCAGCGAGCAGGGGTGCGAAACCCTGATGTTTTATAATGAAGGTGAGCCGACCTTCGTGGAATCCGACAGTGACCACCGGCTTGCCGTTCCACAGGCCTTTATCAATGTGCATGCATATCATGATATGCCGTGGATCGGGACGGCCCGTAAATCGCCCGGTGTCGCCACAGGATGCCTGGTGAAATTATTGCGCTTTGATCCCATCACAAAAGCGACGACTTTCCTTTATTCCATGACGGCGGAATTTTCTCAGGACAATATTTCGTATCATGACTGCGCTGAGGAATCCTATCATATCTGGGGAACCTCATGGATGATGCAATTTGGAGATTTGCCGACCGGGGGATATTTCTGGCGGCCGCCTTATATTAATCATGGCGCATTTGCTTCACGGCAGGGGTGTATTGCTCTGGGCCGAACGGACGCCGAGCTGTTCAATTATTTTCATTTTAATCCATGGACGTCACCGGAAGAAAACCACGCGCGGGCTGCGGCCAAGCTGTATCGTGAACGCCCTGATTTATGGAAGTGGGTATCGTCTGAGGGGCACAATCACCCTCATGGCCCGGAAGATTTTGAACAAGCCGATTATTACGATCAAGTGAAACACCTGCATCACGATCATGACCACGATCATTGATGTGGTTGAAATTACATAAGCGAAATTTATTCTTCTGATAAGCTCAAGAGGCAAAGCAATCGTTTAATCCCTGAGACTTCGCTCATATGTCCCTTTGTGTTGAGCACGCTCCCCTTTGTGTTTCGCACGCGATGAATCGCTTTTATGCCTTTTTACATTGGCGGACTATTCGGCAGCGTGTCGTGGCGCCGCAGCGGACGTGTTGAAAAGGGGAATAGAGTCCATCACCCAGCCCTTAGTTTCGCGCCGCGCGGGGCTGGGAATGGCATAAGACGCTTTGTCTTTGGTGCGGTTGACTTCGTCAATGTCGATGCGCCACCCGCGGTCTTCCCATTTTTTGATCAATTTGCGATAACGGGCAATGGCCTTGTCGTGTTCAACGAAGATTTCATGTACATTAGTGCGCGGCGTTAGCACCGGCTTCAAAGGCTCCAACACGTCGCGGTCTTGAAGCGCCACATATTCATTCAAATCCATCATGCGCTTGTCTTCTTCCTCAGTGGCAAGGAAGTTTCGTAAGTTCACCAAATAGATCGATGTATGTCCCTCGTCAATCGGCGTTTCGTAAGCATATTGATGAATAAAGACTTTATCCGTCGGGTGAATAAATGTCCAAATGCTCGATATGCCTTCATGACCTGTCGATGTGTCGATCACCGCATCTACTTTGCGTTCGGAGACATTGCGCATCTTTTCATCCGATAGCGGCGGGGCTTCGCGTTTATTGTTATATCCCGTTCCCCATTCGGTTTCGATAAGGGAGATGGGACGTAATTTATAATCCTCCCTCTCGCCTTTAAAGCCATGCGTCGGATGAACATATTCATTGTGTGCTGAATCGATGCCATTTTCGATTGAACGCTTGTAATCGATATCCCACTCGAAATGCTGGATCGTGGCGCGCCAGCCCTCTTGCCCATATTCTTCGATTTCCATGAGGGGCGGGCGCTCTTCTTCGGGCAGGTCGCCTAAGAAGGCGAAAACCAGACCGTATTTTTCCTGAATAGGATAAGAATCAACCCGGGCGCGGGCGGGAATTTTCGCCTCCGGCCCCATTGATGGGATGCGCGTACAGGCGCCGTCACCATTAAATTGCCAGCCGTGATAGGGGCATTCGACACAGTCGTCCTTAACCTTACCGTTGGCCAGGGAAGCGCCTCTGTGGACGCACACATTGCTCAGGCAGTGGGCGGTGCCGGCTTGGTCGCGGAACAACACAAAGTCCTGGCCCAGCATGCGCTGTTTTCTGGGCCCTTCTGTTAAATCCGTGCTCTGGCAAGCCGGATACCAAAAGTTGATAAACATGAGATGTGCGCTCCTTTTTTCGTGTCCCTCAGAAATTAAGTCAATAGTGTCGGGCGTGTGCGGTATGTCCACCGATCCTGTGTCACGCTCTGGACCAGCATGGTGAGGCTGGCATATTTTAGTTGAGCAGATGGTTGGTCACGGCTGTGCTCCAGCCGTCTTGGACACTGACGTCTTCTGGCGCGGCGCTGCTTACCCGGCAGATGATGCGATCAGACTGATCGATCAATGTCACGGCCCCCAGAGCCCCATTTTCTTGGGCTACGGAAATTTTGGCCACCGAGCCGACGCCAAAATGGGTGGTAAAATGAGGATAGCGCAAATCTATCCAGCCTGGGGTGTCCCGCGGTTCTAATTTGCGCAAAGGTCCGCGGTAGGTTTCCAGAGAAGCGTTTGTGGGGATTTGCAATTCAATTTCCAGATCGCTGTCGATGCAGGACTGCAAGAAATTTTGCGTCCGGGTGGGGGCATTGTCCGTGATGATGCGGGCGTTGTCCGCAGCTGTAAATTTTTGCCATCCGCTAGCCCCTGTTTGATTGTCAATGGGCGGCGTTGATGTATCTACCTTGAACTCATCCATGAATGCATCGAAAGCGTCATTGCCGTCGTTAGACCAGAGGACAACCTTCAGAACAGCCTCACCGCTATCATCAAAGATCTGTATCATGCGGCGCAGCGTGTCGTGAGACAACTCTTTCATGGCGTAAGCAGATGCCCAATGCTCTAGATCGAAAGTGAGATCGATATTCCCGCCTTTTGCATGTCCGCGCGTACTATCAAAGCTCAGTTCACTGAAATCCCCAATGGGCATGGCGACAAAATTATCATTTCTGACAAGCCCCATGATACGGCCGAAATCCTTGACGTGCTCCAATATGGAACGGAAATCATCGCGCAATCTGACGGTGGTCTCGCTCGTCATTGCGTTGACGAGGGCGGCTTCGCTCACCTCCAGCTCTTTAGCGCCATCCCGCGTGGGCATGCGGCCGCGTTCTTTTTTCAGGTCTTCAAAACGAGACTTAAGGTCCGTCATTAGCTAAGTTCTCCATGACATGTGCCGCGCAAGAGGCGCCGGGCAGTTAATGGCAAGTATCGCAAGGGCCCCTCTTCTCTTCAAGAGACTAGGCACAAGCTTTTTGCCAGGTAAAACGCTTAAATTATCTCCTCAATGTGTCAGCAAGGCGGGAAAGGGCTGCACCCCTTCGTAAGAGGCTTTGCCCGCGCTTGTTTTTGACCGTATACTTAGGCGATGGGGTAAAGGGGTGCGCAAGAGGAGTTTTCCGTTGCGGGCAGTGTTTTGAGGAGGGAGAGTACGATGACTGAGTGGTTTACAACACAACAGACAATTGTCATGGACCGCCGGAAGTTACTGGC
>JAJFIO010000266.1 GCA_021774915.1 Alphaproteobacteria bacterium
TCTTATCAACGCCAGCAACGCGAAGCGGAAAAAGAAGCCGAAGAAATTATCGCTCTTGCCAAAGCCGAATCTGTGCGCATGCGCAGCGAAACCGAACGGCTCCTCGCCGAACATATTGATCGGCGCACGGCCATGGCCGAAAACAAAATCTCGCAGGCCGAAACGCAAGCTCTGGACGATGTCAGAAGCTTTGCCGCCGACACCGCCGTGAATGCAACCCGCAAGCTTCTAGCCGATCGCATTGATGAGGCACAAGGAGCTGCTCTCATCGATAAAAATATCGACGAGATCAAAGCCAAACTGCATTAGAGCATTTTCAAGCGAAGTAGTCACCGGTTCGCGTTAAGAAAATGCGACCAAACAAGAACTTAGAGCGTTTCCGTGATTCAGTTATAAACGGAAACGCTCTGGTTCCCATTCCCACTTCCCTTGTCATTCCGCCACCCCGCACCTATTCCGCCGCTTGTGCGGGTTCCGCCTGTGGCCGCCAACGCAAGATAGGCTGACGGGCGGCCTGCGTCTCATCGAGACGGCGGCGCGGCGTCAATTGAGGCGCCGCAGCAAAGCGCGCCGCAGCCCCTTCCTCTTTTACCGCCAACGCCAAAGCCCGCATCACCTTGATGAAACTATCCAAGCTTTGCTTTGATTCCGTTTCCGTCGGTTCGATCAGCATGGCCCCATGAACCACCAGCGGAAAATACACCGTCATCGGATGATAGCCCTCATCGATCAGCGCCTTGGCGAAATCAAGGGTCGAGACGCCGCTGCCCTGGAGGAAACGGTCATCGAACAGCACTTCATGCATGCAAGGCCCCTCATAGGAGACTGACATAACATCTTCCAGGCTGGCCTTGATGTAATTGGCGCTGAGCACCGCATCTTCCGCCACCTGCTTCAAGCCGTCAGCGCCATGGCTCATCATATAGGCCACCGCCCGCACGAACATGCCCATCTGGCCATGGAAGGCGCCCAGACGACCGAATGCCTGCGGACTATCCACTTCGTTCTCCGTCACATCAAAACCGCTTGTCCCCTGCACCACGAAAGGCAAAGGCGCGAAAGGCGCAAGCGCTTCTGACAGAACCACCGGCCCCGACCCCGGCCCACCGCCGCCATGGGGCGTGGAAAAGGTTTTATGCAGATTGATGTGCATGGCATCCACACCCAGATCACCGGGCCGGACCTTTCCGACCAGGGCGTTGAAGTTCGCCCCGTCACAATAAAAATATGCGCCCACACCATGCACTGCTTCCGCAATATCGAGAACATTGCGTTCAAACAGGCCGCATGTATTGGGATTGGTCAGCATAAGCGCCGCGCAGTCATCATCCAGTGAACCGAGCAGCGCTTGCAAATCAACCCGGCCATTGGCCTTGGAAGGAATGGTTTTGACTTCATAACCGCAGGCCGCCGCCGTGGCGGGGTTTGTTCCGTGTGCAGAGTCCGGCACCAGAACATATTTGCGCGCTTCTCCTTTGGCGTCATGGGCGGCGCGGATGGCCATCAACCCGCACAATTCGCCGTGTGCGCCCGCACGCGGGCTCATGGCGACGGCAGCCATGCCTGACAATTGTTTCAGCCAGTGCGCGCATGTGTCTATCAACGCCAGCGCGCCTTGTACAGTCTGGGCGGGCTGCAACGGGTGAACGTCGGCAAAACCCGGCAGACGCGCCATTTTCTCGTTGAGGCGCGGATTATGCTTCATGGTGCACGACCCTAAAGGATAGAAGCCGGTATCGATCGAATAGTTTTTCTGACTGATGCGCACATAATGGCGCACCGTTTCAGGCTCGGTGAGGCCGGGCAGGCCGATGGGAGCTGAGCGCTCCAACCCGCCGAGCCTTGACGGGCCGCCTTTAGGCGCGGGCAAATCAACCCCCGAGACCCCAGGTTGCGCCAATTCGAAGATCAACCCCTCTTCCTGTTGAAGCCCCCGATGGCCTGAGGTGGTTTTGATATCACTGTGCATCACAGCACCTCCTTCAGGGCCGTCACAAAAGCCGCCACGTCTTCATCCGTATTGGTTTCGGTGGCGGCGACGATCAACAGATCATCAAGCTCTGCAACGCCCGGTGTCAGACGCGAGGCGGCTATCCCGCCCAACACGCCGCGCGCCGCCAGGGCATCAACCACGTTCCGAGCCGGCCGGCTGAGACGCAGTGTGAATTCATTAAAGAAAACCGGCGTCATCAGTTCCACCCCGTCAAGCGCACTCAGAGCCTCCGCCAGTTCCACCGCCCGCTCATGACAAAGCTGGCTTAAGGTACGCAACCCACTTTCCCCCAGCAATGTCATGTGGATCGTCCAGGCCAGACAACACAGGCCCGCATTGGTGCAGATATTACTGGTCGCCTTTTCCCGCCTTATATGTTGCTCGCGCGTTGACAGCGTCAGCACGAATCCGCGCTGGCCGTCGGCATCAACCGTCTGTCCGCATAAACGCCCCGGCATCTGGCGCACATATTTCTGGCGCGTTGCAAAAAGCCCCAGATAAGGCCCGCCGAAATTCAAGCCCACGCCCAGCGATTGACCTTCGCCCACCACGATGTCCGCGCCCATATCTCCGGGCGCGCGAATAAGGCCCAGCGCCACGATTTCAGTGACCACCACAATCATCAGAGCACCCTTGGCGTGGGCCGCTTGCCCCAGCGCGCTAAGGTCGGTAAGCGAGCCATAGAAATTTGGGTACTGAACAACCACGCAAGCGGTTTGATCATCAATCAACGTCTCCAGAGTTTCAGATTCGCCCGGCACG
>JAJFIO010000267.1 GCA_021774915.1 Alphaproteobacteria bacterium
ATCCGTGCCGACAACCATGTCGCAAATAAGGGCCGCATCAGCCATGCCGCGATCAATCCGTACTTGATGGAGGTTGTCAGGGCGGTTGCTCAAGCGGATATAGCTCATGACGGCGCCACCCTTTTGGGCAAAGCCCATGAAATCGAGAACCGAGGCGCCTTTGCCTTCCAGATGCACGGCCATAGTGATCAGCGCACCCAATGTGATTATGCCCGTTCCTCCGACGCCCCCGACCAGGAGATTGTAAGGGGAGGCTAAATCCGGCAGGACTGGGAATGGAAGCGTATGTAATCGGCGGTCAATCTCTAATGTTTTGGTCAATACCGGTGCGGATTTTAAGTGCCCGCCGGTCACGGTGACAAAGCTAGGACAAAAACCTTTGAGACAGGAATAGTCCGTGTTGCAGGAAAAGGGATCGATACGCCGCTTGCGGCCAAATTCTGTTTCAAGTGGGACCACGGATAGGCAGTTTGATTGATCGGAACAATCGCCGCACCCTTCACACACCAGATCATTGATGAATACGTGTTTGGACGGTGCAGGGTATGTGCCGCGTTTTAACTTGCGGCGTTTTTCTGTGGCGCAGATCTGATCATAAATGAGAATGGTCACGCCCTCGATCTCGCGCAATTGCCTTTGCACACTATCGAGTTCATCACGATGATGTATGGTGACGCCTTGAGGGAAGGCATTTGTGTGCTGGTATTTCTCCGGTTCATCGCTGACAATTACGATGCGCTTGGCGCCTTCGGCCCAGGTTTGATGTGCGATGCGGGGAACGGTGATTTTTCCGTCAACCGGTTGACCTCCGGTCATGGCCACCGCATCGTTAAAAAGAATTTTATATGTAATGTTGGCGCCGGCCGCGATGGCCTGACGAATGGCCATGGAACCGGAATGAAAATACGTGCCTTCGCCTAGATTTTGAAAGATATGCCCCTGCCCGGTGAATTTGGATTTCGCAGCCCAGTTGACGCCTTCGCCCCCCATCTGAATGAGTGAGTCCGTTTCGCGGTTCATCCAGGACGCCATGAAATGGCATCCGATACCCGCCAGAGCATGACTACCCTCAGGCACTTTGGTGGATGTGTTGTGAGGGCAACCGGAACAAAAATAAGGCACGCGCCGCACGCCGCCTGGGGCAGCAATGGCGTTTTGGGTGTGCTCGATAAAACCGAGCTGATCGTTAAATGAAATGCCCGTAAATACTTTTGATAGGCGTTGCGCAACGATTGGCGCCAGTAGGGAAGGGCTGAGCTCTCCGATCCACGGGATGAGAGGCGTTCCTTGCTCATCGTATTTGCCCACCATGCGTTTTGGCTTTGCGCCTGGATAGTCATAGAGGAATTCTTTAAGCTGACTTTCGATAATGCCGCGTTTTTCCTCGACAACCAGAACCTCTTCCTTTTCGGCGAGAAAATGCCTGAGGCCTTCGGTCTCTATAGGCCACACCATGCCAACTTTATATATATCTATTCCGAGTGATTTTGCCTTGGCGCTGTCAACACCCAATAAGCTGAGCGCTTCCATCAGGTCGTGATGCGCTTTACCTGTGGTGATAAAACCAAAGCGGGCTTGGGGGAGGCTGTAAATGGCGCGATCAATGGGGTTGGCCCTGGCAAATGCTTTGACGGCTTCGATTTTCGCCACCATGCGCTCTTCAATCTGCGGTCCTGGGAAGTCGGGCCAGCGATAATGAAGGCCACCTGCCGGCGCTTCAAAATCAGTTGGTTTACGAAAGGATGGGAGCGGTTTGAGATCGACAGATGCGGCGCTCTCCACAGTTTCGGAAATGGCTTTAAATCCCACCCACATGCCTGAAAAGCGCGACAAAGCTAACCCGTATAATCCAAACTCAAGGTACTCGGCAATGTTGGCGGGATTGAGCGTCGGCATGAACCACGCCATAAAGGCCACATCCGATTGGTGTGACATGCTTGACGAGACGCAGCCATGGTCATCGCCGGCGATCACCAGAACGCCGCCATGGGGCGAACTGCCATAGGCATTGCCGTGTTTCAGTGCATCGCCGGATCGATCGACGCCGGGGCCTTTGCCATACCAGAGAGAAAAAACCCCTTCGACTGTTTTATCCGGGTCAGTCTCGACCTGTTGGGACCCAAGCACGGCGGTCGCGGCCAGATCTTCGTTGATGGCGGGCAGGAATTCGATCTTGCTGTCTTGGAGGTGGGCTTTGGCCCGCCACAATGCTTGATCAAAGCCCCCCAGAGGAGAGCCGCGATAGCCACTGATGAATCCGGCTGTGCCTAATCCATCCCGGCGATCCATCTGTGCTTGGGCGAGGGCTATCCGCACCAGAGCTTGGGTGCCGGTTAAGTAGATGCGCCCCTCTTGCCGGGTATAGCAGTCCTCAAGGTTATACGCGTCAATTTTCGTTTCTTGAAGAAGGGGCATGGGAATCCTTCAGGCTGCGGTATGGGGGCGGTGGAGCCACACCAACTTTGCTGAGTGGTGCAAAGTATATCTTATGATGTTGGAATATACCTTTCAAAATTCACTTTTATAAGAGATAATATGAAAGAATCATTCATATTATTACATTCTATGAAATAGGAATTTTCAAACGCATGGCCCAAGAGGAAGTGATCCCGGCCCCCCTAGATCAAGCCGATCGGCGGATATTGGCGGTGTTGCAGAACCAGGGGCGCTTGACCAACCAGCAGCTTGCCGAAGAAGTTAATATGTCGGCGGCGTCCTGCTGGCGGCGGGTGCGGTCTCTGGAAGAACGGGGCATCATTGAAGGCTATGCGGCCCTTCTCAATCGCAAGCGCGCCGGGTTTGGCCTTTGCGTTTTTGTTCACATCACTCTGGCGCGACATGTGGCTGTTAATGTGCGGGAATTTGAAGCGGTCCTTCAGGCGCGTGGGGAAGTGCTGGAATGTTATGCGATAGCTGGTGGTGCAGATTTTCTGTTGCGCGTGGTAGCGCCGGATATCGAAAGCTATGACCGTTTTCTGGAAGAGTTTGTCTTCACCCTGCCTGGGATTGGGCAGGTGAATTCCAGTATTGCTTTACGGGAAATCAAATTTGACGTCGCTCTACCGATCACAGGCGATTAATTACTGCCACAAAATTATATTCTCTCAGCATACCATCTCACCACTTCGCTGAGGCCCTGATCCAGCGAGATGCGCGGTTCATAGCCGAGCGCGCGCAGCTTGGAAATATCCGGCACGCGCCGTGATGTCTCCCCAGCCGGGGTCTGGCCAGGGATGATGTTCGGAGTACGTCCAAAAACAGCGATAATTTTCCGGGCCAGATCCGCAATGCTGGTCTCTTCCGGGTTGCCGATATGATAGATCTCCTTGTGCTGGCCGTGCTCTATGACCTTCATGAGACCAATAGTGAAATCGCTAATATGCACGAACGCGCGCGTCTGCCCACCATCACCTTTTATTTTGAAATCGATAGGGTCAACGCGCGTCGCGTCGGCGCAGAGCTTGGCTGCGCGCGTGGCCAATTCAGGGATCACATGTTCATGGCCCATGTCGGGGCCATAAACATTGTGGGGGCGGAAAACAACCACACGGTTCATGAAACGCGATGCCCAATGCAGTGCCATCAGTTCACAGATAAGTTTTCCTCCACCATAAGAATAGCGTGGGTTGAGCGGGTCAGGCACCACCAGTGGCACGGCTTCGGGCGTTGGCACCAGGGGAGGGGACTGATAAACTTCCGAGCTTGACGCCAAAATAAAATCTTTAACATCTTGCGCCCCGCAAGCATCCATCACGTTCAGCATGCCACGGACGGCGACATCAAGGACGAGATCCGGCTTTTCATAAAAAAACTTTGTGCCGTTAATATAGGCCAGGTGGCACACCGTATCCCTGCCTCGGCATGCGTCTTGAACTGTTTCAGAATCTCGAATATCTCCTGTGAAAAATTCGATATCAGACGAAATATCATCAAGGCGCTTTGAGGCGCCTCGGCTCAAATTATCAAGGACCGCCACCTGATGCCCGGCATTCAGAAGAGCGCGCACAAGCGCATTTCCGATAAACCCTGCACCGCCGGTGACGAGGACACGCCGCACGTCCATGATTATATTGTCCTGCCTAAATTTGTTCCATTGCCGAAGGAAAGGTAGTGCACGTCTTTTGCTAGTGGTCCGGGGGCGCTCCGGTGTTGGGGCCAGAAATCGTAAATAATTCCCGGTCTGTGCATCAGGTGTGACATCTGGCCCAGAGGCAAATTGGAAATCTCATGAAAATTATTGGTGATCACCACAATATCGGCGTCCTGCAGCGCGTCTTCCGGGGTTTCCATTTTATTCAACCCTAAGCTCTCCATATCTTGCATGCTGACCATGGGATCGTAGCCGCGTGTTTCAGAGAAGTTGAAAAGACGGCGTAAATGTTCCACGACCGGCCCGGTCATGGAACTGCGCGTGTCGCCGGTTTTAGGTTGGCCTTTGAATGCGGCGCCGAGCACCGCTAGAGTGGGGCGGTTGGAAAATGTAGAGAATTTTTGCGTGAACCGGTGGATGGTATCCGCACCATGCTTAGGCAGGCCCTCATTAATGGCGCGCGCGACTTTTGGAATTTGCGGTGAAAGTGCAAGGCCTTCAAAGCTGTCTTGTAATAAATATGTGTCTTTCGACAGGCAAGGACCACCTACGAGACCTACTTTGGGAATTTTTGTTCGTTTATACCCATTTTGCGCGGCTTCAAACACTTCGTTTGAATTAAGCCCGAGATGCTCGCATAACATGCCGAATTCATTGCTGACGGCAAAGTGAATATCCCGCGTGATATTGTCGATAAGCTTAATGATCTCGGCGGTTTCAATTGACGAAACCGTCACGATGTTAGGTGTGAGGTTGGAGAAAAGTTTTGTCGCCCGGGCGACGGCGCGCGGACTTGATCCTCCAACAATTTGCGGAAGCTCGTACAGCTCCTGAATCGCGTTCCCTTCGATGATTCTCTCAGGGCAAAAAGCGATATCATAATCTTTTCCGGTTTTATCGAGAATAGGAATGCATATATTCCGTGTGCTGCCCAGCTTGAGCGTCGATCTCAAGATTACAAGGTCGCCACCTTTCAACACCTTTGCAATCTCATGTATAACGTCCTTGATCATATCCAATCGGCAGCGCTGATCTTCGTTTATCGGTGTGCCCACCGTGACGATAAAAACGGTTGCGGGGCAGTTTTCAGGAATTTGAGTGCTGACGATAAAGCGCTTTTGCTCCAAAGCGTTTTTTAACATTTCCGGCAATCGGGGCTCAACAATATGAGGCGTGCCGCCCGCGATGAGGGCGGCCCGGCTTTCCATGATTTCAACGCCATAGACGGTCATGCCGCTCTGGGCCAGCGCGACACCCAGCGGGAGACCAACATAGCCGAGGCCCAGAATGCAAATGTTTCGATCTGCCTGTTGAGTCCCGCCCCTGCTTTGTTGAGGCGCGGATGGGTTAATGTTCGTCATGGTTAATATTCTTGTGCTCTGAAGCGGATTGTCGTTACCTGTTCTTAGGCTCTTTTTGGACCGTTAGCCGCAAAATGACAAGCCTTGGGCGGCTCAGAGTTTATATGCCATAAAGGGGCGGTACGGAAGGAATCAACATGCCAGTGTCAAACACTGCGAACCCTCACCTTGTACTGGTTGATCCTGGCTGTATGGAGGCTTTGGGGCATCATCCGGAAATTGACGGGATCATCAAGGAGTATTGCGAGTCCCATGGACTTGAAGCGCGGATTTTTGTTGGCCGGGGATGCGATGAAAAAGTCGTGGAGGCCCTTGGCGCTCATGCGGTGATGAGCCCGAGCGTTTATGTCAGGGTGCCGCCTCATCCTGCAAAAACAGAGGCGCTGTTAGAAGCGCTCAATGCTGCGACCTTTGATGACCTTCAAAACAGTCTGGGAATACTGGCGGAGGGGACAACCATTGCTGTTCATACGGCGACCCATTGGCACCTCATGGGCTTTGCCCGCTTTGCGCGTGCATATGAAAGCAAGCATATCAAGTTTCGTTTTCTTCTGCGGCTTCCCTATTATTTCTCGGCGCTTCAGGACAGCGTTTCCGAGGCGAGCGCTACTGTCATTCGAAACTATCTGGAAAAAACTTTCGCTCACTGGAAAGAACTTGATGTGGATGTGAAGTTTTTCACGGACACACCGGGGCTGGCAGTGGATTACCAAGATATATCGGGCATCCAGTTTGATCGCGTTCCGATCCAGGTGGACTTCAGGGAACGTTCGCGCCACACCGTGGTGAACGAGAGAGAAAATGAGGGGCCGGTCTTTCTGCTGGCCGGTAATGCGAGGCGGGAAAAAGGGTTTAGTCTGTTGCCGGGCGCCATAGGTTATTATTATCAGCACGGTGGGAGAGGGTCCTTTATTGTCCAGTCGGTAGATTCTTGGGAGGAGGAAACCGGCAAGGACCTGATGAGATTTGGCTCTAGAGTCACAGTGTTGGGGCAAGCTTTTTCGCGTAAAGAGTATTTCCGCTTATTGGAGTCCAGCGATGCGGTTTTGGTTGCCTATGACCCCGCGTGTTATCGCTTGAGAACCTCACATATTTTGATCGAGGCTTTGGGTGCCGGGCGTCCGGTTATCACCACCAAAGGAACATGGATGGAGGATGAGCTGAAACGATTTGGTGATGCGCTGCCCGGCGTGATGGTTGAGCGCTATACAAGTGAAGCGTTGGGCCGGGCCTTTTTGGATTTTGAGGAAAATCGATCCGGGATTGGGCAAAGGGCTTTGGAAGTCGCCGGTGGTGTTCGACAAAAACATAACGCTGATGCGTTTATCGCTGCCTTGCTCGCGTGACTGCGTATCATTCAAGCTAGCTGTACGGGCAGAGAAAGAAACCCGCGAAAGCGAACGCGTCCGCTGCGAACCGGTGTGTCACTCAGTACATAATGGGGGAACCGAGCAAGCAGCCGAGAGATGGCGATCCTTCCTTCTAGGCGTGCTAGAGAAAGACCTGCACAGGTGTGGGGGCCTCCGCCAAAGGCTAGGTGTTTATTGGGATGGCGGGTGATATCCATGGTGTCCGGATCAGGAAAACGGGTCGGATCCCGATTGGCCGCCCCGATGCACAAGGTAAGGTATGTGCCCGGCGCCATGCTCACCCCGCCAATTTCCACCTCCTCAGTCGTCACTCTGTTGCCGAGTTGATTGGAGCTTTCAAAGCGTAAGAATTCTTCAATCGCAGACGAAATGAGGGCAGGGGACTCAATCAGCTTTTCGCGCTCGCCCGGCCATTCCATAAGTGCATGCAATCCATTGCCGATCAGATTAGTCGTGGTTTCGTGGCCGGCGTTTAAGATGAAGATGCAATTATGCATGAGTTCCATTTCCGACAGATGTTCGCCATATGACTCAGCCTTGATGAGTCGCGTCAGAACATCCGTTAGAGGGTCGCCTGGATTTTTGCGCCGGTCGGCGACCAATCCTTTGAGGTAACCAAGAAATTCAGTGACCGCGCGATTGCCTTTTTCTTCTTGCGCGGGTGTCAATGTGGGTTCGAGAGCGCCCAGAATCGCGAGCGACCACGCCCGCAATGGGGCGCGGTCACAATGTGGTATATCCAGCAGATTTCCTATGATTTCTACTGGTATGGCGGCGGCGAAATCTTCAATCAGATCAATTTTCTTCTTGTCTTCCATTTGGTCGA
>JAJFIO010000268.1 GCA_021774915.1 Alphaproteobacteria bacterium
TCTTGGGGCCAAGGCTGAAACAGATTCGATCTGTTCAACTTCGATCTGTTCAACAATGTGGAGTGTGACGTGACCAATTCAAAACCAGCGCCTGCCGCGCCTGAAGATGCAAAGCCCAGCCGATTGGGCCGTGGCCTCTCCGCCCTTTTGGGGGAGACCGATCTTGATATGGCGGCTGCTTCTACCGGACCAGGCACTCTGCCACGTGAGTTGCCTGTGGAGTTTTTAAAGCCAAACCCCTTTCAACCACGCAAAACCTTTGATGAGGCCTATATGGCCGAGCTCAGCACTTCAATCCGCGAAAAAGGGGTGTTGCAGCCTCTAATTGTCCGTCCATTAGACCCGTCAACGGGGTCATCAGGTGTGGAAGAACAGGTGTCCTATGAAATCGTTGCGGGTGAACGGCGCTGGCGGGCAGCTCAAATAGCTTCGATCCATGCCGTGCCTGTGGTCATCAAGACCCTGACCGATGGAGAGGCGCTGGAAATTGCGCTGGTCGAAAATATTCAACGCTCGGACCTCAATGCCATTGAAGAGGCAGCGGGTTATCGCGCGCTGATGGATGAATTTGGCCATACCCAGGACCACTTGGGGGAAATAGTTGGCAAAAGCCGAAGTCATATTGCCAACATGTTGCGCCTGTTGGCATTGCCTGAAGGGATACAGGATCTTGTCAGTCAGGGCGCTTTGTCGGCAGGGCATGGCCGTGCTTTGTTGCGCGCCGAAAATCCGCAGGAACTGGCGGACCGTATCGTTAAAGAGCATTTGAATGTTCGTCAGGCGGAAGCTCTGGCGCGGGGCGATCAGCCGTTGAAGCCGAAATCAGCACCACCTACCACCGCTCTTGCCCCGAAAGATGCCGATACTCTAGCCCTTGAAAACAACGTCTCCAATGCTCTCGGGCTCAAAGTGACCTTACAGCACAATGGCGATAAAGGTGGTGAGGTTCGGATTGCCTATAAAACCTTGGAGCAGCTTGACGAGATTTGTCGGCGCCTCAGCCGGGATCAATAGATATTCATCCCGTTATTCGCCGAAACTTGAAGGGGCTCCCGCGTTTATGAGAAGTATCAAGCCCGGCTTCGGCCGGCTGCTGCCATACGGGTGAGGGAGAGTGCAGCCTCTCGGCAAATGATCTCAGAGGGAAGCCCCGTGGTTTTGCATTCCAGTTCCGCTTTATAAAGCCGGGTAAGAGCGCCGGCAGTCCGCCTGCTGTTCCATTGGCGCAATTGGCCTTCAAACTCAATGCGGCGGCTGAAATGGATTCTCGGAGTGATTGTGTCAGCCGCGGCTTTAAGTGAAGTACCGCTTTCGATATGGCTCAGACAGGTTTGAACCTGCTCCAGGTGCCGGATGAGGGCGCGAAGAATAGAGACGGGTGGTTCGTTTTCTAATAAACATCGGTCCATGCTGCGCACCATATTTAGATGTTTGCCCGAGCTTACTGCATAGGCGATATCGGTAAGGCCTATGGCGTTGGCGTTCGAAATAACCGCTTTGATATCATCTTGTGTAACCTGACGGTGGTTTTCTCCCTCGGCGTGTTTGTAAAGTACCAGCTTGTCCAGTTCACCGCGCGTTATGCGTCTGTCTCCGCCCAAGCAAGCGGCGAGTAATTCAAGTGCCTGACGATCGGCATTCAGATGTGCAGATCGCAAAGTTTCATTAATAATTTCGATCAAGGCTCGCTTATCATCCCGGTAACAGGGAAGCGCGACTGCATTGGGTGCGCTTTCTATGCATTTGCGCAAGGTTGATGAAGGCCTCAGGTCGCCAGCTTCAACCACGACAAGCGCGTCCCCTACGACAGATCCATTGTGATGAGCCCTAAGAAATTCTTTTACTTGTCCTGATATTTTATCAGTATTAATTCGTATACGAATAACACGCGTTCCACCCCACATGGATATTGAGGAAAATTCATCGCGTAATCGTGTGGGGTCACTGCGGCATTCATCTTCTGTTAAATCGCATAGCCCAAAAGGGTCATGTTCATCCTTCGAAATTACTGATGCTAATTGCTGCGCTCGTTCACGGACCAGTCCTTGGTCAGGCCCATAAACCAAAGCCAAGGGAATGGTGCGCGATGGTTCAGCTAAATAGCGCTCTATCTCTTTTCCCTTAAGGCGCATAGTGATTATTACAATGTATCGCGGATCATGTCGGTATTTTCATATTGCTCAAGAGTTTCGCTTGCACCTGGTGCGGAATCAGATTGTGTATCCACACTGTTAGAGGGGAAGGTTCCGGTGGCAAAAAATAGCGCAAGACGCAACGTAATTTCTTCGCTGACATCGCGTGCGGCGCGTTTTATGGCATCTTGCTCGGCAATCACTGTAGCGAATTGAGAGCGAACAACATCATATGCCACTTGCGAACGGCTGCTGCTGGCGAAGACAGTTTTTTGTGTGTCCTGGTCGATCAAATTATAATTCGTGATCAGAAGATAATTAAATCGTGTAACTGACGCATCGAGTCGTACGCCAACGCCAATCCGCTGCTCACGTAGTCCCAGTTTTAATTGATAGCGGGGAACATCGGGTGCGCCGCCCGGCGTCAGGCGGTCGAGCAGGTTATTGCGCACCATCACACCAAGTTTTGTGTTAATCGGGTCTATCGCTATGGTTTCCAGATGTTCCTGTGCACGGCCGACCTCGCTGTGATTGCCGTAGAGAGGTTTGAAACCGCAGGCGCTCAAGGACACAAGAAGGGCGCAAGTGAGGCACAATTTGAGGAATGTCATTTTGCCGGTCCTTCGAGAGCAGTTCTGGTCGAGAGTGATTTTGCAAGCCGCGTTCAAACGGCTTTAGATGACAATATTAACGATACGGTCTGGCACCACAATCACTTTCCGGATCTTTCGGCCTTCCAGAAAAGCGATAATTTTGGGATGAGCGCGCGCAGCGGTTTCCACGGCGCTCGAGTCGAGCCCTTTGGCAAGTTCCAGTTCTGCGCGCCGTTTGCCGTTCACCTGTATCGGAATCAGAACAGTTTCTTCACTTACCAAGGCGGCTTCTGCCGTGGGCCATGGCTGATCGACCACAAGATCCTGGCCACCGAGGCGCTGCCAACATTCTTCAGCCAGATGAGGCATCATGGGGGCGACCAGCAAAACAAGGGTCGACAGGGCTTCACTGAGCACCCACAAATCCGTTTCGCCTCCGAATTGTTTGGCGGGTTGTGCGACTTTGCGAATGGCATTGGTCAGTTCATAAATATGAGCCACAGCGCGGTTGAAGTGAAACCGCTCTATTTCCTGGGTTGTGGCTGCAATCGTCTTGTGTACCGTCTTGCGTAGCGTTGTGGCGGCTTCACTGGGTTGGGCGGCAGGCATTCTCGTTCCGGGTGGCGGCAGATCGGTATA
>JAJFIO010000269.1 GCA_021774915.1 Alphaproteobacteria bacterium
ACCGTACGCAAAGAGGGCGGCGAGATAAAATTGCATGACGGCCCGTTTGCCGAAACCAAGGAGATTATCATCGGCTGGTATCTTGTCGAGTGTGAGGATCTTGACGAAGCGATCAAATGGGCTTCGAAGATCCCTCTAGTCGATCGCGGCTTCGGCGCCATTGAGATCCGTCCTACGATTGATTTTTCCAAGGGCTAGAATTGTTCAGTGCCGACTCCGACCACTACAAAAGAAGCCATTAGGGGTCACGTCAACGGGGCCTACAAAGTTGAATGGGGGCGTTCAGTCGCCTTCCTCATGAGACTCGCGCGCGATCTGCATATTGCGGAGGATTGTGTGCAGGACGCATTCGAATCGGCGCTTGTCTATTGGGCGCGCGATGGCGTGCCCGATAATCCCGGCGCCTGGATCCGGACAGCAGCGAAGAATAGGTTTATCGATGGCGCGCGGTCGAGCAGGAGCCGGCGGAACGTCCTCGATCGCCTTGGCCATCTTGAACGACCAGCAGTCCAAGGACCGGATATCGAGGACATGGATAGATCCATAAAAGACGACGAGCTGGCGCTTATCTTTCTGTGCTGTCACCCCGCAATCGCGGTGACGGACCAGGTGATGCTGACGTTGCGCACGGTGGCGGGCTTGCGCCCTAAGGAGATCGCTACCGCGTTTTTTGCCCATGATGAAGCGGTGCGGACACGGCTACTGCGGGCAAAGCGAAAAATTCGAGGTGCACGCATCCCAATCAGCTTGCCACAGGCTGAGCAACTTGAAGCCCGCATTAGCCAAGTCCTTGCGGTCATTTTTTTGATTTTTAACGAGGGCTATTTGGCCAGTCGGGGTGAAGATGCGCGCAGGTCGGATTTGGTAACTGAAGCCATGAGGCTTAGTTCAAGGCTCGTTGAACTCGTGCCGAACAATAGCGAGGCGCATGGTTTACGCGCGCTTCTCTTGTTTACCGATGCGAGAACCCCGGCGCGGCTGCCGGAGCCCGATGTGCTGGTCCCGCTTGAGGAGCAAGACCGCACGCTCTGGAACCAAGCATTGATCTCTGGCGGATTTAAGCATCTAGACCACGCTTTTCGGAAAGATACGCCGGGACGCTATGCGCTCCAAGCGGCTATCGCCGCCGAACATTCGAAAGCCTCCAGCCATGCCGGCACCGATTGGTCAGCGATTGTCGTCCTTTACGACCATCTACTGGAGATCGAAAATTCTACTATTTATCGCTTGAACCGGTGCGTTGCCGTATCCTTTGCCGACTCGCCCCTTTCGGCCCTTGATGAACTCGGCAAACTTGAACACGAGGGCGCCCTGGAAAACCATTACCTGTTGTCAGCGACACGCGGGGACTTTTTGAGAAAAGCCGGGCGCAAGAATGAATCGCTAACAGCCTACAAGGCTGCCGCAGCCCAAGTGGAAAATGCTGCCGTTCGGAAGTTCCTTCACCGGCGCGTTCATGAGCTTGAGGTAGATGATTCCTGAATAAACACTAGGAAAGAGAAATACTATTTCCGCTTAGCTTTCGGTTTAGGCAGCGTCAAAGCGTAGTCGATGCTCTCATTCACATACTTATGTAACGCCTTACCGCCCTGTTCAACACCGCCGGAAAACAGAACATAATCTTTCTTGATGGGTCCTTTTGGAAAATACTTCAGTGGAACGGCTCTTTTGTTTTCTAACAGTTTGTTTTTTGTGCTTTCGGGAAGTTTAACGGCAAGTCCCACCGGCGTTAAAGTTATGCATATTCTGTTGTTGGCATAGAGCGCGGCGCCACTAAAGAAGTGCTTGCATTCCAGTTTGATTGAATCGCGACGGTCAACCGTGGCTTTGTCACTAAAGGTGGAAAGTTTCTCTAAGTATTTTTGAACCATGAGAATTCATTCCATTTCAGGGGGCCATACTTCATATTGAGGCACCCCTTCCGGGATTATTTCCCATGATGCTTTTGAGCCAACAAAAATATGCATGTCTAACGCAATTTCTGGATCGCCATCTACACACCCGAGAGTAACGCCAATGACCTTGTTGTTTTGTGTGCCGCAAAGCGTCGAGCCACACAGGCTACAGAACTGCAAACCTGCGCCCTTTGTTGATTCATAACTGGTGAGGAGCTTTTCGCCCGCTACCCATGAGAATTGGTCTGGATCTATCTGCGCAAATACCGAAGCCTGACCATTAAATGCTTTTCGGCACATGGAACAATGGCAAGAGCGGGCGTTACGCAGTGTGCCTTCTATTTTATAGGCAACGGCGCCACAAAAACAGGAACCAGTGAGTGTCATTTTCGCTTTGCCTTTTATGCCTAAAACATCACTCGTTATTTTGGAATCACTTGCGATGCTCTATTTCTTGTTGGTCGCGCCGTTTTAAGCGCAAAACCGCACACACCCACGGATCAAGTCCGAGGGCATGCTTTTGCGCACGGCGCTCTAGGGTTAAATATCGAGATCATTTATGAACCGGGCATTCTCTTGAATAAATTGAAAGCGGTGTTCCGCTTTACGGCCCATGAGCTGTTCCACTAATTGGTTGGTGTTTTTTTCATCACCTTCGGACAGAACCACGCGCAGGAGAGTCCGTTTGTCCGGGTTCATAGTGGTCTCTTTAAGCTGTGCGGGCATCATTTCACCCAGCCCTTTGAAGCGGCTGACGTCAACTTTAGTCTTGCCTTTGAATTCATTCTCCATCAGTTGATCTTTATGGGCGTCATCACGCGCATAGAGAGTTTTCCCCCCTTGCGTCAGCCTGTAAAGTGGCGGAACCGCTAAATAGAGATGACCATTATCGATAAGACCGGGCATGATCCGGTGAAAAAATGTGATCAACAGGGTGGCAATATGCGCGCCATCGACATCGGCGTCGGTCATGATGATGACCCGCTCATAGCGCAAATCTTCTTCTTTGTATCTGTCGCTGAGGCCGCATCCCAAAGCCTGGGTCAGATCGGTAATTTCCTGATTGTTGCGGATCTTGTCGGCTCCGGCGCTGGCGACATTGAGGATCTTGCCGCGCAGGGGCAGGATGGCTTGTGTTTTACGGTTCCGGGCCTGCTTGGCCGAGCCGCCGGCGGAATCGCCTTCAACCAGAAAAATTTCCGTCCCTTCCGCACTGCTGCGTGAGCAATCGGACAGCTTGCCAGGCAGGCGCAGTTTGCGCGTTGCCGCTTTGCGGTTGACTTCCTTTTCCTGACGCCGTTTGACGCGTTCATCAGCCCGGTCCAGAACCCATTGCAACAGTTTATCGGCGTCGGATGGTGAGGCGGTCAACCAATGTTCAAAATGATCCCGCACGGCATTTTCCACCAGGCGCGTGGCGCTTGGAGAAGATAGTTTTTCTTTTGTCTGTCCCTGAAATTCCGGCTCACGGATGAAAACCGATAGCATCATGGCCGCCGTGCCCACGACATCGTCAGCCGTGATCTGAGCGGCCTTTTTGTTGCCCGCCAAATCAGCATAGGCGCGCAAGCCTTTCAGCAAAGCGCTGCGCAGACCGGCGACATGAGAACCACCTTCCGTGGTCGGGATGGTGTTGCAGTATGAATTGAGAAACCCGTCGCCGCCTCCGGCCACGCCGCCCGGCACCCAGGTGATTGCCCATTCGACGGAGCCTTCGCCGGAGCCGTTTTTCTTCACTTCGCCATGGAAGGCGGTGGGCGTTATTGTCGTGCGCGTGCCGATTTGGGCGCTCAGGAAATCAGTAAGCCCTCCGGGAAAGTGCAGCACATCCTTGGCAGGCGTTTCGTCCTTGCCGTGGATGAGGGCGGGATCACATTTCCAGCGAATTTCCACGCCGCCAAAAAGATAAGCTTTTGAACGCGCCACGCGATAGAGGCGGGCAGGCTTTAATTCCGATGCCTTCCCGAAAATATCCGGATCGGGATGGAATGTGATCTTTGTGCCGCGGCGGTTATGAACTTTGCCGCCTTTTTTTAGTTTGCCTTGCGGTTTACCGCGCACATATTTGTGAGTGTAGAGCTGTTGCTCGCGCGCGACCTCAACTTCCAGGTGATCAGACAGCGCGTTGACGACGGAAATGCCGACCCCATGCAACCCCCCTGAGGTTTCATAAGCCTTGCCGCCAAATTTCCCGCCTGAGTGCAATGTGGTGAGGATAACCTCAAGGGCTGATTTGCCCTTCATTTTGGGGTGTGGGTCAATGGGGATGCCGCGGCCGTTATCGATAACGGTCACAAATCCGCTCGCATCCATTTCAATATCGATCCACGAGGCGTGACCGGCCACAGCCTCGTCCATGGCATTGTCCAGCACCTCGGCAAAAAGGTGATGCGCCGCACGCTCATCGGTGCCGCCGATATACATGCCCGGGCGCTGGCGCACAGGCTCCAGCCCCTCAAGAACAAGAATATCTTTTGCCGTATAGGCCTTGCTCGCCTTATTGGCGGCGCCCGCGTCAGAAAACAGATCGCGAGCGCCAGTGGTCTTTTTACGCGCCATGATGTGACTTAAGTGGAAAACGAATCAGCCGCTTAAGGTAGCGCAAGATGCAGCTATTCCAAGAGGAAAGGACGGGAGCGGCGCTTTATTATGGTTTCCCCCTGGTAATCTCCGGCGGATTTTTCACTTGCGAATGCCTGCTGAGCACGACTAGGGTTCCTGCCAACGGGACTTAAAAGGAGTAATTTTGTGATGATCCGAACTTTTTTAAATGGCGCCACCCTGGCGCTTCTCATGGGAGCCGGTTTGGCCCTGACGCCAGTTCAGACGCAGGCCGCTGATATGGGCATCTGCAATTTCACCCAGCAGAACATGTTCGCCGGCCCCTATAAGGTCTGTCAGAACAATATCGATGAAGCCACGTGCCTGGGCCGGGCCGAGGAAGATGAAAACAGCGACGCCTCTTTCGCCGCTGAAGCTTCCTGCGCCAGTGAAGCCGCAGTGGGAGCGTGCACCACGAGTGAGCGCGCCACGACTTATTACGAAGGTGATCCGTCGGGCTTGGCCATTGGGTGTGGTTTCCAACAAGGCGAATGGGCGGACGCCGAATAGTTTCCCGTTTACTGCGGAACTTGATTTAAGGCCTTCTCAGTGTGTTTAAGCACGGGGGAGGCCTTTTATTCTATCTGATCCGCAATCAAAAGAGTTGGCGTGAGGTGGTCTTCCCGGTAGGCGCTGACTAACCCGCCTCTGATACGGGCTCTCTGGCCTTCAAATTCCTTGAAATCGCCTTTCTCGAAATAATCGGCATTGGGCACAATTTGAATTTTTTCGCTGACAAAGCCGAAGTCAGATCCGGCCCGCGCAATGCAGTGCGGCGAGTCGAAGGTCAAAAAATAAGAGCGATAATCATATCCCTCATCATCGGTATAGCGCAGGCGGCGCGACGACAGGGCGCCGTTGATCTCAATGGTTTGATCAAATTGCAGGCACGCTGACGAGGGACACGCGCAAGAGTCCTCACCCGCGACAGCGCCCGGCAGCGCCGCCATGACGAAGCTCAGTGCACAAGCAAGCAGTGTTGGCACCGCCGACAAGCGGGGAATGCGCCAGTATTTCAATGCGTCAAACACCGGGGCAGTTTACTCAATTGGAACCCAGAAGAAAACAGGGGTGGTGAAGATGGAACGCCAGTTACCAAATGGAAGGAGAAAGTGAGCGGCCAGATTAACACCACGGACGGCCGGCTGGTCTATTTTCACACGGGCAGCGTCATTGATAGCGACATCAAAGAATTCCAGCACAGACGATCCGGTCGAACTTGTCGTTCAGACGAAGGAGAGCGCTGTCGGACCGCAGACGAGCACGGTGCGACCATCATCTCGCTGAAATTTCTGGTTAGCGCGCCGTGCGCAAAAGCCAAGCCCTCGCGCTTGGGCCCGTGGGTGGGTGCGTGTTTTTGCATAAAAATCAAAGAGAAGAATGTGCATACAACAACCCTGCCATCCATGCGCTTCGAGTCCCTCGAAGGCTTTTCGACAGGGTTGCTTTTGGGTGCCATGTCGTGCACCGCCCGGTTACGAAACCGAGCCTGAGTTTTAAGTGTCTAGATTTGTTAGGCACTACTATTCGTCGGTGGAGTCAGTTTTGTAGCCTCCTTCCTTAACGAAGAATGCAACAAGCCTACGACTGCTTTAACCACGTGTCAAATGACAAATGAATAAATATTAATCTTTGTGCAGGTGCGAAAAAGTAATGAAATAAGGCTTATTTGCGCATGCTATGAGTGCATTGCGCTCAGTATACGGATACGTATCTATTCAATAGAGGGTACGTTGATGGCGGCGCAAAAGAAAAGGACCGGAACAAGTGCTCCGGCCCCTGACTTATTTGATGTGATACGTATTTACGAACTGAAATACATATCGAATTCGACGGGGTGAGGCATCTGCTCAAACCGATTCACTTCTTCCATTTTTAAGTCGATATAAGCGCTGATCTGATCATCGTTAAAAACGCCGCCTTTTGTGAGGAAGGCGCGATCCGCATCCAGCGCGTCTACTGCGTCACGCAAAGAACCACAAACCTGTGGGACATCGGCAATTTCCTCCGGAGGCAGATCATAGAGATCTTTGTCCATGGGATCACCCGGATGAATTTTGTTTTCAATACCATCAAGGCCCGCCATAAGCATAGCTGCGAAGGCCATATAAGGATTGGCGACGGCATCAGGGAAACGAATTTCCACACGCTTGCCTTTTGGCGAGGATGCAAAGGGGATGCGGCACGATGCCGAGCGATTGCGCGCCGAATAGGCAAGCAGTACAGGCGCTTCAAATCCCGGCACCAGACGCTTGTAGCTGTTAGTGCTGGGATTTGAAAATGCGTTGATCGCTTTGGCATGACGGATAATGCCACCGATATAAAAGAGGCACGTCTCCGACAGGTCGGCATATTCACTGCCCGCGAAGGTCGGCGCGCCGTCTTTCCAGATCGACTGATGAACATGCATGCCTGAGCCGTTATCTTCAAAAACCGGCTTAGGCATGAAGGTGGCCGTCTTGCCATAGGCGTGGGCGACCATGTGGGTGCAATATTTATAGATCTGTAGATTGTCCGCCGTCTTGACGAGCGTATCAAAGCGCACACCCAGTTCATGCTGCGAAGGCGCCACTTCATGGTGATGCTTCTCGACGGTGACGCCCATCTCTTTCATTACGGTGAGAATTTCCGAGCGTATGTCCTGCGCGCTGTCAACAGGGGGAACGGGGAAATACCCGCCTTTGGAGCGGGGTCTGTGTCCCAGATTTCCCGCATCATATTCTGTGCCGGTATTGTAAGGCCCTTCGGCTGAATCAATTTCAAAACTGGTCCGGTTTTGATCTGTGGACCATTTCACGTCGTCAAAGATGAAAAATTCAGGCTCCGGTCCAAATACCGCCGTGTCGCCGATGCCGGTTTGCTTGAGATAGGATTCAGCCTTTTTAGCAATTGAGCGCGGATCGCGGCTATAGGGTTCGCCGGTGGAGGGCTCGTGTACATCACAGGTGAGGATCAATGTGCTTTGAGCCGTGAAAGGGTCCATCACAGCTGTCGTCGGATCCGGTATCAAGGTCATGTCGGATTCGTTGATCGCTTTCCATCCAGCGATCGATGAGCCGTCAAACATGGAGCCTTCTGCGAAAAAGTCTTCATCTATCTGCGAAGAATCAAACGTCACATGCTGCCACTTGCCCCTTGGGTCCGTAAAACGCAGATCAACATATGGTATGTCTTGTTCTTTGATTTGTTTCAGAACTGAATTTGCATCGCCCATCAGTCTCTATCCTATGGTTGGCATTATAAATTGAACACACCCGTTACCGGGCGGCTCGCGAAAAATCAGGTCGCTCTTCAAGGCCGCGTTTCATCATCTCATTGCTGAAAAATATGGCCTAGTCCATTATGAATGTGTCGTTTTTCTCCTCTTGACACCCCGTTAAGCGCCCTTTGTCGCCAGTCGCTCTTTTTAGATAGCATCCTGGCCCGTTTCTCCTGTGCGGATGCGCACCGCTTCGAGTACATCACTGATAAAGATCTTGCCGTCACCAATCTTTCCCGTTCGGGCGGCTGTCTGGATGGCTTCCAAAGCGCCTTCCACCTGGGAATCTCCCAGAACGATTTCGATTTTCAGCTTGGGCAGAAAATCCACAACATATTCCGCGCCGCGATAGAGCTCGGTATGCCCTCTTTGCCGGCCAAACCCCTTGGCCTCAACGACCGTGATCCCCTGAAGGCCGATTTCCTGGAGCGCCTCTTTGACTTCGTCCAGCTTGAAAGGCTTGATAATGGCTTCGATCTTCTTCATGGGCTGTGGCTCTATCACTTAAAGTGGGACGCGAAACTAGAAGTGGGACGCGAAACTAGATCGGCATCTTCCGTGTGATATACCGATTAGCACAGACCGTGCCAAGCGTTAACCGTCCTCCAAGTCCTGAAAATATAGGATTTTTTGCTCGGTTTTCGAGGCGTGCTGCCTAAATTTTCAGCAGAGCGCACAAAAAGCAGGCTGTGGATTCCCGCTTTCGCGGAAATGACAAGAGGGGGATAATTTTCTCTTCCTTTGCCATTCCTGTGAAAACGGGAATCCATCTTCGTTGCAATTATGGGCTGTTCAGGCGCTGGATGCGAAGGAAATTCCAGGCAGCCCGGACGCTATCAAAGTCTCTGTTTTGGTTTCCAATCAGTATCTTACGCATAAACCTTGGAATAACGTAACGGGCATGGGGCATGGCGTGCCCGCCACCGATGACTTTATAGAACAACACTTCAGCGCCCCCCGGCGCCGCAGGATACCGCGTCCTAGTGACGTGGCTTTTATCCCGCTTGTTCAAATCCGGCAGTAGTGTCGTTTGTGCTCCCGGCATATCAGTCCTGTTGGCGCGAAGCCAGTATCCAAGGGTTTCTTGCGTGGACAGGACATCTCCACCGCCGCCCATGATGGCGCCGCCGCCCCAGGGCATCAGCGGGTCTTCGGTGCCGTTCACAATCATCATCGGTACCGGGCGTGTCGTGTGCCGGCACTCATTGTCCGCCGGCCGGTTGGCGATAAAAATGGCGGCGGCGGCAACTCTATTACTCAGTTCAATCGCCAGCCGGTAGGACATCATGCCGCCATTGGAGGCGCCGGTGACATAGACACGGCTTTCATCAACGTTCTGCTCCAAGATGGCCCGGGTGATGAGCTTATCGATAAACCCGACATCATCGGCGATTGAAGCAGCCCCCGTATTGACCACCGGGGCGCGGCAATCATTCCAGTTTTGCCGGTCGCCTTGCGGATCGCCTGTCTTTTCGTTGACCCCATTGGGGGTGAGCAGAATGAAGCCTTCTTCCTCCGCCAGTTCCGGCCACGCCCGTGTTGCGCCGGACGCCTTGCGAAAGAGCTTTGTCATGCTCCGCGTGCCGCCATGCAACAGAATGACCACAGGCGGGTTTTCCGGCACTGTAGCGGGCACATAATACCGAAAGTGCCGCTCCAGCCCGTCATGCATCAAGGTAGCGCTATTCCAGCCAGGTGAGGCAGAGGCAGAGGGCGATACACTCCATGAAAGGAGTAACAAGCAGAAGACCGTATGTATGACCTGTTTCATTCGCGCAAATCTCTGCTGCAATCGATTCATCAAGCATGATACATGAGTGCTTCTCACGCAATCCGGTTTAATTTTTGCTTGAACGTTTCCCGGCCAAGCGTTAGCGCAGAGCCGGGATC
>JAJFIO010000270.1 GCA_021774915.1 Alphaproteobacteria bacterium
TCAGCGTCGACATAGCCGAGCACGTGAGCCGCATCATTGTCTCGCGGATAGATACGGCGCGCGACATGAGGAAAACTCAAGCCCGCAAGACCAAGGTCAAAAACCATCTGTTTTTGGATAGGCGTCAGATAGCGCATAAGCTGAACCGAATGACTACCGGAAGTTAATTTAGCCAGCACACCCATCTCATCCAGATCCGGCAGCACTTCCATCAAAGCCGCAGTCGTCACCCCCGGGTTCCACACCTCCCGCGTATCTGCATAGAGCGACAAAGACGTTAAATTGGTTGCCAGAAGCTCGCCATTGCGGTCAACAAGATCGCCCCGTACGCGCGTTTCCACACTGGCCAATCCGCTCACGTTTTTACCACCATCACCGGGCAATAGCATCACTGCCACAAGCCGGGCGCCGAGCACGAAAAAGCACAAAGCGAACACGCAGGTCACCGTCTTGATGCGCCGCCGCGCATCCCTGATGGCCTGGTCATGACGCCGATCGGAATGGATATGAGTGGCAATCCCGATACCGCCGATATCGAGAGCGCCACCCATTCCCTCAGGCACAACTATGCCTGAACCAGAACGCAGTGACTTCTTAGCCATGTGCGTCTCCTCCTCTGGTCAAATCAAGGGGTTTGGGCCGAGGCGCCAATGCGGACCGTGGAGGAACCAACTCCTCCAGAGGGGACAACTCGCCGCTCACAGGCTCGCCCGGCGCCGCCGGCTGATCCGGGCGCGTCTCCTCAGCCAAAAAGGGCCTGGATGGAACGTCCCGAATGCTAACAATTTGCCCAAGCCCAACCGGCGCCAAGTCCAGATATTTCTCCGCCAGCTTTTGAATCCGATCCGGCTGATTGAGATGGCTCCATTCCGCCCGCAGGACTTTGAGCGTTTCTTTTTCCAGTTCGATTTCCTGCCGCAGCAACAAAACCTCGCGTTCTGCGACACGCGTGTCATATTTTATGTTGTAAAGCCCGAAGGAAAACAGAACGGCTGCAACCAAAGCGACAACATTCATAATACGGATCATCGACTTACCTCCTGCGGCAATCCTAGCGCGAACAGATCAAGTGGAATGGGCGGCGCATCGGTGCGCTCGCCCGCCCGCAAAATTGCCGAACGAGATCGCGGATTAACTTCGATCTCCGACGCACTCGGCTTCACTGCCTTGCGAAACAAGGCTCTGAAGGATGGGCTGGGCCGTTTATCAGCCTGCTCAGGCGGAGCATGACGGGAGGGATGCGGCAGATCATCAAATCTCTGCGAGAAGAAGCGTTTGACAATGCCGCTCTCTAGTGAATGAAAAGCGACGACAACCAACCGGCCCGCAGGCGCCAATAAGCGCTCCGCCGCGCTTAAACCCTTCGCCAATTCAAGCAATTCATTATTGGTCCATATCCGAATGGCTTGAAATGTCCGAGTTGCGCAGTGAATTTTCATGCGCGCCGCACTCGTGCCGAACACGCCTTCAACCAGGCGCACCAACTCCCCGGTCGTGCTTAAGGGATGCACTTTGCGCGCTTCGATGATCGCTCGTGCGATCGCCCGCGCCCGCCGCTCTTCGCCATAAACCCGCAACACATGAACCAGGTCGCGCTCGCTGGCCTGATTGATCAAATCGGAAGCGGTGGGACCGTCTTTCTCCATACGCATATCGAGGGCCGTATCGCGCATAAAGGAAAAACCCCGCTCAGGATCGTCAAGCTGCATCGACGAAACACCAATATCCAGCGCCACACCATCCACGCTTTCGATACCAAGCGCCAGCAAGACCGTTTCGATTTCACTGAAACGGTTTTGATGAAGACACAGGCGCTCTTCGTACTTATCCAGCAAAGACCGCGCCCCGGCAATCGCATCAGGGTCCCGGTCAAACCCATGAACGGTGCACTTCGCAGCCTCAAGAAACGCCGCCGTATAGCCGCCCGCCCCAAACGTGCCGTCTACATATCGCCCGCCATCTCGCACATTCATGAGCTCGACCACCTCATCGCGCATGACTGGGATATGAGCCGGCCTGGTCATCGATCCCGTCTCTCCCGGTCTTCTCGGGACCTGCGGTTTGTCAACATTCCGCGATTTTCATAAGCCAGTCGGCGCGCGCGCTCGAGTTTCTCCTCCAATTGGGTCGGGCTCCACATCTCAAATTTGTTTCCCCGCCCAACGAACGTCACCGCATCACCGATATCGGCAAATTTCATAAAATCCGCATCAAGAGTAATTCGCCCATCACGATCAAAGAAAAACCGTCTGCTTGATCCGAAGATGGACAATTCGAAATGTTCGCGCATCTCATCATAAGGATCGAGATCATCGATCATGCGCTGCATATTTTCGAAATAGGCGGGACCCGCCGCCTCCAGGCATGGCGAGGCAAAAGAACAGAAACACTTGATGCCCTCAAAACCTTCCGCCGCTAAAACCGCGCGAAAATCAGACGGCACACAGACCCGGCCCTTGGCATCAATCTTCTTTGTGAACGTGCCCATGAACATGGCCGCCAACACCCTTCAGAATTGCACCGATGAATTGGGCACAGGAGCGCCTCAGGCGGCCAAACGCACCGCCTCAAACATTTTGGGAAATGAACTGAGGTCCCTGCCCCCATCGGGAATATCTGGGATAACACGGGATAATCACGGAGTCAATTTTTATCTTGGAAAAAAGCCTAGATTTTTGCGGGTTTTATCCACTTTTTCCGATTCACATCGCTTCTTAGGTTACTGCGCAGAACAACACATCAACCGAATCAGATACTTGGTATGATTAATATTTTATTAAAAGAACAAACGTTCTTCTTATGTTTTTTATTTGTTCATGGGTGGTTTAACAAAGTGCTTCACTTTTGAGCTGATTGAGTAAGTAAAGCTTCAGACGGCCACGACGATCAGGCGCTGCTAAATCCGGAAGCGTAAAACCCTCGAAGAATATGCGTCCCCTGCTGCCTTCCCTAAAATCAACGTTGGAGAAATCGACTTTCCATCCTTTGTGGCCTTCGGCCGAAGGCCACGGGCACCTGACAGATTGGCAAAAAATAACCCAAGTGTGCAGGTTAATCATAGATACAATGCGGGATCCAGCGCAATCCTGTTCAAGGATGGCAAGAAAAACGTCTGCTGCAAATTCTCCTGGATCCCGGCTCGGAGGCCGGGATGACGCAAGAGAGGGGCGGGATGACGGATTTATAGTTTGAGGGCCTCTAGGGACGCAAAAAATGTCAGACGGTCTGTAAGCCGGGTTCTGTTCCCGCTTGGCCTTTCAGCCAAGCGATTGATAGCCATTCATCTGGGACGCCTGTTACCAGACGCCTCACGCAACCTACCCGGGCGGCACGCCGGAAACAGCTTAACACCGCCCCTATTTGGTCTTGCTCCCGGTGGGGTTTACCGTGCCATTCCCGTTGCCGGGAATGCGGTGCGCTCTTACCGCACCCTTTCACCCTTACCCGCCGTGCTGAAACAGCCAAAGGCGGGCGGTTTGCTTTCTGTGGCACTTTCCCTAGGGTCGCCCCCGCCGGGTGTTACCCGGCACCGTGTTTTCCGTGGAGCCCGGACTTTCCTCCCACCTTTCGGCGAGCGGCCATCCGACCGTCTGACAAAACCAACATGACCCGGTCGCGCGCAAGTTTCAAGAGGCGCGCACGTGCGCACTTAGCGCGCGTGCCGTGGCCAGGGTCTCAGCGCTTGCCTTGCCTTGAGATTGAGTGCCGATCAGATGCGGGCAGTAATGCCGCTGGAAAGCCGTCACCGCATCCTCCACCGAGGTGAGATCATAACCGATATGGCCCAAGTCTTCATGCAAGGCGCTTCCCGGCACTGCATCGGTGAGCGCCCCTTCAAACCAGCCTAAGCCCTCCGCCGCAAGACGCGCCCAGGGAAAGCGTTCGCCAGGGTCTTGACGGCGCGCGGGCGCCACATCCGAGTGCGCCAGGATTCGGGCGGCCGGAATGTCGTAACGGGCCGTAATCGCTGTGCCCAGCTCGATCAAAGCCTCAATCTGCGCGGCGGGAAAATCCGCATACCCCCATTCATGGCCGGGATTGACCAATTCAATGCCGATTGATCGTGCGTTGATGTCGCGCGCCCCGGCCCAAAAGGCCGCGCCCGCATGCCAGGCGCGCCGGTTTTCCTCGACAAGCTGAGTCACGGCGCCGTCCAGATCAATAAAATAATGGGCGCTGACCTTAGAAGCGGGGTCGCACAGACGCGCCAAGGCGGCCTCGGCTGTCGGCATTCCGGTATAGTGCAGCAGAAGCAGATCAATGGGCGCCACGCCGCGGTCGTCAAAATTCGGGGATGAGGTCTGGCGGTGTGAGGGCATGAGAGCGCTCTTGTGTGAGGCTGAAGGCATAGCTGTCACCAGTAATTTTATAATAGTCACATATACATAACGCAAGTGACGCGCAAAAAATTAACCATGAATAGAAGTCTTTTCTCTCAATGGTTGGCCTCGCCTCTGGGACAGAGTAAAGTGAGGCTCTTAAGGGCAAGGGTGCTGTGGGGGCAAATGAGAAAACCGACTCTTTATCACGCGTCATCGTCGTTCGATTCGCAGATTGTGCGGTTATCACTTCGCGAAAAAGGTGCTTCATGGAAAAACCGCAAAATTGACGATGAGCTGAGCCACCAAAACACACGCCCGAAATATCTGCGCCTCAACCCTGAAGGCAGCGTGCCAACCTTTATCCATAAGGACATTACCCTCACCGACGCCATCACCATCGCGCTTTATATCAATAATAATTTTCCCGGCCCCTTGCTGGTGCCGACGAACAGCAAAGATCAAAAATTGATGGAGCAATGGGTGACCCTGGCGCATCAATTTCCTGATCGCGAGCTGACCCTGGGCGGCCTGTCTGGCCTGTCCGAGAAATTGGCCTTGAAACATCTGGAAAATCGCAAAACACTGCTGCAATCTCTTGAACAGAAAAACGAAGACCTTTCTTCCGCATACAAAGCATCCTATGAAGAGACGCTACGGCGTCAGGCTCTCATCGGCGACAACCACGCTCGAAACAGTGCCGTTATCCGCGTCGATCAGATGCTGGAGATGGCTGAAGAAGCGGTGAAGCGGTCGGAATGGCTGGCCGGGCCTGAATATTCTCTGGCCGACATCTGCTGGACCGTGATCCTAACGCGTCTCGATTATTTGGGCCTGCGGGAGTTATGGTCACACACGCGGCCCAATCTGACGGGCTATTATGCTCGGGTCCGGACGCGGCCCTCTTTCCGCAAAGCCCGTATACCCGCTAAAGCCCCCAAAGGCGTGCCCATCAAGGATATCCTGAAAGCCTATTGGTGGGCGCGCTCAGCGGTGTGGCTCATGATCAGCGGCCTTGTCGTCGCCGCCGGTTGGGCGGTGTTGGATTACATCTAGGACAACGCTATTACGGAGCAAAGAAAAAGTCGTCTGCATGAAGATTTATGGCGGTGACGCCCACAAGGGTGATGGTATCGCCACCGCCAAAATCGATGAGTGTGTCTAGCCCCACTTGGCTCGTCACCGCTTGAACTTCCGAAAAAGTATCGAACGCTGCTCCTATTCCTAAATCCAGTACATCGTCGCTCAAAGCCCCAGCGACAAAACCAGTGATCGTGTCCGCGCCATCGCCAAGGTCATATATAAAGGTATCGTCTCCGTTGTTGCCACTCAACGTGTCAGCGCCTGTGCCACCTTCCAGCGTGTCGGCGCCGCCGCCACCGGTCAGGCTGTCAGCACCGCTTAATCCCAGCAGCATATCATTGCCCTGGTGACCAATCAGGCTATTGACCGCACCGTCTCCTTCAAGCGTATCATTAAAGTCCGTGCCTTTGAGGCCTTCGATGGAAGTATAACTATCCCCCGCCGCATCGCCGGTATTGGAACCGGGTGTCGTGAGCGAGGCATTCACGGCCGCCGCGCCCAATATCTTGTAACTGGCGAAATCTATGCCTGTACCACCGTCAAGGCTATCCGCCCCCGCGCCGCCGTTCAGCGTATCATTGCCGGCACCGCCCACCAGCGTGTCATCGCCTGCAAAGCCGAACAGCCAATCCGCGCCGGAACCCGAACCACCATTGATGTTGTTAGCCACATCATTGCCGCCCAGAATATCGTCAAAGGAAGAGCCCAGCATGTTCTCGATCGATGTAAAACTGTCGCCCGCCGCATCGCCGGTATTCAAAAAACCAAAGTTCTGCGTGGCGAAAATACCGGCGCCTGATGTAGCGTAACTCGCCGTGTCAGTGCCCCCACCACCATTGATCGTATCACCGCCCGCGCCGCCGGTGAGCGTATCATTGCCCTGGTGCCCAATCAGGCTATTGACCGCACCGTCTCCTTCAAGCGTGTCATTAAAGTCCGTGCCTTTGAGGCCTTCGATGGAAGTGTACGTATCGCCCGCTGCATCGCCGGTATTGGCACCTGGGGTGGTGAGAGAGACATTTATGGCCGCTGATCCTAATACCTTGTAACTGGCGAAATCAAACCCTGTGCCGCCATTCAGGGTATCATTGCCGTCCCCGCCATTCAGCACGTCATTGCCCAGAAAGCCGAACAGCCAATCAGCGCCGGAGCCGATGCCACCATTGATGTTGTTGGCCACATCATTGCCGCCCAGAATATCGTCAAAGGACGACCCGAACATGTTTTCAATTGAGATAAAACTGTCACCGGCCGCTTCGCCATTATTCAAAAACCGAACTTCTGAGTGGCCAAAACGCCCGTAGAGGCTGATAAATAACTCGCCGTGTCTGTTCCTGTGCTACCGTCAAGTGTATCTGCTCCCCCGCCCCCGGCGATCGTGTCATTACTCGCATAACCAATCAAATGATCGGCAAGCGGAGAGCCCGTGATGCTGTCAGCGCCAGAAGCAATCGTCGTTAGAAATCCGTTCGTATCCAGCACATCAATGAAACCTGCGAGCGTCACCAAACTGGCATTCACTCCCGTGAGGTTAAACACCAATGTCCCCCCATCCTTCTGCTGCCAGCCGGTGACCGTTCCCCCGGTGGGATCGCCAAAGGCATCAAACGTAAATCCGATGCCGGTGAAGGTATCAATGGTTCCGTCAAGTTCGTCTATGCCGAAGCTCGTCGAGGTCGCCCCTGGCAAGATATCACCATCCCGCAAGCCTGTGAGATCCAACGTCGTGAAATCTATGGGAAAAACAGTTCCAGAAACAAAAGTGACCATTACGCCCCCTGGCAATTAAATTAAGATCGAATATGGGCAATATATGGCATAAGTTGAGTGGGCTAAAAGAGGAACCTTCTGTCGGATTAAGCATGTTGCCGTGTTATCCGCGCTATTATCGTTTGAAAGCCTCAGGATTGTGGGGTTATTTTGCCTGATCTCACCTTCTCGTGATGGCCTGCCAACCACAGCCAGATCACCAGCGCCAGGGCAAGCGCCACAAGGGGAAACAGCGCCATGTTGATGGTCTGCCACCCGGCGATGTGAAGCAGCTTGCCCGATGACAAAGAGGCCACCGCCACAGTTGAGAACACCAGGAAATCATTGAGGCCCTGCACTTTAGCTTTTTCCCCGGCGTGATAGCATTCCGTCACCATTGTCGTGGCGCCGATAAAACCAAAATTCCACCCGAGCCCTAGCAAAACCAACGCTCCCAGATAGTTTTGCAACTCAACGCCCATCAACGCCACGATGCCGCAACCAGCCAGCAGTATCATTCCGGTGGAAATAATCACCTCTTTGCCAAAACGGGCGATCAGGGAGCCGGTAAAGAAACTGGGCACAAACATCCCCAGCAC
>JAJFIO010000028.1 GCA_021774915.1 Alphaproteobacteria bacterium
GGCGATACCGAACCTTATGATGCGGTGGTGCTGGATCTTGGGTTACCGAAAATGGACGGCGTGACGGTGCTGGAGAAATGGCGGCGCGATGGGCGCACCATGCCGGTCCTCATCCTCACCGCGCGCGATCGCTGGAGCGACAAGGTGGCGGGGTTTGACGCGGGCGCCGACGATTATGTCTCCAAGCCGTTTTACACGGAAGAATTGCTGGCGCGCCTGCGAGCGTTGTTGCGCCGGGCGACAGGCCACGCTTCTCCAGAGTTGGAATGCGGACCGTTGAGGGTCGATACGCGCGCTGCGCGGGTCAGTGTAGATGGCCATCCGGTGAAGTTGACCTCGCTGGAATACCGTCTTTTGTCATATCTCATGCACCATCAGGGGCGCGTGGTGTCGCGCAGCGAATTGGTGGAGCATCTTTATGATCAGGATTTTGATCGCGATTCCAATACCATCGAAGTCTTTGTCGGGCGGCTTCGGAAAAAGCTGAACGTCAACATGATCCAGACGGTCCGTGGCCTGGGCTATTGTCTGGCTTTACCTGAAAGTGAGAGCAAGGTAAGCCAGACCTCATAATGAAATTGAATTCTCTGGCATTTCGATTGATTGCGGGAGCGGGGCTCTGGAGCGGGGTGGCGCTTCTTATAGGTGGTATCGCCTTGGCGGCGAATTTTCGCGATGCGGTGGAGCGCAATTACGATAAGCGACTGATCCTAGCCTGGGAAAGCTTGGTTGGTCTGCTGGAAGTGGGCGAGGAGGGCGCGCTCACCATCTCAGGGCCGATGGCGGACCCGCGCTTTCAGCAGCCCTTCTCCGGCTGGTATTGGCAGATCAGCGTGGGGGGCGCCAATCTCCGCTCGCGCTCGCTGTGGGATGAATTACTCGCCGTGCCGCCCGCCGTCGCCGCCGACGACTACACCAGCGCCTCCGGCGAAGGGCCAGACAATCAAAGCCTCCGTGTGATCGCTCGCAACGTGACGCTGCCTGGTGCCGATCAGCCCTATACGCTGATTTTGGCCGCCGATCAGGCTGAGGTCATCCAGCAGATTGCCCGCTTCAATACGCTTCTGGCTCGCTCGTTCGGCCTGCTCGCCTTTGGCCTTGTGATGGCCATGGTGATTCAGGTGAGAGTCGGCCTTTCGCCGTTGCGCCATGTGCGCGCAGCGCTTGCCGCCATACGGACCGGCCGGGCAGAACGTCTCGATGGATCATTTCCCGCCGAAATTGCTCCGTTGGCGGAGGAGCTCAATGCGCTCATAGGTCACAACCAGCAAGTTCTGGAGCGCTCGCGCACCCAGGTTGGCAATCTCGCTCACGCGTTGAAAACGCCTTTAAGCGTTTTGACCAATGAAGCGGAGATCGAACCCGGAACGCTTGCCGATACGGTGAGCCGGCAGGCGCGCATCATGCGCGAACAGGTGGATCATTATCTCGCGCGCGCCCAGGCGGCGGCGACATCAAAAGTTATCGGCGCGCGTACCAATGTGGGTGATGTAATCGATGGATTGGCGCGGACGCTGGAGCGAATTTACGCCGATAACAATATTGAAATAAATGTTCAATGCACTGAAGGTGTTTTCTTTCGGGGAGAACGGCAAGACCTTGAAGAGGTGATCGGAAATTTGTTGGATAATGCCTGCAAATGGGCTGAGGGAAAAGTGTCGGTTACTGTGGCGCTTCTTGCCGGTGCGCCGGAAAAAGGGCCTCTGGTGCGCACCATCATTGAGGATGATGGGCCGGGTCTGGCGCTTGAAAAACGCGACGAGGTGTTAAAGCGCGGCGCACGCCTTGACGAAACCATGCCCGGCTCGGGTTTGGGGTTGTCGATAGTCACGGAGATCGCAGATCTATATGGCGGGCATCTGTCGCTTGGGCGCAGCAACGCCCTGGGCGGCCTTGCCGTCCAGCTCGACCTACCTGCCCTTGATTAGGGGGTCGTGCTTCCCAAATCTTTTAACAGCAAGAGCCAGCTTTTTTCTCAGGCCCATCGGCGCTTTTATACGCGATGACGGTCACCGAGCGAAATTCGATTCCCTCCACCACCTGCCAGGGCTCGTCGTCCCGCTTTTCAATCTCTACACTCCCAAAGCCGGCCTCCTCAAAAGCCCGCAAAAAAGCCTGCTCCTGAAAGGCGCCGGAGATGCAGCCTGACCACAGCTCGGGGTCATCGCGCATATGCTGCGGCACCTCAACATCAGAAACAATATCGGAGATGGCAGCCCGGCCTTTTGTGTTCAGTACACGGTGCATTTCTCGAAACAACGCACCTTTGTCATCGGCCTGCACCAGGTTAAGTACGCAATTGGAAACGATCACATCAACGCTGTCCCCCGCGATCATCGGGCTATCTTCAGCGCTAGTCTGCCGGTAGTGCTCGAAGGTCGCTAAGTCTTGTGCGCTGCTCACCGGATTTGCTTTGAGCCAGGCATCGAGCTTCTCGTAATCGGTTTTGAGATTTTGAATTTTTCCATAACAGAAAGAGACGTTATCCCAACCGATCTTGTCGGCGATGGCGCTCTGATGTTTGCGGGCGAGCGCCAGCATGGGCGGGTTGAAATCAACGCCGATCACGCGGCCTTTCTCACCGACGATCTGCGAGGCGATGTAACAGATCTTGCCGCTGCCGCTGCCCAGATCCAGAACCACATCTCCAGAGCGGATAAATTGCGAGGGGTCGCCGCAGCCATAATCCTTGTCGATGATTTCCTGAGGGATCACTTCCAAATAGCGCGGATCATAACTGACGGCGCAACAAAG
>JAJFIO010000271.1 GCA_021774915.1 Alphaproteobacteria bacterium
CGGGAGAGGCGGTCAAAGTCGATGTCGCCATGCTGGATTGCCAGGTGGCGCTGCTGGAAAACGCCATCGCCCGCTATTGCGCCTCTGGCGAGATCCCCGGACCACTGGGCGCGCGCCATCCCTCCATTGCCCCGTTCGAAGCCTTCCACGCCGCCGATACTCATGTGGTGATCGCCGCGGGCAATGACGCCTTGTTCGCCAAGCTGGCTGCGGCGCTCGGCGCGCCGGGTCTGGTTGAAGACACCCGCTATGCCAGTAATGATCTACGCTGCCAGAATGTCGATGCGCTCAAAAAAGATATCGAGGCGCGGCTGGAGACACACCCCGTCGCCCATTGGCTGAGCGTGCTGGAAGAAGCGGGGATCCCCTGCGGCCGCATCAATAATGTCGCGCAAGTTTTGGCCGACCCCCATGTGGGCGCGCGCAATATGGTCATCAGCACGCAAGGGCCGGATGGCGCTCCGATCCACATGGCCGGCAATCCTATCAAACTCTCCGCCTTCCCCGATCCCGAGACGCGGCCCCCCGCCCCCGACCTCAACGCCGACCGCGACGCGATCCTGTCGTCTTTGGGCATAGAGGTGGAGTAGGCGTAGAATACGGATTATCGTATCAACGAAACAGGCTGCAAAAAATGTCCCCCATAGAAGCAATCGGTACCCTGATCATCCGCCTATGGGCAGCATCAACCGTCATATTTAATTTGCCGTTAGTTTTCACTTACTCTTTGGCAACAGAGGTCACCCAGAATCAACTTTATTTTTTTTGGGTGTTTTACTATCCAGGCATCGTGCTATTAGGTGCGGTTTTCTTCGTGTTTGCCCGGCATATCGCATCCGTTCTGACCCCTAAGTCAAGTGAAACAAGCATAAGACTGACAGTTGATGCCACCGATCTGGTTGCGATCGGGAGTTTTCTCATTGGTCTTTATCATCTCGCAAACAAACTCCCGGGCACCCTTTATCAAACTGCATTCTTGGTTATCGAATTAATTCAGGAAAACGGTTATTTATTCGACATCAAGTTCCAAATGGACAGTCTCGCAATTCAATGGATTGTGGTTCTGGTCGCGCTTGGTCTGACGTTCAGGCCCCGGGATATCGCGCGCATGTTTATGTGGTTGAGGTCCGTCGGGCCGAAGAGTGTGACTGATGCTCCCGAGAAGGACAGCCAAGAGAATTGATACCGTCATCTCATAGATCCCTCTTTTGTCATGCCCGCGCTCTCCCCCCGTCATCCCGCACTTGATGCGGGATCCAGCGCCATCCTGTTCAAGGATGGCAAAAGATGATACTGAACCAAACTTGTTCTGGATGCCCGGGTCTATGGCCCGGGCATGACGCGGAGAGGGTGTTGCCCAGAGCTGACGCGAAGGAGAGTGCGGAATGACGGCGTGTTGTTTTTAGGAACGTGCCCTAATGCACCGCGGCTTTATCAACGGAGTTGTCCGGTTGGTGGCCGAGGATCAGGTGATTGTAATGCATCTGGGTGCGTTCGGCATGGCCGCGGATCAGTGGCTCGATAGAGGTGAAATCCGAAACGCCGACCGCCCGGGCGATCAGTTTCGCCATACGCTGGCGCGGGCGCTCCGCCGTCGGATCGTTCATGCCGGTCAGTCCCTGCACCGCCCGCAAGCGCTGCCAAAAGGCAACCGACTCGCTGAGCTCGGCAACGACATTACCATCCAGACAGCCCGAGCGACCCAGCGCGCTCAGCGCTTCTGACAAATTGGGCGAGAATACATAAGGGTTTTCCGCGCCATATTTTATCTGCATGCACTGAACGACAATCTCCAGATCGATCAGCCCGCCGCGAATGCGCGCCACGTCCCAGGTCGATTGCGGCCGATCATGGCGCAAATCCTTGCTGCGTCCCCGGTCGGCATCGCGCGGCAATTGATCGCCTTGGCGTGGCCGGGTCAGCATATCAGCCGTGGCATCTTCGATGCGCGCGGCCAAGCCTTTGGGTCCGCAAATCACGCGCGCACGGGTAAGACCCAATTGCGCGCGGGCATCGGCCTGACCGACATAATAGGTTTTATAAATGCGTAAGCTCGACGCGATCTCGCCGCTGGTGCCGCCGGGCCGCGAGCGGGTATCCACCTCAAAAAGCGGCAGCTCCAGACCTTCCGCCACTTTGCGCGGTGTGGTCAGGCATTCGGTGATCGCATTGGCAAGCCCCGTATAGTGCTGCACAGCATCAGCTGAAGCGCCCTTCTTGCCATCAGGGTCATACACAAATACCAGATCAAGAGGCGCATTGGCCACGAGGTTTGCCCCGCCAAAATCGCCCATGGCCACAATGGCAAGTCCTTTGCCCAGATCGTTGCCCGCCGCCACTGCCTCACTGACGCAAATATCATAGACCAGCGTAACGGCAGCTTGAGACAACGCACTCAGAATTTCACCGGACTGGGAAAGCTCCAAGGCGCCGCGCGTCCATGCCAGGCAAAGCCGTGTGCGCGCCTCCCAGAGCCAATCCGAAAGCGCCGCCAGCACCTGATCGTCCGAGCCATGACGCCGCGGCAAAGGATAGGCCTCAAGCCATTCCTCTGCACTTTCCGGCGTGGCGCACGTCTCATCCAAAACTTCCCCCACAAGTTCAGGAGATGCGATCAAGATGTCACCATAGCGCGACATATTTCCAAAAAGATCGACCACGGTAGAACAAAGACTCGTGTTGTTACGCAACCGGTCAAAGGGTTTGACGTCATCAGGAAGAAGAGGAAGCAAGCGATCGAAATTGGCAATCGCCAGATCCGGATTCTGCGTAGCGGCAAATTCAGTGAGCAGGCCCGGCGCCAATTGAGACAATCTTTGTTTGGGCTCTGTCTCATTGCTGGCATAGGTCCCCCTCAACCAGTCATCCACCGTCGAAGCGATATCCCGCCCATCGGCAAAACCCATATTCTCCAGATTACCGATATCATAGGCTTCCTGATCGCCGGTTTGGGCGTGCGCCGCACTACCGCCTAGAATATCAAAGCCCTTTTGTTCGTTACCCGCAGCAATGTTGAGCCAATGTTGTTCAGCTTCGGAAATTGTCCCTTGCAAAACATGCTCAAACCGCTCAACCGCCGTAAACCCGCAAAGGCTCGCCCGGTTCGTTCCTTGCGCCGCGCTGCCGGGTTCGCTTTGCGCATCGCCGCGCATGAGCTGAAGCCGGTTCCGGGCCATGGAGTAAAAATCTGCGTTCGAGGCCAAGCGCTCCGCCGTCAGTTTATCCATGGCGCCAATACGCCCTGCTTCCTCAAAGACCTTGCGGGCAGTTCCATGACGGAACTCCTCATGATTTTGCCCCAGAGCCAATCGGCAAGTCTGCACAAGCCGCCAATGCGCTTGCATGGGTG
>JAJFIO010000272.1 GCA_021774915.1 Alphaproteobacteria bacterium
TATGAGCACAGGCGCTAAGGCGGGAGGCAACAAATCCGACCGATAGAGATATAAAGCCGGAACCAGAACATAGGTTAAATAATCGACAAGCAAATCCAGCACCGCCCCATCATATGCCGGCAATCTCTGGGTGATATTTATCTTGCGTGCCAGCGGCCCATCTATGCCATCAACAAGAAAAGCGGCGCCCAAAAGAAGCCACATGCCGCGTACATCTCCGTCAATGGCCGCATTCAGCGCCGCAAACCCCAGTACTACTCCAAAAGCGGTGAGCAGATGCACACATGTGGCGGCAATTTTGGATGGGAGTGAGTTGGTGTGCTGGTTCATGATCTGTCTTGAATCTGTCAAAAACGTCCTTACCAACTTCCCTTGCCAGAGCACCAAAATCAAGCTGGGTCAAGCGCATTTATAATGTCGCCCGTATACCGAATGTGATTGAGTTTGTAATGTGGGATGATTATGTATCAATAATCTTTCTATGACTTTCTGGCCTTCCCTAGAGCCTTTAATGTCTTAAAGTAGGGTCAGTCACCACCTGCCTCTCTAGGGACCTCGAAGATTTCCAGGACAGAATTTCTGATGCCTTCTTCTGATCACAACGATATATGCGGTCAACTCTTGGCCCGATTGCGCTACGATGTGAAAGGGCGGCTGACCATCGGTGCAATTGTTGAAAATCTGCAGGATCGAGCCTATGCCCTGATCATCCTTTTTCTCACCCTTCCCAATGGCGTTCCCGGACCAACAATCCCCGGCATGTCAACGTTGACAGGAATCCCGATTCTTATTTTTGCACTGGAGGCCGCGGCAGGCCGGAAAGTACCGCGCCTACCAAATTTTGCGGCAAAAAGGCGCCTCAATCGTTATGTGGTCATCCGCCATCTGCAACGTGTCAGACCCTATATCCTCAATGTCGAGACTATGATGGCCCCCCGACTTGACTGGCTGGTCAACCGCCGTCATCTACTGTTTGGATTTTGTGCACTGTTCAGCCTTGTCCTGACGCTCCCTATTCCTTTAGGTAATCTCCCCACAGCATGGTCGATCATCCTGCTGTCTCTGGGGCTGGCCGTCGGTGATGGGCTGTTCGTTCTCATCGGCATTATAGCGGGCTGCCTTGCCACACTCTGGAATATCCTGATCGTGGTCGCGGGCGTCGAAGCTATACGCTATATTTTCACGTTTATCTAAGATTCGCGACAAGGCGCACAGCACGGTTTATTCTGCCGCAATGCCACCGCTTTTAGCACCCAACGCACCGGCCCTATGGATGAACTCATCGCACTGCTCACGCGCTTCTGAATCGCGCATCTGCTTGGGTGGGCTTTTCATATAATAGGCCGAGACAGATTCAATCGGCCCTCCCAACCCCTGATCCAAAGCCAGTTTGGCGCATCGAATCGCATCAATCACGACGCCGGCGCTATTAGGTGAATCCTGAACGGACAATCGCAACTCCAACTCAATTGGCGCGCCGCCGAAACCGCTTCCTTCCATGCGAATGAAGCATACTTTGTTATCCCCTTGCCACGGAACATAGTCGGAAGGACCAATATGGATATTACGCGGATCAAGCCGCTGATCCAATTGCGACTGAACGGATTCGGTTTTTGAAATCTTTTTCGATTTTAGGCGATCGAGCGCCAACATATTCAGAAAATCCGTATTGCCGCCAGTATTCAGTTGATAGGTACGGCTCAGATCATATCCGCGATCTCCGAACAATCGGGTCAAGGTTCGGTGTACAATGGTAGCGCCCACCTGACTCTTGATATCGTCACCAACGATCGGCAATCCGGCCTTGTTAAACTTTTCAGCCCATTCAGGGCTGGATGCAATAAACACCGGCACGCAATTGACCATGCCAAGGCCTGCTTCCAGGCACGCATTGGCATAAAACTGAACAGCCTGTTCCGACCCCACTGGCATGTAACACACCAGGACTTCCGCACCGGAGCGCCGCAGTTCCGCCACCACATCGACCGGCTCTTCGTCCGAAGGCTGAAATGAATCTTCTTCTGGATAGTCCGCCATATGTGACGCGATACCGTCTAAAATCGGCGCCATTTGAACCACTACGCCGGTCGGCGCCATGTCTTCATGAAAAACAATTGTACAATTGGGCTTTTCGAATATCGCCTGCTCAACTGGTTTGCCGACCTTGCGGCGATCCACATCAAAGGCGGCAACAATCTGCAAATCATCAGGGCGCCACTGACCGATTTGAGGATGCATTAATCCTGCCAGTTCTTCGCATGTCCGCCCTTGATAATAGTCAATACCCTGAAGTAGAGAGCTTGCGCAATTCCCAACTCCCGCGACCGCCACCTTGATCTTTTCCATAGTGTACTTGCCTCCCTTACTCAAAGATCCGGCTGATAGAAATCGGCCGAAGATGCAGCCTTTATTAGAGATCTCTTTGAAAATCGTTCCGGTGTGTATTTGTCAGATCCCTGAGTCACCGATATGGATGATGCAAAAACCCTGTCTCACATCATTCGGTTCCTCACCAGACCTGCTTAAGCCCCCTACATAAACCCAGTCTACCATGATCGATACGGTAAATATCGACATTTCTTAACGAATTAGTCTCGCTAGTAAGAAGGACGAAGTCCCGATCGTCAAGAATCTATTCAATACTCTACCTATGATTGTATTTTGTCTCAATTTATCGAAATAGAATGGATTGTGCAACTTCGCCCTTTGCTCGGCCTGTCCTTAGGTGTTGACTATAGCCTTGCCTCCCCAGCAAATCTCGGATACGGGCTTGAACTTAACCACGCAGCCATTGCCCGAAAGTCTGTATTACGGCAAAAGAGCTCGCTCTGGAGGTCCACCCGTGACGCTCAAATCCTCACTGACATGCGTCTTTATTGCACTGTGCACCTTGACCTTCTCTCCTTCGTCCTCAGCTAATTTTGAAAGGGCCCCGCTTCCGACATCACCTTTTGTCGTGGTTAGCATTGCACCCCTGTCCTTTCTGGTGAGTGGGGTCATGGAGGGCGTAGCGCAACCGCATACACTCCTGCCGGGGGGCGCTTCACCTCACAGTTATAATATGCGCCCGAGCGATGCCCGGGCGCTCAACCAAGCAGACCTCATTTTTTGGGGGAGTGAGGCTCTAGAAACGTTTCTGGCTCGATCTCTCAGAACTCTTCCAAACTCTAAACGACAGGTCGAACTGAGCCTCACGCCCGGCCTGGATCTTGGCCTAGAGCGGCAAACAGGACTCACAGCATCCACGATACACGACGCCGAGCGGCATGGCCCCATCAACATGCACTTCTGGCTCTCGACAACAAATGCCCAAATTCTGGTCGATGAAATTGCCTCCGCGCTAGTAACAACAGACCCTGATCATAAATCCCTCTATCAAACCAATGCCGTAAAGATGAAGCATCGATTATCTAACTTAAAAAATGAGTTGGACACCCAACTTCAGGGCGTTCGGAACCGTCCTTACATGGTTTATCACGATGCCTACTGGTTTTTTGAAGATGAATTCGAACTAAAATCCAAAGGAGCAATCGTCATCAATCCAGATGTGCCATTGGGCGCCGCATCTGTGGCAAAGCTGCGGGGCGACTTAAACCGCTTGGCCATCGTGTGCATTTTCAGCGAACCGCAATTCAAACCTCAACTCATCAAAACACTCACTGAAGGCACCAGTATCCGCACAGAATCGCTGGATCCTTTGGGAGCGGGGATTAATCCGGGGCCAGACGGCTATTTCATCCTCATGCGGCGGTTGGGCAGCGCTCTACATCGCTGTCTGTCTGATTAAGCGCATGACAAAACCAATCTGATAAAATGTCTCGGGATTGCATAAGTCCCGCCGCTGCAGATAAGCTAACCTATAAACTCTAACGGACGACGAGCATAAAATGGTCAATGGGCAACAGGAAGTACGCGATCGCATTTACCAATTTTTTTTAAGTACGATGCAGTTCCTCGTGCGAATGCTCACAAAGATGGGCCTCACGCCCAATCATATCACCTGGACGGGGGTTGGACTCAACGTCCTTGCTGCCCTTCTGATCACACAAAACGCTTTACTCGCTGCTGGTATTCTGTGGTTCATAGCCGGTGTCTTTGATTTACTTGATGGTCTGATGGCGCGCAGCCTGGGCCTTGCCTCACCCTTTGGCACCTTTCTCGACTCAACCATGGACCGAATCTCCGACGGCGCCGTCTTTGCCGCTATGGTCTATCTTTTTGCGCAGTCAGGCGATCCTCTGATGGCGGCGATAACTGCACTGGCGCTGTTAGGATCACTGCTGACCAGCTATACGCGCGCACGCGCCGAGGCTTTGGGCGTCTCATGTAGTGGTGGATGGGGTTCGCGCTTTGAACGTGTGTTGCTGATCGGGGTGGGCCTTTGTTTTCAGGTGCTCGCCCTCGCGGTCTATATATTGCTTGCTCTGGGAGCCATTACCGTGATCCAGAGAATGCTGGAAGCCAAGCGCGCTCTTGATACGTAGAGCCTTAAGCTCAACGAAGACCCTGTATCAACGGGCAAGACTTCTTGCATTTCAAAGGAAATTGGCTCGCTCCCCTCCCCTTCCCTTAAGGCTTCGGGATTCGCCAAGCTCCCTTTTCCTTGCTAACATATCATCCATTGTAAGCACGATGACGCTGTTTTAATCAGGCGCCAAGTGGGGTCCCCACGTGTTTTACCCTCCTTTGCGTCGTACTGCACTAGCAAGGAGGACTCATGTCCGGCACCGGCAAAAATCCGCGTGTGATTGCGATTGTTGGACCGCAATCTAGCGGCAAAACCAGCCTACTCGAAAGTATCCTTTGTCAAACATCGGCCCTTGAGCGCAGATCCGGTAATGGAATTCGCCTTTTTGGCGACACCAGCCATGAAGCCAAAGCCCGCACCATGGGGACGGAAATCAATGTCGCTTCCACCCAGTTCATGGGCGACACCTATACATTTCTTGACTGTCCGGGATCACTGGAGCTGACTCAGGAAACCTACGGCGCGCTCCTCTGCGTTGACGCCGCTGTGGTTGTTACTGAAACCGAATCTGATAAAATTATTGGCCTTTCCCCCCTGCTAAAACTTCTTGAAGACCGGCAAATCCCCCGTTTCATTTTTGTCAATAAGGTCGACAAGGCTTCCCAGTCGATACGGCAACTCGCCACCACACTCCAATCCGTATCGCAAACCCCCATTGTGCTGCGCCATATCCCCATCCGAAAAGATAATGAAATCACCGGCTTCATCGACCTCGCCAGTGAGCGAGCCTATGTTTACAATAAACACAAACCTTCAAAATCCGTCGACCTGCCTTCCGCTATAGAAAGTGATGTGGAAGACGCGCGCTATGCCATGCTAGAAACACTGGCAGATTATGATGAAAAACTGATGGAAGAACTTCTTGAGGATATCCATCCGCCTCAAGAGGAAGTCTTTCAGGATCTAGCACAAGATCTGCAAGAGGGCCTCATTATACCGGTTATGATGGGGTCGGCGCTCAATGAGAATGGCGTCCACCGTCTTCTCAAAGCCTTGCGCCATGAGATACCTGACATCGACAGTCTTCATGACCGCCTGCATTTATCGATAAATGGCGAACCGCTCGCACAGATTGTCAAAACTTATCACATACCGCATATGGGCAAGATCTCTCTGGCTCGGGTTCTTCGAGGCGAAATCAGAGAGGGCGACACACTGAACGGGGATCGTCCATCCGGTCTTTTCCGTCTCGCTGGCGAGAAAACGGATAAAATAAAATTCGGCCATGTGGGGGAAATGGTCGGACTGAGCCGATTGGAGACAGCGAAAACCGGGGATATCCTGGTTATCGGCACTGGAAAAGCGCCTTCCCTACCCGGTCTGAATATACTTCCACCTGTCTTCGTCACAGCTCTAACAGCGCAAAACCGCAATGATGAAGTAAAACTCATCACTTCATTGGCCAAAATTAGTGAGGAAGATCCCTCGATCACCTATGAACAGGTAGCTGAAGTCCATCAAATCCATCTCAAAGGCCAGGGCGAAGTTCATCTTCAGATCGCAAAAGACCGTCTTCAAAATAAATATGGCATCAGCGTAAACAACCAGACGCCAAAAATCCCGTATAAGGAAACCATCCGCAAAGGTACGAAACACCACAGCCGGTATAAAAAACAGTCTGGAGGACATGGGCAATTCGGCGACGTGGTGATTGAGATTGAGCCCCGTCCCTTAGGAACCGGCTTTGCCTTCAAGCAAAGCATTACCGGCGGCGCCATTCCTCGTCAATATATCCCAAGCGTTGAATCAGGCGTTAAAGAGTATTTACAGACGGGACCGCTCGGCTTTCCGGTTGTAGACGTCGGCGTCAATCTAGTCGACGGATCTTATCATGCGGTTGACAGCTCCGACATGGCATTCAAAACAGCCGGACGGATGGCGATGTCCGAAGCTCTGCCAAACTGCGATCCCGTTCTTCTCGAACCAATCATGCATGTCAATGTCATGGTTCCGGCAGAATTTGCCGGGCAGATTAACAGTCTCATCTCCAGTCGCCGTGGTAAAATTTTAGGCTTTGATGCTCGCGAAGACTGGCCTGGATGGGAGACAATTGAAGCGCATATGCCTCAATCGGAAATGCATGATATGATCGTCGAGTTGCGCTCCACTACTTTGGGTGCCGGGACTTATGTTTATGCGTTCGATCATTTGAGCGAACTGACAGGGCGCCTTGCCACTCAAATCTTGCAACAGCAGGGCCAGGCTGCCGAGTGAGTTCAGTTTATCAACGTGCCAGCGTGAAACATCAAAATCAACATGCGTAGGAAAACTAAGATGTTCGATGGCCCGGTCGCACCATGGGTATCGAACCCTGATTTGTTGCCCAAAACCGGCGGCGCTTATGCATTAAAGATCGAACTAGGGTCAGGACTCATTAAATCCACCATATGACGATGGCGGCGATGCAGATTGCGGAGAAGAATGTGTGAGAGCATCGGTCGTATCGGGTTGATATGCGACGCCAGTCCTTAAGACGTCCGAACATATTTTCGACCTTG
>JAJFIO010000273.1 GCA_021774915.1 Alphaproteobacteria bacterium
AGCGCCGAATATGGATAAAATAAGCACCCACAGAACCATAGAGCCCTCATGGTTTCCCCACACTCCACTGATCTTATAGAGCATAGGTTTGGCCGAGTGGGAATTCTCAACCACATTCTGAACGGAAAAATCCGAAGTCACAAAAGCATACATGAGCGCAGCGAAAGCGAAGATAATCAGCACGGCTTGAGCCAGGGCGCACGGCCGCGCAACATCCATCCACCCGGCATATCCCCTATGAGCACCCAGAAGGGGCACAACACACTGGATAACAGCAATACAAAAAGCCAGTGTCAGCGCAAAATGGCCTAACTCTGGTATCATGGCGTTTCGCTTTCTCCCTGCCAGATTCCACCCTTTTTCAAAGCATCTGCAACTTCGCGCGGCATATAATTCTCATCATGTTTGGCAAGGATACTATCAGCCATAAATTTATGAGCTAAATCCAATTTCCCCTGAGCCACCACGCCCTGCCCTTCGCGAAAAAGGTCAGGCACAATGCCTTTATAGTGAACAAGAATAGACTCAGCTCCATCAGTGATCATAAACTCTAAAACGCTGTCATCACGACTGATCACGCTTCCCTCTTCCACCAAACCGCCAAGGCGGATGGATGCCCCAATCTGCACTTCCTTTTCCTTAAGATCGGTTGGAGAGTAGAAAAAAACGATCGTATCTTGAAGAGCCACAAGAACGAGAACCAGCGCCACCGCCAATACGGAAAATGCTGAGATGAGAAGCGTGACTCGACGGCGTTTTCGGTTCATACTCAAGCATCCTATTTTCAATTGCTACCTAATTCGGTAGCTTATCATACTCCAGGCCCGACCTTGCGCCAAGGGCATGAACTCATTCATGCCTGCGCCTTTTTGTTGCATGGCGCGTGAGGAAAAAAGGGCATAATCTCGCCACACTGTCGTTAAATGCTGAACGCCTCTACACTCCCCAGGAGCCTATAGCTAACAAGGGGCAAACAAGCGCCATGAAAAGAGACCTTCAGCGAATCTGCCGCCTTATCCTTCTTCCCCTTGCCATTTTGTGGGTATTGACGGCCTGCCTCCCCACCTCCGAGTACCCCGTCCTTGTTAACGGAGCACCCGTGATGGACCCGGCTTTGGCTGGGGCCTGGGAGGGCATCATGGACGATGATTCCGATCCAGTTATACTTTACTTCATCAAGGCTGATCAGGATCGAGAAGATACCTATCCCGGTGGGCTAGACCTGATCATGATCAATGAACCCAATAATGAGCAGGGGCCGGAGGACTGGGCTGCATTGTATGCATTATCGGCGCGCATCGGCGATAATAAATTTCTGAGCATAGAGTATCGCAGTGATAATGGGGAAGAAATTACTGGAACAGAGCGTGGCTTTCATCTGTTCATATATGAGATTACCAAGGAAGATCAATTGATCGTACGTGGCGTGGATGAAGACTTCCTCAGCGATCTCGTAGAAAATCAGAAAGTCACTGGAACAATTTCTGAGAACAAATGGTTCTCTGAGGTACGCATAACCGCCCCCAGTCTTGAGCTTGTTGTTTTCTTACAATCTGTCGATATGGAGAGCCTTTTTACTAGAACCTTGGGTCCCTTTACCCGTCATAACCCCTGATGTTTGCCAACTCTTAAACGGAGTTACACCTCTTCTCCCAACTTCAATGCTTCGTAGGCGGCAGAACTAAAACCCACAGAAATACTATAGAAAAACAACATAGTCAGCAGAGCCAGTGATCCCCAAGCAATCGTTGTAGTTAGCGTTTGCGGTTTCAAATCAACCGTGCCCCCTGATTCAATCGAAAAATCGCTAACGCCTAGAATAAATGCCGCCGCCCCAAGAAGGACAAACAAGATCAAAGCCGCAGAGGAACCAAGAACGATACTCGCTCCAATAAGCCGCCAAAAATTATTTTTTGTGATTTTCCAGGATCGCCAAAGTCCAATTTTTTGCTCCACAACAATCACTGGATAAAACAATTGAAGTCGTACGGCCAGCAAGACAAATCCAATAAAATAAACAATCAAGCCAGTCGAAAGAATTACTTTAGAAAGAGGAGTCAATAGCTCCAAAAGTTTTTGAGTATCTTGCATCAAAAGGGACGGATCAACTCCAGATAAAACGGCAGCTCCTGCGATCTCAGCAAAAATAAACAGTGCCGTCCAAAGAAGGACAAGCAAATACGTGAGAATATTAGCAATGATAAAGCGCCAAAATGCACTATCAATCATAAAATAGATCAATCCCTTTTCACGAGGCATGTCAAAATACACTTTAACAAGCCCAATAAAAACTACGACACCAATAATCATGCCCGCAACTTGACCTACGAAATAACCCGCAACCCAAATGGTGCTTTTGCCAAGCTGGGGATTTACCTGAAAATAGTATGCCCCAACCATAAGAAGTGTGAGAAGCGCGATCCCAAACCAGCTAACGTGAATGATGCTGAAAAACTTTTTAAGGAAGAACCCATAGGCTCGGCCCACGGTTCTAAAGACCGGCAGCTTACGTTGTTCCATTTTGTGCCCCCGCTTGTAGCCCCACAACTTACAACTATAGGTTTTTTTCGCGAGGCTTGACAAGTCACTGAAATTTGCGTGGTTTCACATCGCTGAAACGCCAGCAAACCCAAGGAATAAACGCAAGGGACACATTAATCGTCATTGCCAACAACCCATCAATCGCTACTATCGCGCGCCATGACCGACACACCACAAGACCCACTTCATGTCATCGGCGGCGGCCTTGCCGGTTCAGAGGCCGCCTGGCAAGCAGCTCAGCTTGGCGTACCGGTGATCCTGCATGAGATGCGCCCGGTGCGCGAAACGGAAGTGCACCAAACCGATGGCCTGGCAGAACTGGTGTGCTCCAATTCTTTCCGCTCTGACGATGCAAAGAACAACGCAGTGGGCGTGCTTCACGCCGAGATGCGGCTGTGCCATTCGCTTATCATGCGCTCGGCGAATGCCAATAAAGTGCCCGCAGGCGGCGCACTGGCGGTGGACCGCGTGGCATTTTCCCAGCATGTGCAAGCCGCTCTGGAAGCCCACCCTCTGATCACAATCGTGCGCGAAGAAGTCACAAACCTGCCTGGGAAAGAATGGGGACATGTCATCATCGCTACCGGCCCTCTGACCTCGCCCTCTTTAAGCTCGGCCATCGGCGCGCTCACTGGCGAAGATGAATTGGCATTCTTCGATGCCATCGCGCCCATTGTTCACAAGGACTCGATCAATTTTGATATTGCTTGGTTTCAATCACGCTATGACAAAGTAGGCCCTGAAGGCGACGGTGCCGATTACATCAATTGCCCTCTTACCCAAGGGCAATATGAGACTTTCATCACTGATCTGATGACAGGTGATAAAACTATATTCAAGGAATGGGAACAAAACACGCCTTACTTCGATGGCTGCCTGCCCATCGAAGTGATGGCACAGCGTGGCCCCGAGACCCTGCGTTTTGGCCCCATGAAGCCAGTGGGCCTCACCAACGCCCATGCGCCCGATATCAAATCTTATGCCATTGTGCAATTACGCCAGGATAATAAGTTAGGCACGCTCTACAACATGGTTGGATTCCAGACCAAGTTAAAGCATGGCGAGCAAAAGCGCATATTCCGAAAAATACCTGGCCTTGAAACGGCGGAGTTCGCACGGCTCGGCGGCCTGCATCGCAATACCTTTCTTAACAGCCCGAAACTTCTGGATCAATTCTTACGCTTGCGTGCCGCCCCTCATCTGACATTTGCCGGCCAGATCACAGGCGTTGAGGGCTATGTGGAGAGCGCCGCGACCGGCCTTCTGGCAGGGCGCTTTGCTGCAAGTGACATGAGTGGCTGCTCGCTTGCCTCGCCCCCACCGACATCCGCCATGGGCGCCCTGCTTGCTCACATAATCGGCGGCGCCGATATCAAGACCTTTCAGCCGATGAATATCAACTTCGGACTGTTTCCGCCCATTGATCCGCCTCAGTCGCCTGATGGCAAGCGTCTTCGAGGCAAAGAAAAGGGCCGGGCGCGCAAAAATGCCTTGGCGGCCCGGGCTCTCAAAGACTTAGGCGCCTGGGCCAACGTGGGCACACTAGAACCGCCTCGTGACCATCGCCTTAATCATCCGATATTGACGGCCCAGGAGGGTTAGATCCGTAGTCTGACGAAATGGATCAAAGCCCGGTCGGGACACCCCCCGCAAATAAGACCCGCACAGGCTCAGCGGCAAAAAAGCAGGCAAAGCTACATCAGGAACCTGTTTGAGATCAAACCGGGCCTCTTCAAGCCACACCCGTGCAAGATCAATCATCTCTCGAAATGCGCCTTCAAGTCTATCATTCCACAAACCCACATAAAGCTCCTCAATAGAGACGTTATGCCGGGACTGAATATCCTTAGGAATATAGCTCTGGCCTCGTGCCGCATGCACTGGCAGAGCGCGTATCAAACCCGTCAATGCCCATGCCAATCCGGCACTCTGCGCAGCCTTGTCCAAACTCTCGCAGGGTTCTCCCCCTATCAGCACGAATGCAGCAAGCTTCATAACATGGGATGAACACGCACTTGCGTAGGCCAACAGATCTTCTACCGTCGCCACCGGATCATCTTCAAGATCGAGACTGTGAGCATCGATAAGTGAATCAAACAGCATGCGTGGTAATGGTGATTGCTCCATAACACTGGCCAGCGCCTCAATCACCTCATGTTTGCGAGGCGCTCCACCAAACAGACCTTCTATGGCCTCGCGCCACCACTGGAGTCGAATCTCACCCAGCATGGGCTCACTCACTCGCTCGCGCGTTTGCGAAACCTCAAAAGAAAATGCATAAAGTGCGAACAGAGCCGGCCTTTTTTTATTTGGCGCAAAAAGGGTGCTGAGATATCTGTCTTCATCGTTTCTCTTGACCAGTTCAGCGCAATAGTTATATCCAGTCTTAGACATTTGCCTGTCACACGCTTTCATAAAGCCTATTTTTTCGTTTCACGCTTTGCCAGAATGGTGAAAGCACCTGTTGTTTATCACGGAGTAAAATCAACCATGACAATTAATTTGCCCGCCCTGCCCTACGCAAAAAATGCTCTTGAGCCGCATATCTCTGAGCGCACTTTAGACTTTCACTATGGCAAACACCATCAAACCTATGTCACCAAACTCAACGAAGCGATCACCGATACGCCGCTTGCCGCGCAATCGTTAGAAGAAATCATCACCCAGACGGCTGGCGATGAAACCCGCATTGGCATCTTTAATAATGCCGCTCAAGTGTGGAATCACACTTTTTATTGGAATTGCATGAAACCCGATGGTGGCGGTGTCCCGAGTGGCAATCTGGCAGCACGCATTGACGCAGAAATTGGCGGCCTTGCTAGCTTCACCGAATCCCTGAAAGCTGCGGCCTTAGGCCGTTTTGGCAGTGGCTGGGCCTGGCTGGTGGAAGATCAAGGCAAGCTCGCCATCACCTCGACCGGCAATGCGGACTTACCCTTAGCGCACGGGCAAAAGGCCCTTCTAACCATCGACGTCTGGGAACACGCGTATTATCTGGACTATCAGAACCGCCGCCCCGATTACGTGGATGCGTTTTTGACTCACCTGGTGAACTGGGATTTTGTCGCCAAGAACCTGTAATCATTTGCGATCGGATGTCCAACGACAAAAAAGCCGCTTTGGGATTTTTTCCCAGAGCGGCTTTAATGTGATCTGCTCTACCTCTTAATACAGATTCTGCGCTGATATCATGCCGAAAAACATCGGAAATGACAGCAAAGTATTGGTGCGTGAAAAAAGCATCGCCGTGCGCGCCGCTGCGGGCTTAGCATCTGCAGGTGCATCAATCAGGCCAAGAGCAATTTTTTGATTGGGCCAAATGACAAACCACACATTAATAAACATAATGATCGCTAACCACATGCCCAAACCAATGGCGATATGCTTGGGAACAGCAAAGCCCTCGGCAGCACCGATGGTCAATGCCGGAATCAGATAACCATTCATCATGGCCAGTACAAGCCCTGTCACGAGCGTGGACATGGCGCCCCACCTGAACCACCACAAAGCCGCAGGCGCGATGACCTTACCAATCGCTGGTTTTTGCTCATCGGGAATCTTCGGCATATTGGGGATTTGTATAAAATTAAAGTACCAGAGCAGGCCGACCCACATGACGCCACTCAACACATGCGCCCATCTCCAGAAAAAAGCCCAAAACCCATGGCTCGCCAATACTGCGCCAATCTGAAAGTTCTGAGACTGTAGATAAATCAAGAAAAAAAGTAGAACCAGAACTAATCCGGCAATCACCGTTTTCTTAAGATCCGAAAGAATCGCCGCCATCGGATATCTCCTCCTCCATTATCAGAAGAGGCGTTTATACCACGAGTCGAGACAATTTGTCGCAATGGTTAATGGGGATGGACTAGGGTCAGGACTCATTAAATCCACCATATGACGATGGCGGCGATGCAGATTGCGGAGAAGAATGTGTGAGAGCATCGGTCGTATCGGGTTGATATGCGACGCCAGTCCTTAAGACGTCCGAACATATTTTCGACCTTG
>JAJFIO010000274.1 GCA_021774915.1 Alphaproteobacteria bacterium
CCTCACGATTCTTCCCTGGGCCCCCAGTCGGAGAGCCGGCCAAATCCGACCGACATGAAATCTATTGAGGGACATTCACGATTGGCTATCCTTCAACCTGAGCCACTGAAGTCTCCCTATGTTTCGCATACGTTCAAAGCATCGAAAGACGCCCACGCTGTGATGATCAGCGCGCCGATATGGACGGAAATTGGATTTGAAGGATATCTCAATGCCGTCATCAATATCACGTCGCTTTACAGCCAATTTCTTGAAAGTGATTATCGGGCCGGTTTCTCCGTCCGCCTGGACAATGGGGAGAGCGCCATTGTTGAAAAATTTCATGACTCTGAAAACTATATAAGCCCGTGGATAGTTGAATCTCAGATGAATTTCATTGGACAGGAATTCTTTCTGCGTATCTGGCCCAGCATAGATCTGACCGAACGTTTGAAATCAAATATTCCAAAATTCTCTTTTCTGGTGGGTCTGTTTTTATCCCTGGCTCTGGCTCTGGCCAGTCATTTCGGTCTGCGGGTTTTGATCCACAAGCGCTCGCTTGAAAAGGCGCATAGAAATCTTGAGATCGCCTACAAGCAGCAGCAAGACACCAATGAGAGTTTAAGAATGCAAAGCGCTCAGCTCACAGTTCTTGCTGACAAAGTTCAAGCTGCGCGAAAAGTGGCCGACGCCTCCAATGACGCAAAAAACAGGTTTCTTGCGTCCATGAGTCATGAAATCAGAACACCTCTGAATGCCATTATTGGCTTTGCCGGTGTCCTGTCAAATACTGAGCTTGCAAACGAGCAGCGTGACCATCTTGGATACCTACGAGGCGCTGCAGATAATCTTCTGGTTCTTCTCAATGATATTCTGGACCTTGCTAAAATCGATGCCGGACGCATGGAATTGTCAGAAAGTAAAGTTGATCTTGTTGAACATATTGAGAGCACACGATGGTTATGGAACTCAAACGAGAAAAAATCTGACATCGACTTCATCATTGAGATGGATTCAAATACTCCTCGATTTATTTATGCGGATAGGACCAGATTAAGACAGGTTTTGTTTAACCTTGTAAGTAACGCTCTCAAATTCACAGAAAAGGGGAAAGTTACAGTTCGCGTTCATACCATTGAAAACAGCCCACCTCAGTCAGCCTGCCTATGCTTCGAAGTGAGTGATACGGGTATTGGCATTGCCAAAGAAGCTCATGACACGCTCTTTGACCGTTTCACACAGGCGGACTCGTCCATTACCCGTGAATATGGTGGAACTGGGCTGGGGCTTTCCATCTGCCACCAATTAGTGACATTGATGGGGGGTGAAATTGGTGTCGACAGTACAGCAGGCCAAGGCGCGACCTTCTGGTTCACCCTGAACTGCCGGGTGGCTATGAACTCACCTGAACCTGCTGAAACGCCCAAGCCATCACCGGTGAAGACTGCGGCAGAACCATCTTCTCTGACGCAACTTAAAATCCTTTTGGCGGAGGACAACAAAGTCAACCAGAAAGTTGTTCAAGCCATCCTTTCGGCAGATCATCATCAGGTGGATGTGGCCGAGAATGGGTTGGAAGCGGTTGAGGCCGTTCAGCACAGCCCGTACGACGTGATCCTGATGGATCTTCAAATGCCGAAGATGGACGGGTTCACGGCCATCAAATATATTCGGCAAATTCCTGACGCGGTGGCGATACCCATCATTGTGCTTTCCGCCAATACTTCCCTCGAAGATCAGAACCGGGCGCTGGCCGCCGGGGCGCAACTCTGCCTCACCAAACCAATCAAACCCGAAGACCTGCTTGCCGCGATCCGTGATTTACAAAGTTTTGACGGCACTGCCATAGAATCTAACGTGTCAGAACGTTACAGCGCCTGATAAAAAGTGTTGTCTTCACGGCTGCGCGTCGAGGTGTTTCAGAAAAAAAGCTGCCATAGCGTTTGACGCCTGCTCACTTTCGGGCACACCTGGATGATCATGCCAGACGTGCCACATCCCTTCCCAGATATCGAGCGTGACATCGGCGGCGCCATCCGACCGGGCTTTACGCGCTACTCGAATTGAATCACTCAGCAACACATCCCGCGTTCCTACCTGCAGCAGCAGGGGCGGAAACCCGGCATAATCGCCAAACACGGGCGAAATCAAAGGATCATGGCGATCATGGTCTCCGGCATAGAGGGCATCATGACCTGTTTCAGGATCCGCGCCCCGCGTGCTGGGGTCAAACCATTTGATGGTTTCATTGGTGTCACCCTGACGCAGAAGATCCGTGACCGGAGAGATCGCCGCGACCGCTGCAGGCAGAGGTTCACCTGCTTGGCTTAAAGAAAGCCCCAGGGCCAGGGCCAGACCGCCACCTGACGAATCGCCATAGACCGCGATATCCTTTGACGCATAGCCTTGGCTTAAGAGCCAGTGATAGACGGTGCGCGCGTCCTCCAGACCGGCAGGAAAGGGGTGCTCAGGCGCCAAACGGTAATCGACGGAGAGAACCTTGACCCCCGCTGCCGACCCGATACGAAGCGCGCTGGCAAGGTTTGTTTCAGCCGAGCCCAAAACATATCCGCCGCCATGAAAATAGAGGATGACTTTATCATCGCGCACCATCTCTGGCGTCCGGATCCAGACAGATCTAACGCCCTCAATCTCGACTTTTTCCAG
>JAJFIO010000275.1 GCA_021774915.1 Alphaproteobacteria bacterium
CGCCTGGCCCTCCTGCGGCGCAACGATGCCGTTCCATTTGCGGCAGAGGAAAAGCGGCATCAGCAGATGAAATTCCCCATAATCATGCGACGCGAACACGAAAGGCGCGAGACAGGGCGGTGGGATCTCTATGCCCAATTCTTCACGCAGCTCACGGATCACTGCTTCTTCCGGACTTTCTCCCGCCTCCACCTTGCCGCCGGGAAACTCCCACAAGCCAGCCATAGACTTGCCCGCAGGGCGCTGGGACAAAAGCACGCGGCCATCTACATCAATCAAAGCGCAGGCGGCAACCAGCAGAACAGTCATGGGGCCCTCCCACTCAAGATCGATAATCAGCGTTGATCGAAATATATTGATGGGTCAGATCGCAGGTCCAGACCACAGCCTCGCCCGCGCCGACACCGACATCGATCTCGATCTCGATCTCTTGGCCTTTAAGATGTTTGGCCACACGGGACTCGGCGTAATCAGGATCGGCCTGGCCTAATTTAGCCACCCCGTACCCGCCGATCCGGATAGAGAGCCTGTCGCGATCCGCCGGTTCCCCCGCCTTGCCCACCGCCATGACAATACGGCCCCAATTGGCGTCTTCTCCGGCAAGCGCCGTTTTCACCAGAGGCGAATTGGCAACGGCGCTGGCAATGGTCTTGGCCGAGCGCGCGCTGGCCGCTCCCGTTATTTTGATTGAAATGAATTTCGTGGCGCCCTCGCCGTCCCGCACCACTTGATGCGCCAGATCGGTCATTACGGCGAGCAGTTTGCTGCGAAAATCCATCAGACGCCGGTCCCCGGCCCGCACGATGGGCGTGTGCGCCGGACCTTTTCCGGTGGCGAACACCAGAACCGTATCGCTGGTCGACGTATCGCTGTCCACGCTGATGGCATTAAACGTGTGGCGTACATTGACCGAGAGAAGCGTTTGCAAGATGGGCGCCGGGATCGCGGCATCGGTAAAGACAAAACTCAGCATGGTCGCCATGTCGGGCTGGATCATGCCGGAGCCTTTGGCGATGCCGCAGATGTTCACCGTCGCCCCATCGATGTCGGCGCTGGCATGCGCGCCCTTGGAATAAGTATCGGTGGTCATGATAGCGGCAGCAGCCTTGGCCCAGTTGTCAGGCTTCGCCCTGCCGTGCGCTTTTTCCAGCGCCCGGACCAGAGGACCGGGATTCAGAACTTCGCCAATGACACCGGTAGACGCGATCAGCACATCCTTTTGCCGGCATGAAGCCAGCCCGGCCGCCGCCGCTGCCGTCGCCCGCACCGTGTCCTTGCCTGCCTGGCCGGTAAACGCATTTGCATTGCCCGCATTCACCACCAGCATACGTGCGTTATCCATACCGTGATCGGTTTCGATCAAAGACCGACACCAGTCCACCGGCGCGCTCGGCATTTTGGACGTGGTGGTGACGCCGGCACAGGCCGTGCCTTTGTCCAGAAGCACCGCCAGCAGATCATCGCGGCCTTTATATTTGTCGCCCGTGCGCCCGGTGCCTAAGCGAACCCCGGCCACCACCGGCATGTTCGGGAATGCCTCCGGCGCCAAAGGGGAGATTTTGGGCGTGGTGGTTTTCTTGGGGCTTCGCCCCCCGGTTTTTTTCGAAGTGGACTTGGATTTGCCGCTTGCCGGTCCTATCGCCTTGGACCGAACCGGCTTTTGGGAAGCGCCGCGCGTTTTCTGGGCGTCACCTCCCCGCGCAACGCGCAGCGCATTGGTCAGCGGATCCAATTGCTTCAGCAATGTGTTTTTGAGGCTTGAAGATTTCTCAGCCATGGTCTGGACTCAACTTAAAAGTGGAACGTCAGGTACCGAGAGGATAGGAGAAGAATAACATCGACTCACAGCTCAGGCCCGGCCCCCAGCACATAATCGATTGTGGCCTTGCCGCGCAACTCCATAAGCAGATTTTCGATCACTCGAAATTTTTGATATCTCACCAGTTGCGACTGCAACTCTTCAAATGTCGGCACAACGGGTTTGCGCCGGTCTTCCACCTTGACAATATGCCAACCGAACTCGGACTCGAAAGGTTTAGACACCGCTCCCACCTTCGTCGAGAACGCCACTTTGGAAAATGCCGGCACCATATCCCGGCGGATGAAATAGCCCAGATCACCCCCCTTCTCCTTGGAGCCCGGATCGATGGAAACTTGCCTCGCCACCGCCGTAAACGCCTCGCCCTGGTCAAGCCGAACAACGGCGGCATCCGCCTCGGCCCGCGTTTTCACTAATATATGCCGTGCATGCACCTCATCACTCGATTTTAGAATCGCCGCCTGCTCGTCATAAAGCTGGCGTACTGCGGCCGGCGTTACCAAAGCATCCACTTCCCGGCCGAGCAGAAACTCGCTCAAGACGGTGTCTTCACGAGCCCGCAGAAGCCGGGTGGCCTGGGGATCGCGCGCCAGACCAAGGCGCCGAGCCTCCAAGCCGAGCAATTGCTGATCGACCAAATCCTCCACCAGTGTCTGTAACACCTGGCCGTCCAGTTCCGCCGCCTGCGCCGCACCCAACCCGTCAGCCGGATCAATCAGGCCGCGCGCCGCGGCTTCGCTCAACACCTGTGAGCGCCGGATCGGCCACCCATTGACGAAGGCCAGTGCCGGATCGTTCACATCCGTTTGTTTCAGCCAGGCTTCCTCAGTGACCGGCAGGCCATAGGGCTGGCCATTAAGAGACGTCACGATGAACACCATGACCGCCCCCAGAAGGAATGCGCCCAGAACAAGTAGTTGGGGAGGGGAAAACGTCATTGCTGTTCAACCTTCTGATTGACCGCCTTTAAAGCGCGGCGCGACCCCTTTATCACATAGCTTGAACCATCCGCCATCGTTGACAAGCCCTAACCCCCCGCTTATCTACCCCAGTGAAGAGTAGATCAGAAGAGCACAAGCGCTCCGGCAGACGTGGTTATGGGCATTTTAACCTGAGCGGCGTGATACTGGCGCCCAAATGAAAGCACGAGGATACCCTGCATGTTAGGTCTCGGTACACTGGCCAAACGGCTGTTTGGCTCCTCGAACGAACGCCGCCTCAAAGCCTACTGGCCCCTGGTCGACACCATCAATGGCCTAGAGGGCGAATTCGCCGCCCTTACAGATGATGAATTACGGGGACAAACGGCGCTTTTCCGACAGAATCTCATCGATGGCATGAGCCTCGACGAGTTGCTGCCGCGTGCCTTTGCGACGGTGCGTGAAGCCGCCAAACGCACCTTGGGCCAGCGCCATTTCGATGTCCAACTGGTTGGCGGCATGGTGCTCCATGAAGGCAATATCTCCGAAATGAAGACCGGGGAGGGTAAGACCCTCGTCGCCACTTTGCCGGTTTACCTTAACGCGCTGGAAGGCAAGGGCGTGCATGTGGTGACGGTGAACGACTATCTGGCCGCACGCGATGCGGAATGGATGGGACAAATTTATAATTTCCTCGGCCTTGAGGTCGGCTGTATCATCCACGGCCTCGACAAGGCGGAGCGCCAAAAAGCCTATGCCGCCGACGTTACCTACGGCACCAACAATGAATTCGGTTTCGATTATCTGCGCGATAATATGGAATACTCTTTGCCGGCGATGGTGCAGCGGGGTCACAATTTCGCGATTGTCGATGAAGTTGATTCCATCCTTATTGACGAAGCCCGCACGCCGCTGATCATCTCAGGGCCGACCGCCGATCAATCTGAAATGTACATGTTGCTCGACACATTCATCCCGGAGCTGGTGGAAGCCGATTACGAGATCGACGAAAAAGCCAAATCCGTCACGCTCACCGAAGAGGGCAATGAGCATATCGAGGAGCTGCTTCGCAAAAAGGACATGCTCGAAGGCGACAACCTCTATGACATTCAGAATGTCTCCATTGTCCACCATGTCAATCAGGCGCTGCGCGCCCACATGCTTTTCACCAAAGACGTCGATTACATTGTCAAAGATGCACAGGTCATCATTATAGATGAATTCACCGGCCGCATGATGGAAGGACGGCGCTATTCGGAAGGCCTGCACCAGGCACTTGAGGCCAAGGAAGAGGCGACGATCCAGCCCGAAAACCAGACGCTCGCCTCCATCACTTTTCAGAATTATTTCCGGCTCTATACCAAACTTGCCGGCATGACCGGCACCGCCCTCACCGAAGCGGCCGAGTTCGAAGATATATACAAGCTGCAAGTGATCGAGATCCCCACCAATCTTCCCATCGCCCGCAAAGACGAAGATGACGAAGTTTATCGCACCACGGAGGAAAAACTCACCGCCATTGTCCAACAGATCGAGGAATGTCACGAGCGTGGCCAACCAATTCTAGTGGGCACGGTGAGCATCGAAAAATCCGAGACCCTCGCCAAACGTCTGAAAAAGAAAAAAATCAAGCATAATGTCCTGAATGCGCGCTATCACGAACAGGAAGCCCAGATCATCGGCATGGCGGGCGTACCGGGCGGCGTCACCATCGCCACCAACATGGCCGGTCGCGGAACCGATATTCAATTGGGCGGCAATCTTGACATGATCATCGCGCAAGAATGCGGCGACATGGAAGAGGGCCAAAAACGCGGCGCCACTATCGCCAGAATCACGGCGGATATTAATGACAAAAAATCCCAGGCACTGGAAGCCGGGGGGCTTTATGTCCTGTGTACGGAACGCCATGAAAGCCGCCGCATCGACAATCAATTACGCGGCCGGACCGGGCGTCAGGGAGATCCCGGCGCTTCCAAATTCTATCTCAGTCTGGAAGACGATTTGATGCGCATTTTCGGCTCGGAGCGCATGGACAGTATGTTGCAGAAACTGGGTCTCGAAGAAGGCGAAGCCATCGTTCATCCTTGGATCAACAAGGCCCTGGAAAAAGCGCAGCAGAAGGTTGAGGTACGCAATTTTGATATCCGCAAAAATCTGCTGAAATATGACGATGTGATGAATGACCAGCGCAAAGCCATCTTCGAACAGCGCATCGAGATGATGAAAACCGAAGACGTCAACGACATTATTGCCGACATGCGCCATCAGGTGACCGAGGACTTGATCAGCGCGCATATCCCGGAAAAGGCTTATGCAGAGCAATGGGATGTAGACGGATTAAAGACGGAAGTGACAGAAATCTTCGGGTTGGATCTTGCCATTGATGCATGGGCGAAAGAAGAGGGCATCGCCGACCAGGAAATACTGGAACGCCTGGAGCACGAGGCCGACCGGTTCATGGCCGAACGGGCCGCCAATTTCGGCCCCGAGGTCATGCGCTATCTGGAAAAGGAAATCCTTCTCAGGACCATCGATTCAAGCTGGCGCGAACACCTGGCGCAACTTGATCACCTGCGCCAAACCGTCGGCCTGCGCGGCTATGCCCAGCGCAACCCGCTCAATGAATACAAAACCGAAGCCTTCGCCATGTTCGAAAACCTGCTGTCACGCCTGCGCACAGACGTCACGCGGCAGTTGGCGCAGGTTCAGATCATGGTTGATCAGCCGCCCATTCAGGAGCGCACGCCCCTACCGACTCATGAAATCCACACTGATCCCCTGACCGGCGCCAACGAGGTAAGCGATGAAGCCCCTAGCGGCGGGCCGCCCCACGCCAAACCGGCCTTCAACCCGGTCGACCCGGCGACCTGGGGCAAAGTGCCGCGCAACTCTATCTGCCCCTGCGGCTCCAATAAAAAGTACAAACACTGCCATGGCAGCCCAACCTATGCGCCCGACACAGCCACGGTGTAACATGTTTCGTCTGTCGCAGACCCCCTGCAGCGCCTCATGACAACAGACCAAGCGATTGCCTTTGCGGTTCTGGGGGCCAGTTTGGCCCTCTTCATCTGGGGCCGCTGGCGTTATGACCTCATCGCGATAAGCGCCCTGGTGGCGGTGACACTCGCTGGTCTGGTGCCCGCCGGAGACGTGCTCAATGGCTTTGGCCATCCGGCGGTGATTACGGTGGCCGCCGTACTGGTGATCAGCCAGGCACTCAATAATTCCGGCATTGTCGATGTCATCAGCCGAAAGCTTTCTCCCTTCACGGAAAACCTGGCCATGCATATCATCGTCATGTCGGGTGTCTGCGCCATTGCTTCGGCCTTCATGAACAATGTCGGCGCTATCGCCATCATGCTTCCCGTAGCGCTCGCCAGTTGCGCCGAGCGCGACCGCCCCCCGGCCCTCGTGCTGATGCCGCTCGCTTTTGGCAGTATTTTGGGCGGGCTGATGACCCTGATCGGCACGCCGCCCAATATCATCATCGCCGCGTTTCGCGCCGACTTCACCGGCACACCCTTCGGCATGTTTGATTTTTCTCCCGTAGGCGGCCCGGTGGCGCTGATGGGCGTGATCTTCACCGCCTTCATCGGCTGGCGGCTGGTGCCCGCTGAACGCTCCGGCAATAAAAGCCCGGACCAGCTTTTCCAAATCGAAGAATACATCACCGAGGTGCGCGTCAAGCAAGACAGCCCCCTCATCGGCCAGCGCTATGGCGATCTGGAGCGCGAAGCGGGCGAAGATGTGGTGGTCGCCGGACGCTTGCGCGCTGACGGCAAAATGCGCAAACCGGCGCGCCGCGAGATCATCCGCGCAGGCGACGTCCTGATCCTTAAAGCTGACCCCACCAACCTCAAACCGATCAAGGATCGGCTCGGACTGGAGCTTTACGGAAAAATTCCCCAAAAGCTGGAGGAGTTGGAGCCCGACAACATCAAACTTTATGAGGCCGTGGTCAGCCCCGAATCTCAGATCATTCAACGCTCACCCGCTTATCTGCGGCGCCGCAGCGGCTATACCCTGCACCTTCTGGCCGTCGCCCGCGCGGGAGAGCCCATCCGCGACCGGATTAAAGACGTCATCTTCCAGGTGGGCGATGTGCTGTTGATGCAGGGCGATCAAGAAACGACAAGCGAAACCCTGGCCGAACTGACCCTTCTTCCCCTGCCCGAGCGTGGCCTGAAACTGGGTAAACCGCAAAAGATCTGGCAGGCCCTGTCCATTTTCGCCATCGCCATTGCCTTGAGTGCGTTTGGAATCTTGCCCATTGCGGTGGCCTTTCTGGGCGCCATCATCGCTTACATACTAACCGGCATCCTGCCGACGCGCGAGCTTTACACCCATATCGACTGGCCGATCATTGTTCTCCTGGGGGCGATGATCCCCGTCGGCCAGGCCTTGCAAAACACCGGCGCCACGGACCTCATCGCCGGAAATATTGTCGGGATCACATCCGGCCTGCCGATCTGGGCGGTGCTGGTCTTGCTCATGGTGGTGACCATGACCCTATCGGACCTCATCAACAACGCCGCCACCGCCCTCATCATGGCGCCCATCGGCGCGGCGGTGGCCACCACCTTGAACCTGTCGATAGATCCATTCCTCATGACGGTCGCCATCGGCGCGAGCTGCGCCTTTCTCACTCCGATCGGGCATCAGTCCAACACGCTGGTGATGGGCCCGGCCGGCTATCACTTCGGCGACTATTGGCGCATGGGATTACCACTCGAAGTGCTGATCGTGATGTTAAGTATACCGCTCATCCTCTGGGCCTGGCCGCTATAGGCGCGGCGCTGTTCGATCATACTGAGAAAACCCCCTCACCCAGTTACAGCTAAGGCGAGCTTAACGCTCACCTAGGGTCAGGACTCATTAAATCCACCATATGACGATGGCGGCGATGCAGATTGCGGAGAAGAATGTGTGAGAGCATCGGTCGTATCGGGTTGATATGCGACGCCAGTCCTTAAGACGTCCGAACATATTTTCGACCTTG
>JAJFIO010000276.1 GCA_021774915.1 Alphaproteobacteria bacterium
GGAAGAGATTGAAAAAGCATGCACTGTGATTGTCGGTGAAATCGGCGCTTCGGGGCTGAAAGATATGGGCAAATGCATGGGCGCGCTGAAAAGCCGTTATGGCGGGCAGATGGATTTCGGAAAAGCCAGCGGGATCGTCAAGGAATTGTTGAGTTAAGGAGCCGTAGGGTGAGCTTTTCAAAGGCCTTCCTTGAAGAGCTTAAGTCTCGTCTTCGTCTGTCTGACGTTGTCGGCCGGCGGGTCAAGCTTGTGCGCGCGGGCCGGGAATTCAAAGGCCTCAGTCCGTTCACCACTGAAAAAACGCCATCCTTTTTTGTCAATGACGAGAAGGGGTTTTACCATTGTTTTTCCAGCGGTGAAAATGGTGACGTCATCACCTTCATCGAGAAAACTCAAAATCTCTCATTCCATGAGGCGGTAAAACTTCTGGCCGATGAGGCCGGGATGGAGCTGCCGCGCCAAACGGAAGAAGCGCGGGCCCAAGATGTGCGCCGGGCGGGCTTGCTGGAGGTTATGGAATATGCCGCGCGCTTTTTTGAACGTGAATTAGGCCGTCAAAAAGGGGCAAGCGCCAAAGTCTATTTGCAAGGGCGCGGCGTCTTGCCGGAAACCATGGAGCGTTTCCGCCTTGGGCTCGCGCCGTCCGGTCGAAGCAGTATGTATGATTACTTGCTGCAAAAAGATATTCCTCTGGCGCAAATGGTTGAAGCGGGTCTGGTGATCAGCCCTGATGATGGCGGCGCGCCCTTTGACCGGTTTCGCGACCGGGTGATGTTTCCCATTGAAGATGCGCGGGGCAAGGTTATCGCTTTTGGCGGGCGGGCGCTGTCAGCCGACCAGAAGGCGAAATATCTGAATTCGCCGGAAACGCCGCTCTTTCATAAAAGCTCAGTGCTCTACAATCTGAAAAGCGCGCGGGAAGCGTGCATTAAAGCGGGTGGTTCTTATCGCGGCGCGTTGGTGGTGGCCGAAGGCTATATGGATGTCATCTCTTTTGTGGAAGCGGGTTTTGAGGGCGCGGTGGCGCCGCTCGGCACGGCATTGACAGAATCGCAAATCCAGTTGTTATGGCGCGCGGCGCCAGAACCCATTTTGTGTTTTGATGGCGATAGAGCGGGGCAGGCGGCCGCTTACCGTGTGGTTGACCGGGTGTTGCCCATCCTCAAGCCCGGCCACTCCCTGAAATTTGCGTTATTGCCCGAGGGAAACGATCCCGATGATCTTATTCGCGCTTCTGGCGCTGAGGCCATGGTCCAGGTGCTGAGCCGCGCCCGCCCCCTGGCCGATATGCTGTGGGAGCGGGAAGTGGCGCTTTTCCCCAATGAGACGCCCGAACAGCGGGCTGGACTGGAGCAGCGCTTGAGTACGCTGGTGTCCGACATTCAGGAGCCGCGTGTGCGCCAATATTATCAGGCGGAGCTGAAAGCGCGCCTGCGGGGCGCTTTTGCCCCCCAATATCCGGTTGCGCGGCCTGGGGCAGGGCGCGGCTTTCCGCGACAATTCCGCAAGCCCTCGTGGATGGAGGGAGACCCGCTCGGCCCCAGCGGCGTGGGCATCAGTTCGTCCCTTAAGCGCAGTGCTTTGAGCCAATCGGACGCAAGCGGCAATCCGCAGCGCGAAGCGTTAATGGTTCTCACCATGCTTAACCATCCGGAATTATTGGAGAATCACTGCGAAACCTTCGCGGCGTTCGAATTTTCCGATCTCAACCTTGACAGATTGCGCAATGAAATCATAAGCATAGCGGCTTTGCCCGTGGCTCTTGACAGAGAGACACTTGTCCACCACTTGTCAGGGACACAAGTCATGCAAATCGCTGAGGGCTTGACGCGGCGCAGGTCGCTGAAAATTGACGCTTTTGTGCGGCCAGAGGCGAGTTTGAGTGAGGCGGAACGGGGCTGGACTCACTTGCTGGGGAGACAGCGCAGCACAAATGGGCTGAAAAAAGAATTGCGCGAGGCTGAACAAGCTCTCGCGCGTGATGGTACGGATGAGAATTTAGCGCGGCTGGTGGCCATCAAGGCTCAGTTGCATGAATCGGAAGAAGACGGGATCGGCTAAGCTCTAGGATCTGGTGGCTGTGGCGGCCAGGGGGTAAGAGCACGGGAGACCTCGGGCAACTCGTTATACGGGGCGCCTAAGAGGACGGTCATTGGCAAGGGTGATTGAGAGCAAAATTCATCATGGCAGCGACAACGAAAACTTCCTCATTAAGAACAAAAGCAAAAACCACGCCCAAGTCAAAAGCCAAAGCCAAAGCCCCTACTACGGCGAAGTCGAGGGCCGGGAAGGCTGCGACGCCCAAGCCCAAGGTGAAGAGTGCGGTCAAAGCGAAACCCAAGGCTGCGCCCAAGCCTAAGACTAAGCCCAAGACTAAGCCCAAGACTAAGCCCAAGGCTGTGGCTAAGCCCAAGGCTGTGGCGAAACCCAAGGCCGCGCCGAAACCTAAGACCGAAGCCAAAAAAGTTACGTCCAAGCCCAAAGTGAAAGAGACGATTAAAGCCGCCTCTGCACCCACGTCCCTGAAGACACCAGAGCCGCCCTTGATGCCCCAGCCCGCCTCCAAGGAGACCCTAGGCAAAGCGACTGGCAAATCAGAGCCGGCGGCTGATGGCAGCGAAAGCCAGGATGGTCCGGTTCTGGATATGAACGATGCCGCGGTCAAGGAAATGATTAAGAAGGCCCGAGAGAAGGGCTTCGTCACATATGCCGAACTTAACAACGTGTTGCCGTCTAATGAGGTCACGTCCGAGCAGATTGAAGATACCATGTCCATGCTTTCGCAGATGGGCATTACCGTAGTAGATGGTGAGGAGTCAGAAGAATTGTCTATAGAGAATAATGCACTGGCCACAAAAGAAGATGCGCCGGCGCCAGCAAAAACCTCGAGTTCATCCACGAGCGTTGTTGACCGCACAGACGATCCGGTGCGGATGTATTTGCGCGAGATGGGGAGCGTGGAACTGCTCTCGCGCGAAGGCGAAATCGCCATAGCCAAGAGGATCGAAGCTGGCCGGGACACGATGATCAGCGGCCTGCATGAGAGCACATTGACTTTTGAGGCTCTTCTGGTCTGGCGCGATGAGTTGAATGAAGGACGGATTCTACTGCGCGATATTATCGATCTTGATACCACACTGGGCGGTGGACCGGAAAACCAGCCTGACAATTCCATCCTTGCTTTGCAGAAAGAGCGCGAAGCTCTGGCGGCGAAGGAAGCGGGGACTGTAGTCCAGGCTTCATCTGCAAACACGGCGCCGGCGCCGGACAAATCGGCAACACCAGAAGACAAGCCAGACGCTTCGGAAGGAGACTCAGACAAAGAAAATCAGACCGACGAAGATGAGGATGAGGATGACGCTGACAATACGCTTTCCATTGCTGCCATGGAAGCTGAGCTGCGGCCGCAAATTACTGAGTTGCTGGATCTGATTGCGTCTGATTTTAAAAAATTCCGTAGACTTCAAGATATCCAGATTGATTTAACCTTAAAAGGGGAAAGCCTCAGCCCCAGTCAGGAGCGCCGCTACAAAAAGCTCCGTGCCGATATCATCGCTCACGTCAAGACGTTGCACCTCAACAATGCCCGTATCGAACAATTGGTGGATCAGCTTTATGGTATCAACCGCCGTCTGTTGCGTACGGAAGGTAAGCTCATCCGGCTTGCTGACTCTCATAATGTTAAGCGGACCGATTTCCTGAAAGAATATCTGGGAAATGAATTGGATCCCAACTGGTTACGCCGTGTCAGTCGCCTGACCCGGCCAGGATGGAAATCGTTCTGCAAATCCGAACGCGATGCGATCAAGGACATGCGTGATGAAGTGGCGACGGTCGGTCGGGAAACCGGTTTGCTGACCGAAGAGTATCGCCGCATTGTGCATATGGTGCAAAAAGGCGAGCGGGAAGCCCGGCAGGCGAAAAAAGAAATGGTGGAAGCCAATCTGCGCCTGGTGATTTCCATTGCCAAGAAATACACCAATAGAGGTCTGCAATTCCTCGATCTTATTCAGGAAGGCAATATCGGTCTGATGAAGGCGGTCGATAAATTTGAATATCGCCGCGGATATAAATTTTCGACCTATGCGACATGGTGGATTAGGCAGGCCATCACCCGGTCCATTGCCGATCAGGCGCGCACGATCCGCATTCCGGTCCACATGATCGAAACGATCAACAAGCTGGTGCGGACCTCGCGGCAGATGCTCCATGAAATCGGCCGTGAGCCGACCCCTGAAGAATTATCCGAACGGCTTGCTATGCCGCTTGAAAAAGTTCGCAAGGTTTTGAAGATCGCCAAAGAGCCGATTTCATTGGAGACCCCGATCGGCGACGAGGAAGACAGTCAGCTTGGCGATTTTATCGAGGACAAGAACGCCATCCTGCCGATCGATGCGGCAATTCAGTCAAACTTGCGCGAGACGACAACGCGGGTTCTGGCCAGCCTGACACCGCGTGAAGAGCGCGTACTGCGTATGCGTTTCGGGATTGGGATGAATACTGATCATACGCTGGAAGAAGTGGGACAGCAATTTTCCGTCACCCGTGAGCGCATCCGGCAGATCGAGGCCAAGGCCTTGCGCAAACTCAAACACCCGAGTCGGTCGCGCAAATTGCGCAGTTTTTTGGATAATTAAGTGGTTTCTCGAATATGCTGAAGGTGATGGGAGTGGTGTCATGCTGCTGACAATGTTAAAGGCCAAAATCCACCGTGCTGTCGTAACGCAAACGGACCTTCACTATGAGGGATCTATTTCCGTCGATCGTAATATCCTCGATATGGCGGGCATACTCCCTTACGAGCAGGTGGACGTTCTCAACATCTCCAACGGTGCGCGCTTTACGACCTACGCCATAGAAGCGGATCGTGATAGCAAGGTTTTCGGAATCAACGGTGCCGCCGCGCGGCTTGCCGAACCTGGCGACCGCATCATTGTCTGCGCTTTTGGCCAAGTGCGGGCCGAAGAGGCGCGTAACTACGCACCGACCATAATTCTAATGTCGGACGAGAATCGTATTGTGCAGTCCAGCGGCCCTTAATTTCGACGCGGGCGCCGATTGTGGTTTTTGGCTGCGCCGTCCTTATTTCAGAGCGAAGGTGACCGTCACGCTTGACGAAACCGTGCCTTCACCGGCGGCGATGGGTACGGAAGAATCTTCGGCAAAGCTGGCCATGCGGGCCATCACCGGCATTGGGCGGGGCACCGAGCTTTCCTGAATAATCAGCACCTCTCCGAGAGAAGCGCCTGCCGTTTCGGCATAGAGTTTGGCGCGGGCTTTGGCGTCTTCGATCGCAGCAATGCGGGCTTTGACTTGCAAAGCCGATGGGTCGGAGAAAGTGAACTGCACGCCGCCCAAATTATTGGCGCCTGCGGTGACAAAGCTATCCAGGGCCTCCCCAAGTTTCTCAAGATCCCGTATCACGATGGAAACGGAATTGGAAACCTGGTAGCCGACAATTTTCGGTGGTACATCGCTTTTCTCATAACGCCCATAGCGCGGGGATACGGAAAAATTCGAGGTCTGGATATCTTTTTCGGCAATGCCCAACTGGATTAGGGCATCAAACACGGCGCGCATGTTAGTTGTGTTCTTTTGTAAAGCCTGGGCAGCAGTGTCGCCCAGGGAGATGACGCCGGCGCTTACATTGGCTTTGTCGGGCACGGCGTGGACCTCACCAAGGCCCGATACAGTGACCTGGCGGCGAAAATCGTTGCGATTTTCCTGCCCCCAGCTGGGCGAGGCAAGAAAAAGCGCCGCGGCACAAAGGCCGCCAGCAAGCAGAAGAGGTTTAAAATCCAAATCAGGGAGTTTGAGCGTGAGAGTCATGGGGGTAACGCCTTTTTTGGTTGTGGGGCGGCCAGCCATTGGCGCAGAAGGGAGAGGCTGGGCGGTAAATCAGGCAAGAATGAGGCTCAAAGCCAGACCCGATAGGTGCTGCCGTCTTTGAGGCCCTTGAGTGCGGCGCAAAGCTGCGATAGGAAAGGCACGCAACCCATTGGGCTTTTCTGCTCCGGGGGCCCGTAGCTCAGTTGGTTAGAGCCGGCCGCTCATAACGGTCTGGTCGTAGGTTCGAGTCCTACCGGGCCCACCACGCAGTCTTGGTCCATACCGGAGACATAGGTAACAGATTGTACCTAAGACATGGGTGACATCCTCGTGCCGAACGGGTTGTCGATTGTTTGCAATGTTCTTTGCTCCAGGTCAATGTATCCTAGGGTCAGGACTCATTAAATCCACCATATGACGATGGCGGCGATGCAGATTGCGGAGAAGAATGTGTGAGAGCATCGGTCGTATCGGGTTGATATGCGACGCCAGTCCTTAAGACGTCCGAACATATTTTCGACCTTG
>JAJFIO010000277.1 GCA_021774915.1 Alphaproteobacteria bacterium
CAAGGTCGAAAATATGTTCGGACGTCTTAAGGACTGGCGTCGCATATCAACCCGATACGACCGATGCTCTCACACATTCTTCTCCGCAATCTGCATCGCCGCCATCGTCATATGGTGGATTTAATGAGTCCTGACCCTAGATGAATACAAGTTAGGTCTTGGATTTGACGGCACAGGTACGTTTGTTGGAGGGTACTTTCCTCGTGGCTTTGAGGTTTTTCCAAGTCGGCCACGTGAGTGGGGCGTAGAACTTACTCTCAGATACTAACTTCCGAAGATTCGGAAGAGAATCAAGGCCGGCGGCATTATTTCCGCCGGCCTATTTTTTAAAGGCACTTTCTCAAGCCACCTGATAGTGAACGATTCATTTTTGCTTGGGAGATTTATTCATTATTGCTATTGTTTGAACATTGCTTTCGACAAGTCTTGGATTCTAGAGGAGCAAGAAGTTAAATGGGTAAATCATTGATTGGAAATATTGCAATAGTATTCAGTATTGTGTTGTCGACAGGTCCCGTCGCGGCATTGTCGTCTAGTTTCGACGCGACGAACGGAATGTGTGCCTCCCCGGAACAGGCGCAACAGATTCAGGAATTCTACAATGCTAATGCGGGCGCCATGCCGACGATCGCAGCCAGCAAGCTGAGTATGCCTGGGCTGTCGTTGTGAGCGGTCTGGCGGCAGGTCAATCAGCTTCGACAGGAGCGGCCGCGTTCCCTGAGGTGTGGGCCATGATGAATACGTGGGCACCGGTCACTTTTCTTATTATGAAGGGCGCGAATGTTTTCGAAATTGCCAGCGGTGTCGGTCCTGGAAAAGCCTCGGAAACCAGTGATTATTTTAACGTTGCCTATGAGCAACCATTGCGCGGGCATCTGCATCCCGACCTTTATGCATCCATCACGGCCGTTGCACTTCCCGCAGAAGGTGACACTGTCTCGCGTGGTATTCTATTTTATGACCAAGATGGCGCGTCGGTATTCGGAGCATTCATGACCGGTGAGGGCGGTGATGCTGAGATTGCCAAATTTGATGCGGTCGTCGAACTCATTACTGCGCGCGCTCCTGTTTGCCAATAATGCTGATCACGCAGGAAACTTCACTTCATTACTAAGCGCGGATCATGAGACCGGCAGCATATATATTGCAAGTCCTGCTTAGGCGGAGGAATTAGTAACAATGCTTTGTTCCAAGAGATTGTTTTTAGGTGCGACTTTAGCGAGTGTGTTAGGCATATTTGTTCAGCCCACTTCGACACAAGCAATGGGGGATAAGGGTGAAGCGCCGGATTTGTCTCAAGGCACGGTGTTAGTTGCCGGCGCTACGGGGCAGACTGGCAGGCGTATCATCGCGCAACTTAAGGGTACGGGCTTTACGGTTCTCGCCATGACACGTAATTTAACCCGCGCCCAAGAATTGTTAGGCGAAGACTATAACTGGATCGTTGCCGATGTAACCGATGAGGCCTCACTGGCGCGCGCTATGGATGGCGTAGATCTGGTGATTTCTGCAATAGGCTCGAGGAAATCAGACCCGACAACATCCACCGAAACAATCGACTATGGCGGCAACAAGAATCTCGTGGATGCCGCCAAGGCGGCAGGTATTCAACATTTTGTATTGATGTCATCGGGCGGCGTCACATCTGGCCCTGAAGCTTTTCTCAACGTGAACTTTAACAATTTGCTTATTTGGAAATTTAAAAGTGAGGAATACTTACGTAACAGCGGATTGAGCTACACCGTGGTGCGGCCTGGAGGATTGCGTGAAATTCATGATTCTGGCACCGGCCTTCTCTTGACCCAGGGGGATCTGGGGCTCGGAGGCGAAATCACCTACGAGGATATTGCCTCCGTATTGATTGAATGTCTTGCTAATCCAGATGCGCGCAACAAGACGTTTGAAGTTATCAATTTTAAAACGGCCAAACCGGATGAATGGGCTACCCAATTGCGTAGATTGGCGGCAGATTAACCCCCGCTATTTATTGTTCGATGATCGAGGAGAAGAAAATGCGTAATATTTCCAAATACTACTTATTGACCTTTATACTGTTGGCCGTGCCAGCAACATTTGCGAACGCGCAATCAGAGAGCATTGCTGCGGTGATTAAAAAAAATCCCGGGCAAAGTCCCGCATGACTTGCTGAGGCTACCGGCGCGTCTGAGGAAGATGTTGTCAAAGAATTGGTGGCAAAATATCGCGTTCCCATTTCGGCTGATAAGTTTGATGAGGTATGGGAAAAACTGACCAAGTGGGAAAATCCACTCTTCATTACCGTCGCCGCCGGCTCTGTTGTTGAAGTGGGCTCAAGAATTCCCACGGGTTCTTATGGGCAAGGTTTTTTAACCTGGATGATATTGAGGGCTATGGACTGAGCGGTCATTTCCGGCCTGACAACATCAAGGCCATCTACATCGTTGAAGAGCCGTCAAGGAACGGCGGTGTGAGCAGACAGGTTGCGTTCTACGACGAAAACGGTAAGCGCGCCTTCGGCGTTTTTGTCAATCGTTTGGAAAGCGGCGGCGCACACCATGAAGGTACTCTTGCGCAATTCAAAGAGATGCAAGAATTCTATCGTCAGCGCGCCCTAGGAGAGGGCTGATAGATAAATCTCTGGGAATGGGTATTGCGTCGTCGTGGGTTTGATTCCGGCGCTTGCAACTCGCCCTGGGAGCCACCCAATTGTCACTTTGACTGGAAAGCAGTTGATGAGCGTTGGAATGTTAGCAGACACAAAAACCAGTTGGGGCCAAGTCTCAAAATCAATTCACTGGCTATTTGTTGTGCTGGTGGCGGCAGAAATTTATTTGGGTTTTTGGCTGGCGGAAGAGGCGCCGCAAGCACAATTAACGGGTGATGATACCTTGCTTTTGTGGCTTGAAATTATTCATCACACCACAGGATTTATATTGTTGATCTTTGCCGTGTTTCGGCTGTCATGGCGCTTGTCTAATACGACGCCGGACATGCCAAGGGCCGTGGTCGTGTATCAGAAAATTCTTGCAAAGGCGATCCACGTCACTCTTTACATTTTGATGTTTGTGTTTCCTCTTTCGGGGTGGGCGACGTCCAGTGTGATCGGTAGTGAACAATTTCCGGTGGCCATTAACTTTTTTGCTTTCGATGTACCGGAATTAGGTTTTCTGAGGTCGTTTGATCCGCCCTATAGTACGTTCTCCTTCCAAAAACAAATTCACCCTATCTGTTGGTGGGTTGGCAGTGGCGTGTTGTAACTGCATGTCCTTGCCGCGATTTATCACCAATTCTATTTGAAAGATGATATCCTCCGCCGGATGTTACCCATGATGAAAAAAAATCCTAAATAACAGGTGGCGGCGCATTACAGTGCGGTTTTCTATTCCATTTCCATCTTTATCACTCTGGCCCATAGCTCTTTTAGCTATGGGAATTGTCGCCGCCACGAATGGCATGACGACTACCGGGATTACGGTATTTGATGAAGCTCTCATTAATGAATTTGGCTGGTCGCGAACAGAGCTGAAAATTCGTGATGCGGTGAGTTTTTGGGGAGCGGCGCTTTTTATGCCGCTTGGAGGCTATGCCATTGACCGCTTCGGTGTGAAACGCTGTGCCATCGTTGGTCTTTTGCTCCTGACGTGTGGGTTGTTCGTTTATTCTATGACGCAGTCTCTCAGCAATATTTATGTGCTGCACGGCGTCTTTGCCTTTTCACACAGTCTCGCCGGCACCATGGCTATGGTCATTTTGGTTTCACGCCATTTCAGTGAAAGGCGTGGCCTTGCTGTGGGCATTACCTTGGCGGGGACCAGTTTGGGGGGGATTATATTCACTCAGTTTGGCGCGTATATGTTGGTCACGACTGGGTGGCGCGGCGCCTTTCAAGTAGAGGCGATGATCCCACTTGTGTTTGTCTTAGCTATCATTGTGATGGTGACAAAGGGTGGACCGGCTAAAGATAGTACTGATTTAGCGCCTGAAGATCACGGCATGGACGTACTGGAAGCGCTAAAGACTTCCGCGTTCTGGGGTATCGCGCTGTCCGGCTTCATTACCTATGGCTCCATCTTGGCGATCATCTCCAATTTGTATTTGTTTATGCGCGATTTGGGCACTTCTGAATCCATGGCTGCCACGGCTCTGTCTGTTCTGTTTGGTGTGGCTTTTATGGGCAAGTTGTTGTCCGGGTTTATGTCCGACCGTATCAGTCCTTACAGACTTTTTCCTGTCAACATGGTGATTATGGCCATTGGTGTCGCTGCCCTTTCCAGCATGCAACTTTCCTTGGTTTGGTTCGGCATTGTGATGGTAGCGCTTGGCTGGGGCGGTATGTACACCTTGTATAATTATCTTGTTATAAAATCCTTTGGTCTGCTGGCGGTGGGACGCATTGGCGGCACCGTGAGTGTGATGGAAGCCTTAGGCGCAGGGGCAGGCCCCCTGATAGCCGCTTATGTTTTTGACACCACAGGTTCTTATGCGGGAGCATTTACCGGTATCTTCGTTGCTCTTTTGGGCGCCCTTCTTTTGGCGCGGTGGGTGCGTCCTTTGAATGCAAAGAAGGGTCTTGGAAGTTATCTCCATTAATTGGCGCAAACTATGCCTCATCTGGTGAGATTAAGCGTCACTCAGCTTGCTCCTCTATTGCAAAGTGATTTTCGGAAAATTCTTCGTTGACCCAAAATTGTTGCCAATCAATATCAACGGTCATGACCCCGTCATAATAATGCCGTACGCGCCCAGCTTGACGAAAACGTGGATTGTCGGACCACATAAAGTCCGAATAGATACGCTTATGCCATCCGCTCGGCGTATCAAAATGTACGCTCCGTATACTAAAGTCATCTATATCCACGCCAAAGAGAGTATCCTGCCCGTTCGGATCGGTAACTTTCAACATATAGACAGGGTGCGCTTCGATCTTTTGATCTGTAAGCCGCGTCACCGTATAGCTCTCTAACAACGCTTTGCGAAAGGCACCGAAGCCAAATCCGCTATTTTGCTGCGTGGTCTGTTGCTTCTCTTCTGGTACCAGACCATCTTGTGTGTAAGAGCGCATACCATCAAAGGCCGTTTGAAACATGATTTTACCTTGAATGCTAGAATCAAGCCTGAACTTGCCGTTGGCCATATGGGCTGCGCCCCCTTCATCCGGATAAACACGCCACATCTCATAGCCATCAGCCCGTGTGCCCGGGCCATAAACCCCGCCACGGTAAAAGTCCGCAATACCCTTCAGATGCATAGTCTTGGCTTTCAGCCAAGCATCTCCCCCAGCCTCCACATAAGCACGCGATACAATATCTTTGGCAGTCAGTCCCTCTGCTTGCTCGTCTGCAAAGGCTGGTGGTGTAAGAAGAACCGACAAAATACTTATTATCAGACCACGCATGTATAGCTCCTTATGTCATCCTCGTGCTTCGGATCGGGATCAGCATATCAGGGCGGGCATAATTATTCTTCGCGCACGATATAGACACGATAAACATAATTCTCGCTGGCATTCTTGAAGCGTTGCACCGTAAGCAGCGACCATCCAAGGTCGTATAAATCATTTAGTGAGAGAACCGTCTGTTCGTTTAATGCGGGTAGACCCAACTCCTGTGCGTGTTGTTCCTCTTTTGCACACAATAACTGATCTCGAACACCAGGCGGTTCATCCGCAAAAGTCGTACATGTATCGATCTGGTTCGCTTGCGCAACGCTAGAGGTGATGATACCCAACCCGAGTAAAATCAAGAATTTTCTCATCGTTCTGGCTTTCGCAATATGTTTCTGTCTACCTATCCAGCCCTTAGTCTACCTGAAAATGGAGCGTAGCGTGAAATTGAAGGCGCTTAACTCCCATTATCTATGTTATTCCCATTTTCCATGCCACAAGAAGGCTAATTCGGCATAAGAATCATTCAGTTATGAAATATATTGAACGGCTGGTTCAAAACTCCCGGTGGAAGTCCTGACTGTCGCGATATGGGGGCCACTCTCATATGCACCGGCGTTGGTATTGAATAATATGGAAATGTTCTTGACCATTCGTCGTCCGCCTTCATTGGCCAATTGCGGAAACTGGGGTTGAAGCTCAGACGCCAGGGTTTCCGGAACAGTGCAAGCTTGTGATGCATGCCAACATCTAGGGCTTGAGATTTTCAAAATGTCGTAATTTTTATATCGTGCGCCAAGGGAATGATCCCGAAAATCGAAAAAATTTTTCAAATTTATTACCTCTATTTCTTTAATCCTTATTTTGCAGACTTTACCGTTAGGTTGTTGTTTTAATAGATTATTCTACTTTTATGACGGGTAGGCGTGGCGTTGGTATGTGGATGTCAGGTATCCTCGATGGACCTCTCGGGTCATTGACTTCTAGAGGATATCCGCTACATATCTTTCATACGTTTTGCATTTGTTTTGTGTTACTTTAATAGCCGGTACGCCGATTAGCTTAGTTATCCCCTTACAGTGTGAGCGCTAAACCGACCGTGCCGTCACATGGTGTGAAACGCGGATTCAATACCTGTTAGAGGAAATGA